>JAJFJS010000001.1 GCA_021773815.1 Gammaproteobacteria bacterium
TCACCTAAAGCAAAGCTGGAATCGATCATGCGTAAAGATCGGGAACGGGCCGACATGACGGAGCGGCACCTTTCCGAGACACGCCGTGAACACGTCCGTGTGGGCTTGGGGCCCGCGTCCCTGCGGGCCACAGTCTCGGAAAGGTGCCGCTCCGTCATGCCGGCCTGACAGGATGTGCAAGGTTGTGGGACAGCAGTGGTCTGACACCAATTATCGTGAACCCATCGTTCAGGAGCATTTGATCGGTGAGTACGTCATCACGACCGGCCAGCTGCCGCCACCAGTTGGTGTCTGACACCAATTTCTTACCACCAATGTTCAGCCGACAATGGCAATCCGGGCGTTCGCACCGGTTTCGGACATCGCCTTTCAACACTGCCGACGGCACGCTGACACAGGCACGCATGAAACCCTGTCCCGGGAACGCTGTCATGGATCGAAGAATGCTGTTGTGCTGGCTCGCCTACTGCGCCCCACTGCACGCGGGTCGCCGCGAGAAGCTCGACAAGAAGGCCTGCGCGGCTATTGATCGGCGCCTGCAGCGCCTCGAGTCGCGGCTACGCGCGAGTCACTCGGCCAAACAGGGCCGCAACCTGCGCCGCCGGGCCCGCGAGCTGCAGCTCAAACGATTCCGGCGTTGTCGCTGAGGCCGGGGGGCACGGAATTGCCCCGAGCCAACTCGGGAGTCTCACCGGCATTCCGAGAGCCGGAGGCATCTGCAGACGCCCGGCCACCGGTCGAGTGAAGCGCCAGTCGCGGTGAGCGAAAAACCGCCGGATTCGCCACCGGATCGATGACGGGCCGCCGGCGGCAACACGGCGTCAGTCTCTGACGCTAACCGATGCCACCACTATTTCTCCTGTCTGCTCAGTCACCGGCCCAACCGCGGTTGGACGACTGGTGACTTCTTTCCGGCTAACAACACCCCGAGCCGGTCGCCTCGGTCGGCGTATCGAACGGCAGTCCGTGACCGCCGACCTCGAAGGCCCCGGCATGCACCGGCGGCGACTGTGACAGTTCAAAGAACGCAGCCAGTCGACTGCCGGCGATCATCCGCCACGTGTTGCCGCACACACGCGTGACCTCGCCGGTCGCAAAGGACTGTTGCTTGTCGAACGGCAACGCGTCGGGATGATGCGGCGCCGTGCCGCGATAGCTGACCGACTGGCCGTAGTCCTCCCGACACGGCTCGAGATCCGGCAGCTTGAACAACCGACAGGTTGCCGAGTAGAAACGAATCGTGCCGACTTTCTGCGCCAGTGCCGGGTCATCGACAGTCACGAGCTTGTCCGCGACGAGCCGCGGTTCACTGAAGCCGGCACGCCGGGCCAGCTGCAGGAAATCATTCCAGTACAGCGCGCCGGACAGGCATTCGCCGTAGAGCACCGGGTCTGCCGTCAACTCGGCTGGCACCCGCCGGTCCGTATAGATATCGGCGAAATAGAGCTCGCCGCCGGGCTTGAGCAGTCGCCAGGCCTGATCGAGCACGGCCTGCTTATCGGTCGCGAGGTTGATGACGCAGTTGGAGACGATGACGTCAAAACGCGCCTCGGCCAGGCCGGTTTCCTCCAGACGTTCAATATCGCCGTCGATGAATTCGACGTTCGATCGGGCATACCCAAATCGTTGCTGGTGCCAGTCGGCATGTCGGCGCGCCACGGTGAGCTGCTCAGCGGTCATATCGACGCCGACCACCGAACCTTCGGCGCCGACGAGTTGCGCGAGCGTGTAGACATCACGACCTGCGCCGCAACCGAGATCGAGCACGGACGCGCCCTCGAGCGCCTCGGGCACGAGCAGACCGCAACCATAGTAGCGCGCCAGAACTTCATCATGCACGCGCGCCAGCGCGTCGCGCAGGTGCGCCGGCGGCGCATCCTCCGTACAGCATGCACTCGTCTTCAGGTCGTCCGTAGACTGCAGGACTTCGCCATAGTAGTTTTTGACTTCTGCGTGCACCGTTGTCTCCCTGTGGCCCGCTGTCGAAATACCGGTCGCAATCCTCGCCGACACGCTGGCCGGAACGCAAGCCTGCTGTTACTGCCGGACGGCATGAATGCGCAGCACGGCCAAACTGGCAGGCAACCCGAGCGACGGTAAGTCTCGCGTGTACACTGCCGGTTACCGCTCGTTAACACCATGCAGCCCGATTACTACTCGTTATGAACACGAAACCCGACGACAGTTCCGCACCGACCCTCGTCGTCTTTTGCCGTCGCCCGGCACCCGGCAACGGCAAGCAGCGCATCGCCCGGATCATTGGCGTCGATCCGACGTTTGATCTTGCCACGCATCTATTGGCAACAGCGCTCGAGGACGCGCGCACCTGGCCCGGACCCGTGATCATCTCGCCGGCCGCAGCGGCCGACCGGCGCTGGGCCGAAACGTTGCTGTCCACCGGCCACCGCGTGTGCCCGCAACCCGACGGCAACCTCGGTGAACGCATCAACGCCGTCGACCGGGACGCGCGCGCGCAACCCGGTGAACACCTTATATATATAGGCAGTGATGCGCCGCTCCTCGATGACGCTTATTTCGCTCAGGCGCGCGCGGCGCTGACGACGCATGACATCGTACTTGGCACGGCCGAAGACGGCGGCGTCGTGCTGATGGGCGCCCGCGTGGCATGGCCGGAACTGGCGCCGCTGCCGTGGAGCAGCGCAGATCTTGGTGCGGCGCTGGAACTCCTGTGCCGGCAAAGCGGTCTGACCGTGAAACGGTTACCGTCACGCTATGACATCGACTTCGTCGAACAACTGCCTCGCCTCCATGCCGACCTGTGCGATGATCGACGGCCGGCACGACGCGCGCTCCGCGAATGGCTCGCGGCGACCGGCTACGCCGCATCCGGATAACCCGACCGCATGAACCCCACCCACAACATCGACGTCAGCATCGTGATCCCGGTCCTCGCCGATGCGCCGGCGCTGTCAACGCTGCTCGAGACACTGCGCCGCGCCACCGATGCACCGCTCGAGATCATCGTCGTCGACGGGGCGGCAGATACGGATATCGCGGCGCTGTGCCGGCGATTTGCGTGCCGCTATCTGCATTCGCGTGCCGGACGCGGGCACCAGTTACATACCGGCGCCATGCAGGCAGCGGGCGACATCATCTGGTTTCTGCACGCGGATGCAGAGCCGCCGCCGGATGGCATCGAGTCCATTCGCCGCGCCGTGCGCGCCGGCGCGGTCGGCGGCTGTTTTCGTTTCCGTTTCAGCGGCCCGCCGGGCCGGCGCAAATCGCTGATTGCGTCATTAATTAACGTTCGTTGTCGGTTCGGCATCCCGTACGGCGACCAGGGTCTGTTCATCCGCCGAAACACCTATCGCGACACCGGCGGCTTCGCCGACACCGCAGTGTTCGAGGAGGTTCCGCTGGTCCGCGCGACACGCGCGGCCGGTCGGTTTGTGTATCTCGAGACAACCATCGGCGTCTCGCCGCGCCGCTGGGAACGCGACGGCTGGCTGCGCCGCACGATCGAAAACCGGCTACTCGCCTGCGGCTACATGATCGGCCTGTCGCCGACCACGCTGGCGCGCTATTACGGCGCGGCCACGCACAAGGGCCAACCCGAATGCTGATGCGACGTACCGCCGACCGCGGCCCCGACTGGCTCACGACGCCTGCCGGCGAACCGCGCGGCTATATAGAGCCGCACACGCTCGATGAACTGTGGTTTCACACCGGCACCGCCTGCAACCTGGCCTGCCCGTTCTGCCTTGAGGGTTCGACACCCGGCGATACACGCCTCGACCGGATACGCCTGGCCGATGTACAGCCGTTCATCGACGAGGCAGTCACTCTCGGCGTCCGGCAGTTCTCGTTTACCGGCGGCGAACCCTTCATCGTCCGCGATATCGTGCAGATTCTCGACTATGCTGCCGGATTCCGGCCATGCCTGGTGCTGACCAACGGCACGGACGTCATGCTCAAACGCCTGGAACAGATCCGGCAGCTGGCAGGCGCCCCGCATCCGGTCTCCTTCCGCATCAGCATCGACTACCCCGACGAGGCACGCCACGAGGCCGGCCGCGGCGCTGGCACATTCCTGCAGTCGCTGACGGGGCTCAGACGCCTGCACGAGATGGGCTTCGGCATCTCGGTCGCACGGCAGCAGGCGGCCGACGAGGACTGTGACGCGGTCGACGCACGCTACCGGGCACTGCTTGCGGCGCACGGGCTACCGGGTGACCTGCGCATCGTCTCATTCCCCGATTTCGACGTGCCGCACGCACACCGCGACGTGCCGCCCGTCACCGAGGATTGCATGACGCGCTTCCAGACCGAGGAAACCCGTCGCGCCTTCATGTGTGCCTTCAGCAAGATGGTTATCAAAAAAGCCGGGCAGATGCGCGTCTATGCCTGCACGCTCGTCGACGACGACGATGCCTACGACCTCGGCGGCTCATTGGCCGAGTCCGCGGGACAAGAGATCCGTTTACGTCATCATCGCTGCTACAGCTGCTTCCGCTACGGCTCATCCTGCAGCGAACTGTAGCCACCGCCGAAAATGGTGTCAGACCACTGCTGTCCCAACGTTTAGTGATCCATGTATCGTAACTTATGAAGTTATCAATAGTTATCGCCTGTTTAAGCCTGTCATCGACTTGAACCGGGAATTCGATATTTGCCATGCTGCCGCGATGTCGCGGGAGGTCATGACTCATGTACACAGGCAAACTCATTTTCTCGCAGGTAGTCGATCACCTGCCCTTGCACACATTCCGACGCTGCGTAAAACGTTATGGCGGCAATCATAAAATCAAGGCCTTCACTTGCCTCGATCAATATCTGTGTATGGTATTAGCACAACTTACCTACCGTGAGAGTCTGCGCGACATCGAAGCCTGTCTGCGCGCTCAAAATTTTGTTTTTTTAAAGAAGCTTTTTCCTGATTGCTTCTAACGCAGGTTCTTCATTGTCTGTGCCGGCTTTATAGCTCAATTTATCTCCGGAGTTTGTGTGAACCATGAAATTAGGCCGTGAATAGTCGACAGTTTTTATTTCAGTGTAGTGCAGCTTTTTAGTGCTGCTTCCTCTGCTTATAAACTCACGGTTCACCATATCAATGGTTACACCATCATATATGGCTAAAAAGGTTTCTCCGACGTATAAGAAAGTTATGTGGTAGCGACAATTCGGAATGATTTTTATGGCCCTCCCGGAACAAACAATCAATTGATAGATGTCTGCTTCACCGGGATTTATATTGCATTGGTTGGCGCCCGTCTTTTCCGCTTGTCGCAGCTTGTCGTCATACACATTTTTCCAGTTTTTATTAATCAGTCGCGTTCCCTTGAGCCAGGGATAAATGGCTATAAATGAAACTGCTGCGCTGTAATATGAGCCGGAGATATAGATTGCGGTTATAGCGAATAAAATGGCAAAAAAGCACATCAGGCCAAACTGCCAGCCAATAGACCATAAAGTATCGTTCAGCTCCTCTGATGTGGAATTTGAGGTCGAACCGCTTTTTTCTGATTTCATTTATTCGCCCGCAGCTAAATTGAGTAACCGGATAGCCTATCCGGCAGCCAGTGTCGGAATATCGTCAATCTGGTCCGCCAGCTCCATTTCTGCGTGCCACAGGTCATAAGCGGCCTGCATGCGCAGCCACAGCCCGGGACCATTGCCGCACGGCTTGCCCAACCGGATCGCAATCTGTGGCGACACCGGGCGGGGGATTCGTCGAGCAGTCCGTACAGTTGCTGGCGGCTGATCCCGAGATTGCGGGCGATTTGGGCTTTGGGGACGTTCAGCGCAGGCAAAACATCTTCTCTCAGCACTGCACCGGGGTGAGCGGGAGGCCGCTCTGCCTTGCTCATTTTCATTTTTCTCAGTGTTAATCTTCGAAGGTGATTCCAACAGTTTCACCGTCTTTCCAGGCAAAGGAAATGCAGTAGTTGCCGTCGACCTCGGCGGCTCATTGGCCGAGTCCACGGGACAAGAGATCCGTTTACGTCATCATCGCTGCTACAGCTGCTTCCGCTACGGCTCATCCTGCAGCGAGCTGTAGTTATCGCTGAAATTGGTGTCTGACACCAATTTCAGACACCAATTTCTGCAAGGACGAAACCCGTCTGCACGTCCGACAGTACAATGCCACAAGCAGATTTGCTATCGTGTTTTCGGAGACTATTTCATATCACCTGCGGCCGGCCGAACGCCGCAACAACGCAACGCGAGAGACCGCATCGCCATGCCCGTCAGCCACAACTCCGTCAGCATCTTCCGAGTCATCGAGAAGATCTACGATGCGGCCCTCGCCGAGCATGCGCTAGAGCCGATACTCGCGGACATCTGCAAACTGGCCGGCCTGGACCGAGGACTCATCCGCACGATTGGTATTACGGGCGCACCCGCCAAGTGGGCCGCCACCCACAACGTCGATGAGGAATTCGCCCACCAGCACGAACAGCATTTCTGTCACATCAACGCGTATGCGCCGTATTTGCCCGCGCCATTCCCGGGGTTCTACTGGACGACAGGTGAGTATTCCGGAATGCCGGCGGTCCGCTCCAGTGAATACCTCAACGATTTCCTGATTCCGTCGGGCTTCGAGTACGCCAACGCCATGGTGCTCGATCTCGACCGGACATTGATTCTCGGCGCCATGTTCGGCCGGGACCGGAAACGCGGCGACTTCACCACGCAGGAAAAAGAGCTGTTCGCGATCCTGCTGCCGCACGTGCACCGGTCCTGCACCGTTCACCGACGGCTCGGGGAAACCCGGAGCGAGCGCGATGCCACGCTGGCGACGATGGACCGGCTGAGCACCGGCACGCTGCTGTTAGGCGCGAACCGAAAGATATTGCAGATGAACGACACTGCGCGACGCCTGTGCACGCACGCGAACGGGTTGGCCACGCGGCGACAACGGCTGACCGCCGTCTCGGCCGACATCGACCGGAAACTGCAGCGGGCCCTCGGCGCGGCGCTCGATACCGGCGCCGGCACAGACCCACAGGCCGGCAGCATCGTTTCGATTCCCCGCGCCGCGCCGGCAAGGCCGCTGAGCGTAATGAGCGTGCCACTGACGGGCCGGTCGGCGGCGCCACTCGATGCCGCCGCCCGGCTGCTGATCCTGATTCGCAACCCCGACCGTTCGCTCCGGGCCGCACGTGAAACGTTGCAGATCGTCTTCGGCCTGTCCCCGACAGAGGCCCGGATCGCCGCAATGATCGCCGACGGCAAGACGCTGCAGGAGGCGGCCGCAACGATTGGCCATTCGATCAATACATCGCGCACCCTGCTCAAACGCATATTCCGAAAAACGGCCACGAGTTCGCAACACGAACTGGCCGCCGTGGTCGGCAAGGCCACGGTCAACTGAGCGCACACCGCGCCCCTGGCAGCGCCTCTCGCAGGCCTCGTACTCAGCGACTCCAGATAATTCGGTGTCTGACACCAATTACATCGGTGGGCGGGAATGAAGGGGACAGATAACTGTCCCCTTCATTCCCGATTTCCGCTCCCAAAAAAAAGAACCCGCCGAAGCGGGTTCCTAATGGAGGATCCTGGAGGATCTAACCGAGAAACTTTTTACCGAACGTTACGCCGCACCCAGCCGAGCAGGCCCAGTGCCGAGCCGAACAACCACGCTGCCGCCGGAACGGGCACGGGTTGCACGAGGAAGTGACCGGCCGTGGCATCGATCAGGTCGAGGTTGGCCGACAACAGGCTCGTTGTGGCTGCACCGGCGCCGAGGCCGGACATATGATAATTCGGCCGCGTCGTCCAGCCACCGCCCCAGTCCGCGAAACCACGCCCCGTGGCATTCACCGTGGCACAGAACTGCGTGCAGCCGAGGAAAGACAGCAGCGTACTGGCGGCCGGGTTGTTCGCCGGGTTATTCGTATTATCCGTCGTCAGGAAACCGGCGTTCAGAAACAGCGTGATCACCTGCGCCTCTGTCGCATGCGCGTAGCCGTTGACGGTGACATACGTCGAGGCCTCAGCCTGATTCCAGGACAGGCCCTGCGTTTCCGTCAGGTCGAGCCACTGCAGCCCCGTGGCCGTGTCGATCATGCTGCTGCCGTTGTCGACCATCGCCGCACGGGCCACACTGATACCGCTCGCCAGAAACGTCAAAATCAATGCGAACACTACGCCGGAATAAAATTGGTTTTTCATTGTCGAACATCCCCTATGTACGTTCTTCCGCAAACGGGCGCGAACCCATCGCTGGCGGTCGAACTTATGATCGATTATTAATACCGGCAGAACTGAAGTTGCGTCATCGGTTCATCGGTATAGTTCAGTACTGTACCCTTTTTCGGGCCTTTTACTATCCTCGGAACGGGTGATAAATATGTCGCAATACCAAGATGATTTCAGGCTGGCGTCGGTGCGGCAAAATTGCCAGCTGCATTACATACCATTGAAAGTACTGCCAATTTCAAAGGAGCTCGTCTAAACCGCCCGCCAGATACCCGATTTGACGGCATTTGCCATAATCGCGGGGATATTTTGCGGCGACCGCCGAGACCAAAAAAACAGCCATTCGCCAAAACGGATGGCTCATTTTCAGCTACCCGGCCCACCCGAACCGCGCCGCATCCGGCCGAGCAGCACCAGCGTCGAACCGAACAACCACACGGCCGCAGGAACCGGCACCGGCTGCACGAGGAAATGACCGGCCGTGACGTCAACCAGGTTCGGATTGAAAGACAACAGGCTCGTCGTCACGGCGCCGGCGCCGAGACCGGACAGGTGATAATTCGGCCGGGTCATGAACGGACCGTACCAGGCGGCAAACCCGCGTCCCGTCGCATGGCTGGTCCCACACAATTGCGTGCAGCCCAGCCAGGCCAGCAGGTTATTGGCGGCCGTGTCATTCGTCGGGTTATTCGTGTTGTTGGTGGTCAGGAAACCGGCATTCAGGAACAGCGTGATGACCTGACTCTCGGTTGCATGCACGTAACCGTCGACCGTGACATACGTCGAGGTCTCGGCCGCGTTCCAGGAGAGTCCCTGGGTCGCGGTCAGATCCAGCCATTGAAGGCCGGTGGCGGTATCTATCAAGCTGTTGCCGTTGTCGATCAGCGCCGCACGGGCAACGCCGATACCGCCAAGCAAGAATGTGAGCATCCATACAAACGCGACGGTATATCGCAGTTGGGTCTTCATTCTGGAAACTCCCCTTTTATCAGCCGCTCCTGCAAGCCGGCGCGAACCGGGCGCCTGCAGACCGACATTTGATGAATATTTCTGCCGCCCGAACCAACAGTGCGTCATCGGGTCAGCGACGTGAGTAAAAAATAGCCATTCACAGACCTTCCCGCATCGCCAGAACGGGTGATATCTTTACCCTCAATTCAGGGACGCCCATGATCAATTGGCAAACTGCATGCACCGGCCGTCGGTTGATAACCGACTGAAATATTGACCAAAGCAGCCGAAGGAACGAACGATGAACTATTGGCCGACCATCACGACCTCGTTTGCCATAATGATTGCGATGCTCGCGACCGCGACCGTTGGGGCAAAAGACCTCGAGGATCGCGACTGGATCGAGGTGCGTACGGCGAATTTCCAGGTGCGCAGCATCCAGGGTGAAAAAGCCACCCTGGAACTCGCACAACACCTGGAGTTATTCCGGGCAGCCGTCTCTAAACTCACAAATGTGAGTGCGACAGAGGCGCCGGTGCCGACGCGCATTCTTGCCGTACGCGGACCAAACGACTTCCGGGAACTCGGCATTGACGACAGCGTTGCCGGCATTTTCCAGTCGACCATGCGTAATAACATTATCGTCATCCGTGAGGTACGCGGCATGGACGAAAACGCCACGATGCTGCACGAGTACGTGCATTTCCTGGTTCGTAACCACGGTGATCAACGCTATCCAAAATGGTACGACGAGGGCTTTGCCGAGTACCTGAGCACGTCCGAATTCAGTCGTGGACTCTTCAAGATCGGCCTGGCCGCCGAACACCGGCGTGGAAGCCTGAACCACTCACACTGGATCCCGATGCGCCGGATACTCGCGCCGGACGACTATGCAGACTGGACGCAGGAAATGAAGGCAATGTTCTATGGCGAAGCCTGGGCGCTCGTTCACTTTCTGCAGAATCGATCCGATCGGGATGTCCCGTTCGTACAGGACATGGCGCAATACCTCAAACTGATCGAACAGGGGCAGGACGCCGTGGAGGCCTTCGAAACGGCATTTGAGATCACAGAAAGCAAGCTCAGCCAGCAGGTCAAACGCTACCTCGAAGCCGGACGGTTCCGTTACTTTCGCTTCGAAGCTGAAAAATTGCTGCCCGACTTCAATGCGCAGGCGGTCCGGCTGAGCCGGGAAGACGCCGCGCTGAGCCTCGCCGAAGCGGCCCTGACGTTCGGCGAACGCGAGAACGCGGAACGCTGGTACACAATCGCTGCGGCGGACGACAGGAACCGCCCGCACGCCGAAGCCGGTCTCGGCGATGTCTGGAAGTTCCGCGAAGACTATGCTGCCGCCCAGCCACATTTTGAGCAGGCAATCGCACTGGCGCCCGACGATCCTTACTGCCAACTCGACCTGGCCGAGTTCTGGCACGATCGCGCACTATCGGTCGGCAACCAGTCAGCCGAATTCACCGACTACCTGAGTCGTGCACGCACGCACTACATCGCGGCATGGAAACTCGATGACACGTTGCCGGAAACCTACGCGATGTACGGACGATCGTTCCTGACAGAAGGCACACAATCTGAAAAAGCCGTCGAGATGCTGGAAGAAGCCCGCTACCTGCTGCCGTCTCATCTCCAGATTCGCCTGTCGCTGGCACAGGCCTATGCGCGGGCCGCACGCACGGAAGATGCCATCGAGACGGCACGCTCGGTACTGACCTGGAGCCACGAGGGCAGCAATACGGCCAAACACGCAATGGAAATCCTGAAAGAGCTGGCCGTTGACACCGAATAGGCATCAACCGCCGGTGCCGCAATGAATGAGGAGCCGTTCGGTCCTATGATTGACAAATTAATGCTGGGTGCAGACCAACAAACAGCAGCCATATGAATTACCCAAGCTACCTCATCACGAAGATGGACCTGCCGCGGATCGCCGCCTTACATAGTCTCGTTTCACACCGGATGGACCCGGCCCGCGCAACAATAACGTAGCGCGTCCCGAACGATGTCGTGCATGCCAGCAATGATCGGGCCACACCGCACTCCTACGCTCTGGAACTCGCCCGGCACGGCAGTCGGGCACAACTCCACAACCAGCCCGGGGACTCGCATCTGCCGCACTGGTCCGACCCCGAGACAGCCGCAAAGCTTGTATTCGCATCGCCACAAGCATGCCCTGAGGATTCCCCTGGCAAATAAATACGTGTAGTGTGAAATCCAAGCATTAAAGAAGAAGAATCAACAAAGATGCCGTTCTTGCCAGAAATGCGTGTACGTGCCGATTCGAAAATATCTGTGCGGCCTGATCGTGTCTATGCGAATACCACCCTGAAATCCAGGGTCTACGACATCCGACAAATTAGAGGACTCTTGGCGGGATTTTTACTTATTCTCGTATTGGGGTTCAGGCCGGCTTTCGCACTTGATGTTCATCTCAATACCACAGGCACAGGCATTCTCGAGGACGCGATACTCATTGCCAGTTCCCGCGGGGCCTGTCCACAACACGCCATCGCGTTGGGCGATCTCGATCTTTCACAAGCCAAATATTCTTTTGATATAAATCTCGACCCCAGGCTAACCCACTGGTGGCTGATTGGACATCTGGATAACAGTATTGTCTATTCGTCCCTTCTGGACCTGGGAGCAACTGATTTCTATATTGTTGAGCCCCATGATCTGCCGGATTCCCGCTCGAGATGGTCAATGCCGATCATCTCGTCAAATCTGAACGAATATACCGAGTCAAGAGTCAAATTCCGATTCGGCATCATGTCAGACACTCACTATTACTCCGAGCCGCTAGCAACCCCTCATCCCATTCAGGCGGCCTCGCCAGGCAACTTGAACTTATCGGGCAATCTGAACAAGATCAGATCGACACTTCTAACGTTTGAACAAGAAAACGTGGCGTTTGGCGCAATTCTTGGCGATGTCGTAGAAGATCACGCTTCCTGGCCAACGGAAACTTCACACATTATTAATGGCGCACTGACAAAAAATCTCACTGGCCTCAACAATGTCTTTGATGAGTTTGGTTTCCCAATACATTTAGTAGTGGGCAATCATGACGTCTCCTACGGCACGACACGTTCTATCCTTGCCACCAGCTCTCCGTACTACTCAAACGAGCCCTATGATTTCGGTCAATTCCAGAACCGCATGGACTATACATTTGAAGCCGGGGGAGTCCGGTTCATCGTGTACGACAACGTGCAACGCATGGAAGGCGCAAACCGCGGTTTTCGATCTGCCAACGAAGATACGCTGGAATTTTTGAGGCGAGAACTGCTGAAGGTGTCCCGCGGCGGAATTGATTCCGGAAAACCCGTGATCATCATGGCCCATGCCAGGGCAGACTGCCTCGCCTCCGAAGGATGCAATGGCAAGATAGATTTAAGCGACAAAACCAGTCTGCGCTGGACGCAGTCCGCCGATGGTACGGACGAATTCTATCTTGAAGCTGCGACCGGCGGCGACCCCATGTTGGACGATGAAGCCGACTATAACCAGTTTCTGTGGGAAAACAGTGCGGCACTTCCGCAGCGCTCAATCGGTGCACTTCTGCCGGGCACCTGGAATTACGGCAGCAACCCGGCTGATGTCCTCGATTTTGAAACCATCTACCTTCGCCTCAGCTCGCCATCCAATGAAGGCTCATGGGATCCCAATAATGCCCCAGCAGGATTTATCCAATATAAATATGTGACAGCGGGAGCGGCCGAGAACTACGAAGACATTGCACCCATTTTTGAGCAGGCGGCAATCGACGGCGCAAAAATTCTGGGTGTTCTGCAGGGTCACGAACACAAGAGCCGCCACAACACAATTAACGGCGTTGAGTACTTTACATTTTCGTCTTTCAAGCGGTCCTTTATTCCTGAGACCGGTGCAATTGTTGATGTACTGTTTGACAACACGCTCTCAATTCAGGGACTCGGCGTCCAAACTTCCTATATATCAAAGCGGCTGCGCAATCACGAAATTGGCTGCAGCGCGCCATCGGACTTATCCGGATGGTGGGAGAATCTTCTCGACAATCACAGCAGTCATGTGACCGCCAGCGCCGCACCTTCCAATCTGTGGGAATTTTCGAACGCCGGATCCAGGCTGGGCAGTATTGCTGTCAATCTGCATGAAACAATCTATGGCGATGGCAACACGGGTAACACCGATGGCTGGGACATTTATGATGCCGACCCTGTTGGAGCCAGCATTCGCGTTATCGGCGATAGTGACCGACAAGGACTTGTTTTTGAAACATCCGGAGAGGGACGAACCAACGGCTTTCGCCTGCTGAATTCAAAAGGGGAAGACTGGGACAATACAGCTCAGACTTTGATTGAGTTCAGTATTAAATTTTCTGAACCATTCTCTATCTTCATTGACATCCAGACAAGCCTCGGACAACGTTATATCCAATATACCAATAGCAATAGCAGTGCCCTTGGCGCGGGTCAATATATCAAGCATGGTCTGGGCGCATCTTCGATCGACGGCGAATGGCACACCTTCATTCGCGACCTCCAGACAGATCTGAACGCGGCTCAGCCTGAGGCAATAATTCTTGCCGTAAATTCATTGCTGGTTCGTGGCAGTGGTAAGCTGGACGACATCAAGATGCTGTCCGGGATGCCGACGGACACAGATGGCGATGGCATCATGGACATACCCGATAATTGTCCGACGATTTCAAACACGGAGCAGGCCGATACGAATGAAGACGGTATCGGGGATGCATGCGCGCCACCGCAGGTACCATTGGACACCGATGGCGACGGGATTTCGGACAGATACGATAACTGTCCGACTGATGCTAACTTCGAGCAATCAGATTCCGATAGCGACGGCACCGGGGACGCGTGCGAACCTTTGCCCCCACCAATGGATACTGATTACGATGGAATTGCGGACGTACATGATAACTGCCCCACAGACGTCAACTTTGATCAGGTTGATTCCGATAGCAACGGCGTTGGCGACGTTTGCGAACCTTTGCCGCCTTCGTTACCGGAAGAAACCAGCAACGACGTGCCCGGTGCACAAGATAGCTGTACTGCTGATGAAAACCAGCAACCGGTCGGATCAGAAGGAACCGGCTCGACCGGTGAATGTGAGACCCCGCCAACATTTGGTACAACTGGAAGCGAGATCGCCGCCACCGGCTCCGGGACAACAAGCCCGTTAATGTTGTTTATGATATTTCTTCTGCTCCGTTTCAGACAAAAAAGACATGGCAGTTATCTTGGTAACAACATCTAATCGGCCCAACGGTGGCGGATGTCACGAAATAGCTGAAGTAGTCCCCACCTTCGCCGAGATCAGTGCCCACGAACCGGACGCCTGTCCGACCGAAAACAAGAAGCATCGACGGCGTGCTCGATAGTCGGGACACAGCCGGGATCTTCCGGGCAATCGAGACGATCTACGAAACGTCTCTCACCGGCCAGCCCTGCGATCCGATGCTGGCGGATATCTGCACCCTTGCCGGTCTGGACCGGGGCGGCGTTCTGTCCGTCGGGCTGAACGGCGCCCCTGCCCGGTGGGACGGGAACCATCATTTCGATGCCGCGGCCACCCGCCGGCATGAGCAGCATTACTGCCACATCAATCCCTATCCCGCACTGATGCCGGTACCGACGCTGGGCTTTTACGCGATGACCTCGGAACACTCGAAGGAACCGGCAATCCGATCCAGCGAGTTTTTCAACGATTTCCTGAAGCCGTGCGGGCTCGAGTACAGCAACGCCATGGCACTGGGCATCAATCGCGATACGCTCCAGTTCGCAACCTTCGCTCGAGACACGAAACGGGGCGACCTGACGTCACACGACCACGATCTGTTTGCCTGCCTGTTGCCGCATCTTCGGCGCTCATTATCGATCCGCCGCCAAACGTCCGATCTCCAGGGCGAGCACCACGCGGCACTCGAAGCGATCAATCGCCTGAGTACCGGCATCATCATCTTGAACGCGGACCGTCAAATACTGCAGATGAATAAGGAGGCGCGCCGCCTGTGCACCAAATCCAACGGACTGCTGGCACGGCGGAGGCGGCTGTCGGCGGTATCCCATGCCGTTGACAAACTTCTGCAACAGTCGCTGGGCGCAACACTCGACACGGCCGCCGGCATCAACCCGCAGGCCGGCGCAATCGTGGCGATCCCCCGCCCGCTCCCGGCCCGGTCGCTGAACGTCGTCTGCTTTCCCGTGACGGACCGCACGGCGGCGCCGTACGCACCGGCCGCCCGGATGATCGTGTTACTCCGCGATCCCGACCGTTCAATCCAGGCCGTAAACGAAACACTCAGCGTCGTTTTCAGCCTTTCCCCGACCGAAGCG
>JAJFJS010000002.1 GCA_021773815.1 Gammaproteobacteria bacterium
GAGGCTCCCGAGGTGCGGCGAGCGCTCGAAGAGCGTGCGCATCCCGGCCGCCCGGGCGAGGGGCACGAGCTCGACGGCATCGCTTCCGAAGAAGTAGTAGGCGCGCCCGCGCTGCACCCCGTCCTTGCGGAAGTGGCGATCCACGAAGTGGAAGTTGGGCAGGCCGGTGGCCTGGGAGCCCGCCACCGCCGCGCCGGTCAGGGCGATCGGGATGTTGCGAACGCTGATCGTCGGGGTCGTCGAGACCCCGACCGGAAGCCAGTGGGTGTGCGGATCGAGGAGCCTGGCGCGGAAGAAGGGCAGGTAGCGAGGATCGTCGAAGCCGTTCTTCGCGAACGCCTGCAGGAATTGCGTGCGCTGATCGGGAGCACTCTGCAGCGAGCGGGCGGTCGGCGGTGCGCCGCCGCCTGCCCGCTGCTCGGCGGCGATCGCCGTGATGAACGGGTCGTCCGGGCGGCCGGCTGCGAGGGCGCGCAGCAGGTGCCCTTGCAGGCCGTCGACCACGATGAGGCCGCCGTAGCGGCGCTCGTCCTGGGCGTGGCGGAGGAAAGCCCATAGATCACCGCCGGCGGGTCGGGCCAGCTCGCGCTTCATCCAGCTGCCGAGCTGCCGCCCGCGGAAGGCCCGGGCGGCGAAGAAGCGGTAGTTGCGGCACACCGTCTGGTCGAGGAGGCGGATCAGAGCGGCCGTGGCGGCCTCGAGGCGACCTTCGTCCTCCAGAACGCCGCCGATCGCGGCGCCGACCTCCGCCTGCGACCCGAGCTCGGACTCGAAGGCGCGCAGCAGCCCGCGGACGGCCGGTGAGGCCTGCTGCGTCGCGGCCTGCAGGGCACCGGCTTCGACGCGACTCTCGCAGGCGAGGCGATCCACCAACCCCGCGGCCCGAGCTGGATCGCGCAGATACAGGACGTCGTAGAGGGTGAGGAGCTGGCGGACGATCTCCGGCTCGAGCGCGGGCAGGGAGGGAGGCGATGGCTCCGCCTGCTGCCAGGCGAACATGGAGTGCTCCATGCCGGGGATCGCATCGCCCGGCTCGAAGCGCTGGCGCAGGGCGTCGTCGAAAGTTTCGGCGGCCCGCCCCGTCGGGGTCTCGTACATGTCCCGCAAGAAGAGGAGGAAGGGCACGAGCTCGTCCACGAAGTCGTCCGCCCGAAGTCTCGTCAGCAGGCGCTGGCGGAGGTCGGGAGGCAGCTCCAGGTCGTCGAGGAAGGCCTCGAGCCGGGTGCGCGCGTAGAGGCCGATCGCGATCTCGACCGGCACCCGTTTCAGCCACTCGCCCGCGTCGTAGATCTGGCGGACCCGCAGCTCGATCGCGGCGGCGACCGGGCGTTGCACCTCTTTGCAACCGAAGAGCCCGGGTGCGCACACGGCTGCGAGGGCGACGGCGAGCTTCGGCAGGGCGCGCACGCGCGCAGCATAGCGGGAGACGCATCGGTTCCCTCGGCGAGGGCGCGGTGATGGGCCGAACCCGCGCTGCGGGGTGGAGTGTCGCTAGATCAGGATCAGCCGTTGGCAGCTCGGGCAGGAGCCGAAGCTCCCCGGGCCGCCGCTGCGAAGCCGACTGACCTCCTTGACGGGCAGGTTCACCCGGCAGGCGCCGCAGGTGTCGTTGCTCAGGTGGCTCATCACCACACCCGCGAGCCGCGCGACACCCCGCATCTTCTCGTAGTTGCGCAGCAGCTCCTCGGGTACGTCCGGTGTCAGCGTCTCGCGCTGGGTTGCGAGTCGCGCGAGGTCTCCGTCGATGCGCTCCTCGGCCGCCAGGATGGCGGCTCGTAGCGCCTCGCCCTCCGCGTGGAGCTCCGCCGTTCGAGCGACCATCGCCTCGATCTCGCCTTCGATCCCCTCGACCTGCTCCATCAGCGCGAGCTCGCGCTCCTCGAGTGCGTCCAGGGTGCCCTGGCACAGCGCCAGCTCCGCTTGCAGCGCCTCGAGCTCCTTCGGAGACGTGACCTCCCCCGAGTAGAGATTGCGGTCGACGCTCGCCACGCGGGCGGCGGCTTCCGCAACCTCCTTCTCGAGCTCGGCCTCCTGGAGCTTCACGCCCGTCAACCGTGTGCCGGCGTCCTCGCGCGCGGCGGCGATCCGCTCGAGCTCGGCGATGCCCTCGCGCAGTCGGGTCCGCTCCGGCAGGCCGTCGCGTTCGGCACGCAAGCCGTCGGCTTCGGAGTCGAGCGCCTGGAGGACTCGGACCGGGTGCTCGGCGGACATCGGGGGGAGGGTAGCGGGTCCCGGTCCCCTCCGTGGCGTTTCAGCCCCCGCCGTTGCGGCGGTTCTCGAGGGCGCGGGCCACCTCGCTGTAGCTCTGGCGGGTCAAGCGCAGCCTCGTCACGAAGGACACGGCGATGAGGTGAAAGATCACCAGGCCGGGGCCCGCGACCAGGCCGAGCCGGAAGATCACGGTTTCGGGAACCTCGCCCACGTCGGCGTCGGCGCCCTGCGGAAAGTCGATCAGGTCGAGGATCACCCCGCCGAGGAAGTTGCCGACCCCCGAGACGGCCTTGCCCGTGAACGCGATCACCGAGACGAAGACCCCCTCTTGTCGCTCGTTCGTGCGC
>JAJFJS010000011.1 GCA_021773815.1 Gammaproteobacteria bacterium
GGCCATCCAGCCTTCCTGGCCGTACTCCTCGATCTCGAGCAGCGGCGGACGCGTCTCTTCCGGCTCGTCGCCGAGGAACGCGAACACGATGCCGTACTTCTCCTGCACCGGGTAGGAATCAACCTTGGCGCGCGGCGGCACTTTCGTGCCATAACCGATCGACGGGATGTTCTTGCATTCGCCGTCGCCGCCGAATTCCCAGCCGTGGTAGGGACACACGACGCAGCCGTCGACGATGCGCGGGGCGTTGCCGCCCGACCATGCGCCGCCGAGCGAACCACCGCGGTGCGTACAAGTGTCACTCAGGACGTGCGCGTTGCCGTCCTGATCGCGGAACGCGACGAAATCGACGCCGAGCACGCGCGCCTTTTCAGGCGTGTCGTAGCCGAGGTCCTCGCTGCGAACGATGGGATACCAGAAGTTTATATACATGATGTTTGACTCCCTTGTATTGTCAGAAACCAGGCCGCAACCAATCACGGTGTCAGCCGCTTGTTTCTCCGTGCACTAAGGTACTCCACCCTTGATCTGGTGAATTACTGATCGTCAGTCTTCAGGGCTGCCGCCGATACTAGCCAGCGATCTACAGGGTGCCCAATTCGTATTTTTACTTACGGGTCACCCGCTTATGACCGCCCGGCACACATAGGGACAAGTACGAATAGGCAACTGTTCCCGTAACCGTATAATCCTTGCGGGAGTCTGGTATTCACCGGTAACCCCGCATGTCCTCACTGCCCGCGAAGACGGCCGCATCCGAACAGGAGTCCTTCGTCCAGCTTCGGCCGAAAGACAACTTCTACCAGTCCGTCTCGTTTTTCCCCATGCCGTTCGCGATGATCACGACGATCAACGAACGCGGCACGACAAGCATCGGGCCGCATTCTCTGGTCTTCCCGTTCGACATCAGCGAATCTCACTCGATGATGCTCGTCAGCCGGGCCAGTTCGAATACGGCCACCAATCTGCGCCGGACCGGCAAGTGTGCCCTGAATTTCATAGAATTCAACCGCGACTGGCTCAAGACTGTCGTCGATCTCGGTTATCCCGGACAAACCCCCGAGGGCAAGATGGCCGATTGCCCGTTCGAGCTCGAGCGATCGCCCCATCCGACGCTGGGCAGCGACCCCGATTACCCGTTGATCATGAAAGACGCCTTCCAGGTCTATGAATGTATTGTCGACGGCACCTTCGAATACCACCCACACCGCGAAGCCGCGCCGCCCCTGATCGAGGGCTTTTTTGCACTGCGTATACAGAATGTGCTGCTAAAAGAACGCTTTAAGGAAAAACTCGACAGCCGACGCGAATTCCCCGATATGCCACTGTCCTACGGCTTCCGCGGCGGCAGCGAGTTCTGGTTCGCGCAGCACGAACAGCCGTTCTTCATCCCGGTACCGAAGGAAAAGGGCCAGAAGCACGGACAGATCTACTACATGGCCAACAAGGTCGATCCGGATATCCGCTTCAGCGAAGATGCCTGCATCGAGTTGACCGGCGTGCCGCAGGTCTTTCTCGACGTCATTATCGATGGCCTGCTCGCGGAAGCGCGGGCCCACTCGGTCCACATGATCGATGCGGCATTCGTCAAAGAGGTCGAGGCCCGCCGCGCGCGGAACTGACACCCGACGTCCGCCGGCCGCCGCCAGGCAGCCGACATCGGCCGGGCGGCGCCGTTTTCTTGCCGGGTTCAGCCCGATTCCCTTACACTGCCTGCCTGTTCAGCTACAGGCGTCCGCTTAGTGGTCACCAGTCCGGAACACAAACCGATCCCCGAATTTGATCTGACCGCCCAGTCAGCGGTAATGGACGCGCTGGTCGAGGCGATCGTCATCACGGACAGCCAGGGCCGGATCGAACGCCTCAACAAGGCGGCGATCAAGATGTTCGGCTTCACGGCTGACGAGGCCGTCGGCCAGGGGATTTCGATACTGATGTCCGGACCGGACAGCGAACGGCACCCGCAATACGTCGAACGCTACCTCCGGACACGCGAGGCCCGGATCATCGGCATCGGGCGCGAACTCCAGGCCCGCCGCAAGGACGGCACGATCTTCCCGATTCACCTCGCGATCGGCGAAGTCGGTTACCGCGGGACCGTGCGCTTCATCGGCATGATTCGGGACCTGACGGACCACAAGAAGGCCGAGGAACGAAAGCTTCGGATGCACACGGACATGATCACGGCCAGCCGCCTGACAACGATGGGCGAGATGGCGGCGGCGATGGCTCACGAAATCAATCAACCGCTGGCGGCAATTGCCAATTACGCATCCGCGAGCGAACGCATGCTGGCGGGCGACAACCCCGACATGAATGACATCCGGACCGCGCTCAACCATATCAAGGTGCAGTCACACCGGGCCGGCGACATCATTCGCCGCCTGCGCAGTTTCGTCAAACCCGAAAGCGTCAAACTGGTCCCGACCAACATCGAAGCGATTATCGACGAGATCAAACCGCTGGCCGAGGTCGATGCCAAAGCCAACAACATCGCCGTATCGTTCGATATATCGAGCAACCTGCCCGAAATCATCGCCGACCAGCTGCAGATCCAACAGGTCATTCTGAACCTTCTGCGCAATGGCATCGACGCCATGACCGACAACGATCCGGAAAACCGGCGACTGGAAATGCATTGCTATATCGGAACACCGGACACGGTCAGCATCGACGTCATCGATCGCGGACATGGCATTACGGAAGAAGCCGGAAAGAAGCTGTTTCATCCGTTCTTTACGACGAAGAGCAGCGGCATGGGAATGGGGCTGGCAATCAGCCATACTATTGTGAAATCTCACGGTGGAACACTGACTTTTTCCAACAACCTGGGCGGCGGGGCGACATTCTCCGTGACACTGCCCACCAAGGTGGCGGACAAATGATCGAACAACAGGAAACGGTTTTTATCATCGACGACGACACGGCGGTGCGGGACTCGCTGAGCTTCCTGCTCAAGAGCGTCGGCATCGAGTCGCTGAGCTTTGCCTCGGGCGATGAGTTTCTGGAAGCTTACAAACCCAACTGGGAGGGCTGCATACTGCTGGATATCCGTATGCCGGGCATCAGCGGTATGGAAGTGCAGCGACGACTCGTGGAGCAGGATTGCACGCTACCGATCATTTTCATTACCGGACACGGCGATATCCCGATGGCCGTCGAAGCAATGCACCTGGGTGCGCATGACTTCGTGCAAAAACCGTTTCACGATCAGGAATTACTCGATCGGATCCAGGCGGCGCTCAGCGACCGGCGGGAAAAACAGGACGAAGCCGAGCAGAAGAGAACGATCCAGCAACGCTACAGCACACTGACGCCGCGTGAGACCGAGGTCATGGCGGCCGTGGCCAAGGGACACGCCAACAAGGTCATCGCGATGGACCTGGAACTCAGTCAGCGGACCGTGGAAATTCATCGTGCACGCGTCATGGAAAAGATGCAGGTCCGCTCACTGGCCGAACTGGTCAAGCTCGCGGTCATGCTCGAGGATTAGGCCGCGGGCGGACGAGCTGCTAGCCCGGATGTGCGACGCCCTTCGAGCCACGCGCAACATCATTACCGCGCAACGCCACCTTGATCCGCTTGATCAGTTCACGCTCGATCACGGGTTTGACGAGATAATCCGCGACCTTGCTGTGCAGCGCGGCGACGGCGTTGCCCACGTCAGGATCGCCTGTCAGGATGACCAGCGGCAAGCGGCTCTGCCGGTTGCGTAAAACGCTCAGCAACTCGAGTCCACCCACCCCGGGCAATTTCATTTCCGATACGATGCAGCCCTGCCGGACGGGATTCTGCTCCGACGCGAGAAAGTCTTCGGCGCTGACATAGCTGAGGGCGTCAAAACCAGTACGCTTGAACAGGGCTACGAGTTCGGCCCGGACGGCAGGATCCGGATCGATGATATAGATGACGGGATCGTTGTGTGTCGTTATAGAGGCCACCGGCATCGTTCCTGCAACGCGATGGACCCGGCCCGACAACAATTCGTCGCACTTACGATGCCGCGGCCCATGAACATTAACAGTCTAGAACGGTCCGGAATCGAAACCATACGGAAATCTACCTAGCGCCCGATGCGGGCCCGCTGCCGTCAAAACCCCGGGGCACAAGGACTTTCGGCTTTTCGAAATATCTTCAGGTGGCCGCAGGACACGTCAGAAATGGCGAAATACGCCGGGCCATGAGCCCCCGGTACTGGCGACGGTCAGCCGTTATCAACGCGGGGATGCGCCGCCCGGAGGCTTGTCAGCAGGCTGCAGACGCGCGTCGCGCTCCAGTTCCCGGGCGAAGAACCGCCAGATCTCATCGACCGCCGGAAAATCCCCGTTGACAGCACCGAGTAAACGCGGGAAATGCAGACCCGGCCCCGGGATCGTGTGCCCGCCCCCCTCGACAGCGATCAGCGCGACCTCGGGATGCAGGCCGTCGGCCCAGACGGTACGACTGACGACCGAGCCATCATCCGGATTCGTGTCCGGGTAATAATGAAAAAACGGCGGATCGACATAACCAGCCAGGCTCGCCCACCGGTTCGCCGTGTCACGTGCCGACAATACCTCGCCCCGGTTCCCGAACGGACCGACGATCGTCACTTTACCCCCGGCAAACGGGTTCACCGGGTCCTCCGTGCCGTTGATCACCATGACCGGCACCCCCGCCCCCGTGCCGCGACACACTGAATTGTCCGGCGTCGGCAGGCTGGCCGCGATGGCCGCCACGCCGCGGATCAGGTCCGGGGCTTCGAGCGCCAGCCGGTAGCCCATCTGACCGCCGTTCGACAGCCCCGCCGCGAATACGCTGCGACGGTCTACGCCGTAAGTGTCGACCGCGACGGCAACCAGGTCACGAAGAAAGCTGACGTCATCAATGCCGAGGCGGCGCGCCGGAACGTCGCCGGCTGCCCGGCAATCGTTCCATTGCGTAGCGTAGGAATCCGGGTATATCACGATGAACCCGAACCGATCGGCCAGCAGGTCGAAGCCGTAGCTGGTGGCGCGCCGCATGCGCCGCCCGTCACCGCGCGAGCCATGCAATACCAGTACCGCCGCCGGTGAGGCCGCCACACCCGCAGGACGATACACCGCGAAATGTCGCTCGACCCCGCCGACGACGAGCGCATGCTCGGCCAGCCGGCCATCCAGAGCCGGCGGTTCGGCCGCGGGGATGAAGACCCAATAGCGGAAGGCCGCCACCATGGTGCCAACGACAACCAGGAAGGCCAATACCAGCTTTAGTGCGAGTCGCATCGGTTCGGGCAACCTGTCGGATCATGACTCCGCGTTTCCGTCCGGCCAGTGTAATCCGGCCCGAATTTTTTGCCAGCCGGCGCTCGATCGGCCGGGGAGATTTTCAGGCTAGAATGCCCGCTGCCGTTCGATGCAGGATGCTTCCGCCGATGCAAAAATTCGTACCCGCCCTGATCGCCGCCCTGATGCTGACGGCCTGTCAGCATGCGCCGCTCGCACCGAGCCCCGGTCAACTGTCGGGATTCGATCGCGGCGACCTGGACCAGGCCATCCGGCCCCAGGATGATTTTTACCGCCACGTCAACGGCCGCTGGATGGCAACCACGCAAATTCCGCCCGAATGGTCTCGCTACGGCACCATGCAGATTGTCTACGAGCGTGCCGAGGAACAGATCAGGGTCATCGTTCAGGAAGCCACGCGCCCGAATCCGGCAGCGGACCCGGATCAGCGAAAGATCGGCGACCTGTACAACAGTTTTATGGACGTCGAACGCATCGAGACCAGGGGCCTGCAGCCGATCGAGCCGGACCTGGCCCGTATCGACGCGATCCGCAGCCACGAAGATCTCGTGCGCTACTTCGGCCATGCTCTCACCACCGGTATCACGGTACCGGTGAATTTCTATGTCGACGCCAGCGCCGACCGGCCCGAACAGGCGCTGGCCTATTGGTGGCAGGACGGGCTCGGACTGCCGGACCGCGACTACTACCTGTCCGATGCGCCGAAACTCGTGGAAATACGCGACCGGTATCGCCAACACATTATTATTATGTTCGAACTGACGGACTGGCCGGATGGCGCTGCCGCCGCGGACACCGTCATCGACATCGAAACACAGCTGGCCGAACTGCACTGGACCCGGGTGCAGAACCGCGACCGCGAAACGATCTACCGGAACCGGTTCACCATCGAAGCCGCACGGCAGCTCAGTCCGGGATTTGACTGGCCGGCCTTCCTGATCGCCGGCGATTTCGGCACGCCCGACACGTTCGTGATCGCCCAGACCGACTACTTTGCCGCGCTCGGCCGTATGCTTCGCAGCGTGCCCGTCACCGACTGGCGACAATACCTGCGCTTCAACACACTCCGTGCCTTCGCCCCCTTCCTGACTGAGTCCATCGTCAATGAAGACTTCGCGTTCCGCCAGCAAATTCTGCGCGGGCAGGAAACAATCCGTCCACGCTGGAAACGGGGCACACGCCTGACCAGCGAATCGCTGGGCGAGGCGGTCGGCCGGGTCTACACCAGGCGCCACTTTCCGCCGGAGGCAAAACAGCGCGTCGACCGGATGATCGAAAATCTGCGCGCAGCCTTCGGGCAATCGATCGATTCTCTCGACTGGATGACCGACGACACCAAGGCAGCCGCCCGGCGAAAACTCGCGCTGTTCACCGCTAAAATCGGTTATCCGGATGAGTGGCAGGACTATTCAGATCTTACGATCGACCCCGCTGACCTCGTCGGCAACGTGCGCCGTGTGCACGAATTCGAGCATCGCGAGGCAGTCGCCAAGCTGGTCAAACCCGTCGACCGATCCGAATGGGGCATGACCCCGCAGACCGTCAACGCCTACTACCGCGCGACATTGAACGAAATCGTGTTCCCGGCCGCCATCCTGCAACCGCCGTTTTTTGACTTCGATGCCGACGACGCATTCAACTACGGTGCCATCGGCGCGGTTATCGGTCACGAATTCAGTCACGGTTTCGATGACCAGGGGCGTAAATTCGACGGCCAGGGGCGCCTCGCGGATTGGTGGACGGATCGTGACACACGCGAATACCAATCGCGCAGCGCCGGGCTTGTCGAGCAGTACGGCGCGTTTTTCCCGCTGCCGGATCTGGCCATCGACGGTGAACTGACTCTCGGCGAAAACATTGCCGACCTGACCGGACTGATCATGGCCTACCGCGCCTGGCGAATCCTGATCGGCGAACAGGGCGCGCCGGAAATCGACGGCTTCAGCGGCGACGAACGATTTTTCATCGGCTTCGCCACGATCTGGCGCACCAAGATACGCGACGAGGCGCTGCGCGAGATGCTGCTCAGCGACCCGCATTCGCCGCCGGAATATCGCGTGACCGGCGCGCTCCGCAACATGCAGGAATTCTACGATGCCTTCGACATTGGCCCCGGTGACGGGATGTACGTGCCCGAGCAGGCGCGCATCCGTATCTGGTGATCATCGATGATTGATATGACCGATCAATCCATGGCCGGCCGGATCTGCGTGATCACCGGCGCGGCCAGCGGGATGGGACGGATCGCCGCCCGCGAACTTGCAAAGATGGGCGCAACCATCATCATGAATGACCGGGAAGTCGAAGACGGCCACGCGGCCCGGGCAGACATCATCCGGCTGTCCGGCAACGATCGGGTCGAATTCGTCGCGTGCGACATGGGCGAGTTCGACCAGGTGCGAGCCTTCGCCGCGTATGTTCTGGGGAAATACCCGGCCGTTCATGTGCTGATCAACAATGCCGGACTGACTGACCCGGAATATCATCTGAACAGCGATGGCCACGAACAACATATGGCGATCATGCACCTCGGCCATTATCTGCTGATTCACCTGCTGCTCGATCGCCTGCGGGCCGGTGCGCCGGCGCGCATCATCCAGATATCATCTGACGCACACAAGGCCGGCCCCGGCATCGACTTCGATGACATGGTCTGCGACCGGATATGGAAGGGCGGCCGCTATGCGAACTTCGGCGCGTTTCAGGCGTATCACCGCGCCAAGCTCGCCATGGTCTATGCAACCTACGAACTCGCGGAACGTTTCGCCGGAACCGGCATCACGATCAACGCGGTTTCTCCCGGATATTTCGTCGGCACCAATGTCTTCCGGCACATGCGCGGCATCATGAAGCTCGGCGTCCGGCTGGTCAGGCCGCTGTTCACCGACCCGGAGCGCGCGGCGAAAACCTATGTCTACCTCGCCTCGTCACCGGATGTCGAGGGCATCTCCGGAAAATACTGGGAGCACTGCAGGGAAAAGGAGACGTCGCCGTTAGCCCATGATCGCGCCGTGCGGGACCGCCTGATCCGGTTTACCGAAAACGCGCTTGGACTCACGCGATAACCGCAGCCACGCGGGCGCGCCGGATTCGGCGCTGCACGCGCAGTTCGCCGGTTACTCCTGATTCCCGTCGTCGCGCTTCTTCCGGCGCAGGAAGCCGCCGAGCTTATCCATCACCTCCTGGGTCACTTCCTTGGTCACCCCGGCTGCATCGCCGGCCGCCTCGATGGTCTTCTGCTTCGACTGCGTGCGGTCCGTCTGCACCTGTTCGTACACGACGAGCCGTTGCCGGCAGCGTTCGGGTCCGGTCGCTGCGGCAACGTCGGTAATTCCGGTATCGCTCTTGGTCAGCAGCGCAGCACCGAATCCCAGCGTCTTGCCGGCCAGCGCCTTGGCGTCGATACGGCCCGTCGGCGATGCGAGCGTGCCGCGGACCTGAAACGGCGGTAATGCGCTCGACGCACTGAGGCTTGCGGCCAATCGATCGAAATCCAGTTTCAGGGTCTCGTCGCGCAGATTGATCTGGCCCTTGCCGAATAACGAGACACCGCGCGTGTCGATGACCAGGCTTTTCGGGATCGCGATACCGTCCTTGATATTGATGTCGGTCGTTACGCAATGCAGGTCAACCGGCTCGGCCTCACCGCGCTTCTTCACGATCGTCATCGCATCGGCGAATGCCCGCTGCACCCACTTGTTGTTGATCCGCGTCGTACCCAGTTCGACCGCCAGCGTGCCATTCAGCGACGCCATGATGTCGCGCACCGACCGACCCGTGCCGGTCACATCGACGGTCATGTCCAGCGGCCCGCCCGTCAGCATCGTATCGCCACCCTCCTCGACCAGGTCACCGATGCTGGGGTGCCGAATCGCCAGCGCCGCGGCGACTTTCGCCCCGGAGGCAATAACATCGAGACCGACACGACCGTCAATCGCAGCGCCCATGGCCGTCAGCTTCAGTGGCTTGACCCTGACAGTCCCCGGCCCCACATCGAGCCCGACATCGAGATTGGTCAGCGTCGTCTCGGCATCCACGACCAGCGCGCCGATTTCGAGGCGCACATCCGCATCGAGCGCACCCAGGGCATCGAGCCCGTCCAGCGGCAGCGGATCGTCCGGGAACAGCCGCTCCTTCGTTCCGCCGGCCGGCGGTGCGGTCTCTTCGGGCGCCGGCGCAGCGGCCGGCAACAGTCGGGTCAGGTCGATACGCGGCGCACGCAGCGTCGCCTCCAGGCGCATGGGCCGGGCGGCAATATCGGCCGCAACGTTACCGTCGATCTGCATATCGGCAATGCCGATCCGGAGATTCGAGACCTTGATCTTGTCGGCCGTGCCGGCGACGTTTGCCGCGACCTGATAGGCGCCCAGGTCGGGAAGCTGCGTGCCGGCCAGCGTCGATAACGCGGCGAGCGAACGACCGTCGATGCGCAGCGCAACGTCGATACCTTCGAGCGCAACTGCATCCTGCACGCTGCCGGTGACACCTATCGTCGCATCCGCCGCCTTGAGATCGACGACCAGGTCGGACAACCTGATCGCATCGGCGTTGCCGGTGATCCTGGCGCCGAGTCGGTAGGCGCCCAGATCCGCAACCGGCGCGCCGGCAAATGCCGTCAGCTGCGTTAACGATACGCCCTCGGCGTCGATGGAGATGTCGATGCCGTCGGTGTAGAGCGGCCGCTCGACACGACCGGCCATCGTCACGCTGGCCCCCAGCGCTCTAAGCGCCAGGTCCAGTCCCAGGGCGCCTCCCGACGGCAGCCCGGACACGCCGGTCAGCTCGCCTTCCAGTTCAATCGGCTCGTCGCCGAACGCAGCAGCCAGATCCATTTTGAGCGGCGCGTCGACGGATTCCATGCGCGCCACGAACTCATCGATCGTGACACGCTGCGACTCGCCGGTCGTACCGTCGAGATAAACAATCGTCGCATTCCGGATTACCGCTTTGCCGAGCACCGCCGCGGTCAGCATCTGTCCGTCACCCGGCCCGTCATCGTCAACGTCCGGCGCGGGTTCGTCGGTCAATTCCAGTATCCAGTTCCCCTGACCCTGCGCATCAGTCTCCAGCAGTAAATCGAGACCGATGAGTTCGATCCGGCTCACTTCGACCTGACCGAAGATCAGCGGCAACAGTTTCAGGTGAACCTCGACGTTATCGACGGTCAGCATATCGGCGCGGCTGGCCCAGGGCGCATTCTGCAGCCTGACGCCATTGGCGCTGATACCCGGAGACAGACCAATATTAATATTCAGTGAACCGCCGAAGCGCAGTT
Source organism: Gammaproteobacteria bacterium (assembly GCA_021773815.1). Classification (GTDB taxonomy): domain Bacteria; phylum Pseudomonadota; class Gammaproteobacteria; order Steroidobacterales; genus SMWD01. The sequence goes on from JAJFJS010000011.1 coordinate 10,543, forward strand.
CCCGACCGGTCGCGTCCCGGACCGCTGCGGCGATCGGTTCCTGGTATTTGCTCCAGTCAATCGCATTCAATGTCACAACGGCTGCAATGAAGCCGCCGACCAGCACAACGATCAGGACCACCAGGCCGATAATCAGTCGCTTCATGGAATACTCCGCATCGAGCTACAGGGACGACCGTCGCAGGGCTACTCACCGCGAGCCTTTAGACGCTTTGACAGCCGGCCCGATCCATTGGTTCTTGTTCTCACGAGTATAGACCCAACATCGGGTACGTGCAGCGTCCGGCCCGGCCGCGTGACTCACCGACGGCGAAGGGACGGCGGCAGTTTACGCAGGCACCCGGAATGCCGGTGTAGAATACGCAACCCCGGTCCTGACACGGTTTCCAGATGCGAATACTGAAAAAAATAGCGGTCGGCATCGGCCTGCTCATCGTCGTCGCGTATGCCGGGCTGGTCGCGTATGCGTACTGGCCGACCGGTATCGACGAGGTACCGGCGCGCACGCTCGCCGGTCCGGATGACCGTTTTGTCGACGTCGAAGGGCTGGAGCTGCGTTTCCGAACCTGGGGCACGCCGGCGCCCGATAAACCCGACCTCGTGCTGGTCCACGGCTTCGGCAATTCGCTGCAATCGTTCCGCCTGCTCGCGCCGTTACTGCAGGATGACTACCATGTGATCGCGGTCGACCTGCCCGGCTTCGGACTGTCATCCAAGCCCGTCGATTACGACTACCGGAACGCGAACCAGGCCCGCACGATCGGCGCTTTCATTCGCGCGATCGGCCTGCGTAACGCGGTCATCGGCGGCCACTCGCTCGGCGGCGCGATCGCGGTGCATGTGGCGCTTCGCGAACCCGGCATCATCGGCCTCGTGCTGATGAATCCGGGCATCATCACGACCGGGGTGCCGGCGTTCACGCAATACTTGCCGTTCCCGTTCCAGCGTCTCTCGGCCAAACAATTCGGTGATCGCGCATTCCGCGAACAATTCCTCAAGCTGTCATTCATCCGGCCCGAGATCGTCACGGACGAAGTCATGGACAACCTGATGCTGGCACCGCGCAGCGCCGGTTATCTCGCCGGCTCAACGGCGATGATGGGCTACTACGAGGACGCGACCGAGGAAGCGATGCTGGGCGAACTCACCGTGCCGACGCTGATTCTGTGGGGCGCCCGCGATCGCAACAAGACGCCGCGGGAACTCGCGCGGCTGCGCGCGGGATTACGCCACCATCGGGTCGTCGAGGTTGCCGACGCGGGTCATTACGTGCACGAAGAAGGCGCCGCCGAGTCGGCCGCCGGGTTGATCGCGAATCGCGATCTGTGGCACGGGCCGGAGCAACCCTGACGGCGCGCGGCAAACCCGCGACGGGATAAATCACTCCGAGCCTGCCCGGCCTCCGCACGAATCGATCAACCCGGGTCTATCGCCTGCGGGTCGATGCTCCCTGATACGACTCAGCCGGGCCCGACGACCGGTTCATCCTCGTCCGTCGGGTCGGGGATGCGGATAAAACAATAGAGCAGGCCGACGAGCACCGAGAGTATGGCGCCGCCGATCATCGGCAAATCCGGTGCCGCTTTGTACACGATGCCGCCGAGCGCCGGCCCGAAGACCATGCCGAACGCCGGCGCCGACGACAACCACCCGGCCACGGCCCCCTGCTCGTGCGGCTTGACCGCCAGGCTCGCCGCCGCGTTAAGCCCCGGCGCGGCCAATGCAAACGCAAATCCCATGCCGGCAAAGCACAGGTACAGTGCGACGAGACTGCTCGAATACGCGAACGCGAGCAACACCGCCGCATATATAAAATAGGCCGTACGCAACAGCAGCCTGGGCGTCAGTTTCCAGATCTGCATGACGACAATCTGGACGATTAGCGTGACAACGGCCATGCTGAGCAAGGCAATACTCGCCACAGCAATCACGTCCTGGCGGTCTGTCACGCCGAAACGATCCTCGATATAGAAGGCCGTGATGACCTGTACAGCGGTGAAAACCATGAACAGGATGAACCAGCCGAACAGAAACGGCGCAATCCGCCGGTCGAAGGCGCTGACCCGGACGCTGTCATCGCGATCCGCATGTCGGGGTGGCTCGGTCAGTTTCACGGCGCTGAGCACCGCCGCGACCAGCGCCAGCAGCGAGGCCGCATACATGGGCACGACCGGACCGATCGTGGCCAGCAGGCCGCCCAGCGCCGGACCGATAATCGTGCCGATGCCACCCGATGCAGCTACCAGGGCCATGCCGGCCGCGCGCTCTCCGACCGCGGTCGTGTCCGCGATATAGGCCGTCGCCGCCGGCGAAATCGCCGAGGCCAGCGTTCCGTAGACCAGTCGCGCGGCCAGCAGCAGGAAGAACAGCGGCGTCGACGCAAGCAATGCCCATAACCCGATCTGTATGCCGAACGCGAGCAACGAGTAGCCGGCCGCATAGCCGACGAGCCCGATGATGAAAATGAATTTTCGCCCTTTCGATTGACTCGCGCGGCCCCAGATCGGCGAACAGGCGACGACCGCAATATTTGACGACGAAATCAGGATACCAAATTGCGCCTCAGACAGACCGATGTCCCTGGCCAGCGGTCCGAACACGACATACAACAGCGATTGCCCGATGCCGTAGGTGACGAGACCGAATAACAGGAGCGCTTTATCTCTGGACATATATCGGTCTGCAATACGATGGCACGGGCAGACGACGGCCCGATCGCGTCGACGATCGGGATCAATTACCAGGGATCCGGGGGGAGACGCAACGCTTGCAGGCTGACGTGCAGCGAGGCGCGATAATAGGTCGGCGGAAGGCCATTTGCAACGAACGGCCCGTCGGCGCAAGCGACCGGATCAGCCCGCCCTGTCTTGCCCGGGGTCGGTCGCCGCCTGCGCATACGGAACGACCTCGACCCACTGCTCGGCCGCATGACGGGTCTTCAGGTCGCGCCAGAAGTCCGCGGTCAACAGGTCCGCATGGTGGGCAAGAAACACGTCGCGCAGGTCTGCCGGCAAGCCGAGGAAGTTGACGAATTGCTCGGGGAATACGTCATCCGGACCGACATAGAACCACGGATCCGCGCGCATCTCATCTTCCTCGAAACGCGCCTGCGGAAGATCACGAAACTCGCAGTCGGTCACGAGACACAACTCATCGTAGTCGTAGAAGATAATGCGGCCATTGCGCGTCACGCCGAAATTCTTCAGCAACAGGTCGCCGGGGAAAACATTGCTGTACGCGAGCTCCCGTATGGCCCGACCGTAATCGATGACCGCCCGGCGCGCCGCAATGGCGTCGGCTTCATCGAGATAGAGATTCAGCGGGCGCAGGCGGCGCTCGATATAACAGTGATCGATGATCAGATCGTCGCCGTCGACATGGCAGGACTGGCCCGCCGCCGTCAGCAATTCATCGAACAACGCTTTATCGAACAGCGCCGTCGGAAATCTCAACCGCCTGAATTCCTGCGCGTCGACCAGCCGGCCGACGCGATCATGCTGAAACACGAACTGGTAGCGCTCCATGACATCCGCACGGGAAGCGGTTTTCGGGAATTCGAAGCGGTCGCGAATGACCTTGAACACGACCTCATACGACGGCAGCGTGAAGACGATCATGACCATCCCCTTCTGCCCTTCGGCATCGACGAATCGGTCGCTGGCTTCGGTCAGGTGCTTGTACAACCTTCGGTAACGCTCCGTCTTGCCCTGTTTCGCCCGGCCGACGACGGTATACAACTCGTCGATCGGCTTGGTCGGCACGATCGATCGCAGGAAACCGATCGCGGCGCCTACCGCGGGCAGATCGACGTGGAAATAGGAGCGGGAAAAACCGAACAGACTGCGCACGTCTGCGTCATCAGTCATGACGGTATCGATGACGATACCGTCATCGGTATTCTTGAACGGCAGGATCAGTGGCGCCACCCAGTGTTCGCCCTGCAGGCGCCCGGCGAAAAAGGCCCGCGTCGCCCGGTAGAAAACCGGATGGAGCATTTCGATCGTGCGCACCGGATCCTCCGGATGCTGCCGGCCGACAAACTCTTCTATAGCAGCGGCAATCCGGCGGGCCGTCGCGGCGCGGTCGGTCAGCATCGCCGCGGACGGAAAATGTTCGAGCATCGAATCGACGACGACATGCAACGGGCCCTCGACCCGCAGCTCGAGCACCGGGGGAGCGCTGCCATTGAGCGTCGGCGTGAGATCCGGGGCCAGAAACTCGACCCCGGGAATTACACCGACGGTATTGAACACCTTGCGGGTCAGGGAATTGAAAAATGTCTTGTAGAACTCGGCGTCGGTGCAACCGCCGATCAGCGCAGCGAATGCCGTCCGGACCTGGCCCCAGGTCTCTTCATCGGCAATCCGCGAACCCATGAGGCCGACCAGCTCGGCGACACAGCGCACGACGCGACGGTCATACAGCTCGATGCGCTCGACGGCATCGCGCTGCCCAAGCTGCCACTCGCGCTCCTCGAAACGACGCCGGGCGCGCTGAGTGATCACACAAAACTCGGCGTTATAGGCTTCGAAAGCGCGATGAATCGCGCCCGCCGTAGCACCGATCAGCTGCCCCTGGTCACCCTCCATGTCGCGGCCGGCGTCGTCAGGACGCGGCGGCCTCCCCGGTGAACTGCTCCGCCTCCGTACTGCCGGTCAGGGCCGTGGTCGAAGCATCGCGCGAGATGACGGTCTGCACGGCGTCGAAATACCCGGTGCCGACGAAAGCCTGATGCTTGGCGGCGCGGAAACCGTGCGGCTCGTTAGCGAACTCGCGCTCCTGCATCACGGAGTAAGCGAACATGCCGTCCGCCGCATAGGCTCTCGACAGTTCAAACATACCGAGATTCAGCGCATGCCAGCCGGCCAGCGTGATGAATTGATACTTGTAACCCATGGCGCCGAGTTCCTCGCGGAAGCTGCGCAGCGTAGCCTCATCGAGATTGGCCTGCCAGTTAAACGACGGCGAGCAGTTATAGCAGAGCAGCTTGCCCGGATATTGCGCATGAATCGCCTCGGCGAAACGTCGCGCCTCGGCAAGGTCGGGCTTGGCGGTTTCACACCACAGCAAGTCAGCGTAAGGCGCATACGACAGGCCGCGATCGATCGCCTGATCGATGCCCGCCGCGACATGGTGAAACCCGTCCGCGGACTGTTGCCCGGTCAGGAACTTGGCGTCACGCTCATCGTAGTCGGCCTGCAGCAGCGTCGCGGCGTTTGCGTCGGTGCGCGCAATGATCACGGTCGGCACACCCATAACGTCGGCCGCCAGACGCGCTGCAATCAGCTTGTTGACGGCTTCCTGAGTCGGCACCAGGACTTTTCCGCCCATATGCCCGCATTTTTTTGCAGACGACAACTGATCCTCGAAATGGACGGCCGCGGCGCCAGCCTGTATCAGGTGCTTGGTCAACTCGAACGCATTGAGGTTGCCGCCAAATCCCGCCTCGGCATCGGCGATGATCGGCGCCATCCAGTCGATTGCATCATCATCCTGCATGTGATGAATCTGGTCAGTGCGCAACAGGGCATTATTAATGCGTTCGACCATCTTCGGCACCGAATCGACGGGGTACAGACTCTGGTCCGGATACATCTCACCGGCCGAGTTGCCATCGCCGGCGACCTGCCAGCCCGAACAATAAATAGCCTTGAGTCCGGCCTGGACCTGCTGGACCGCCTGGTTACCGGTGATCGCGCCCAGCGCGGACACGATGCCGTCCTCGTGCAACAGGCGCCAGAAACTCTCCGCGCCCAGCCGCGCGAGGCTGTGCTCGATCCGCACCGATCCGCGCAACCTGAAGACGTCTTCAGGTCCGTAGGTCCTGGTGATACCGCTCCATCGGGCATCACTCTCCCACTCGCGTTTGACTTGTTCTATTTCGAATTTCCTTGTCATCATCGCTTCCTCACGCCAGTGTCTCGTAGGCCGGCAGGGTTAAAAACTCGTCAAATTCCCGCTTGGTCACCATGTCGCCGAACAGTGTTGCTGCGGCATTAAAATTGTCTGCATCGAAGGCATCCGGACCAATCTGCTCCTCGATCCGCCGCATCTCCTCGCCGAGCAACCGGGCGAAGTCATCCGCGACGCTGATGCCCTCGGCGGTCGTTGCACCGTGCCGAATCCATTGCCAGATCTGGCTTCGGCAGATTTCCGCCGTGGCCGCATCTTCCATCAGGTGGTACAGCGGCACGCAGCCCTGACCCCGCAGCCACGCCTCGACGTACCGGATACCGACGCGAATGTTTTCGCGCAGCCCGGCCTCGGTGATAGCACCGGACGGGACCCGCAGCAGGTCATCGGCCGAGATCTCGACATCGTCACGCAAAACGTCGAGCTGGTTCGGCCCGCTCATTACGGAATCGAATGCGGTCAAGGCAATATCGGCCAGGCCCGGATGCGCGATCCACGTACCGTCGTGGCCGGCGTTCGCCTCGCGTTCCTTGTCTTCGCGCACTTTGCGCATCGCCGCCGCATTTGCCGGTTCGTCGTCCTTGATCGGTATCTGCGCGGCCATGCCGCCCATCGCGTGCGCACCGCGCCGATGACAGGTCTTGATCAGCAGTTGTACGTAAGACCGCAGAAAGTGCCGATCCATCGTCACGGCGCCGCGATCGGGAAGCACGAAGTCGGGACGCTGGCGGAATTTTTTGATGAAGCTGAAGATGTAATCCCAGCGGCCGCAGTTCAGGCCCGCGGAATGTTCACGCAACTCGTAGAGGATCTCGTCCATTTCGAATGCGGCGAGAATCGTTTCGATCAGCACGGTCGCCTTGATCGTGCCGACGGGAATGCCCAAAGATGTCTGGGCCGCGACAAAGACGTCATTCCACAGCCGGGCCTCGAGGTGGCTCTCCAGCTTCGGCAAATAGAAATACGGCCCGGTGCCGCGCGCCGCGAGTTCGGCATGGTTATGCACGAGATAAAGCGCAAAATCGAACAGCGACGCCGAAACGCGCTCGCCGTCGATCAGGCAATGCTTTTCCTCAAGGTGCCAGCCGCGCGGCCGGACAATCAGCGTCGCGGTCGTTTCATTCAGTCGGTAGGTCTTGCCGGTCGCGGGGTTGTCAAACCCGATAGTCCGATTCACGGCATCGCGCAGGTTCACCTGGCCCAGCACGATATTCGACCACGTCGGCGAGCACGAATCCTCGAAATCGGCCATAAAGGCCTTGGCCGGCGAATTCAGCGCGTTGATGACCATCTTGCGATCCACGGGACCGGTGATCTCAACCCGTCGGTCGATGAGGTCATGCGGCACCGGGGCGATCCGCCAGTCTGCCGCGCGGATGCCGGCCGTTTCGGGCCGGAAATCCGGCAATGTCCCGCCGTCAATATCCTGCTGGCGCACCTGACGGGCCGCGAGCAGCTCCAGGCGGCGTCCGTTGAACTGCCGGTGCAGGTCCGCGACCAGCGCGAGCGCCGCCGGGGTCAGGATGTCCTGGCCGGGCGTCGGGATCTCGCGGGTGATCTCGATCGATGGCTCAGCATCGGCCATTCTGGTTGTTGTTTGCATCGCGGCAGCTTACCCCGGGTCAATTCGGCGGTTGATGACGGCAGTCACAGAAGCATAGAATCAAACCCTGCAAAATTTCACATCGAAAATTTCACAATGTAAATTTCACACAAACTTATGTCGAATCTGATCCGCAAAAGCCATTTCCTCGGCGCCAAATTCCGGGCGCTACGCAGGCGCAACGGCCTGACGCTGCAGGACGTCACCTCACGCTGCATCCAGCTCAACGCGGACGTTGCGCCGTCGGTCTCCTACCTCAGCATGATCGAGACCGGCAAGCGCACCCCGTCGGAAGACGTGCTCGACCTGCTCGCGACGGTCTTCCAGAAGAGTCCGCGCTGGTTTCTCGACGAGAACGCCGACCTGAAAACGCTGCGCGCCGATACGCGCCGCGGCGGGCAGGCGCGCATGCCGCTCGAACCCGGCTTCCTGTTTTCCCGCGACCTGCTCGAGGCGGCGATACCGGAACTGCTGTCGCAAACCGGCACGAGCGGCCGGCAATTTGCGCATCTGATGATCCGCTCGCTGCAGGAATCGCAGCAAAACGATTTTCCGGATCTGGAAAGATCCGCGGAGGATGTGGGCGGGCGACGCTTTCCGCTGCGCGTCGATGACCTGCTCGATCTGGTCAAACACCACGGCCTGGAGATTGCCTGGTTCGACCGGGACCCGATCCGCACCCGTGACAACGACCGGACCTTCACGACCATGGTGCGATCGTTTTTCGACCCGCCGTCGCGTATCTATATCAACCGGCGGCTGGAGAACGATCCGGCGCGACTGAAGTACGAACTGGCGTCTCATCTCGGCCACAAGGTTCTGCACGGCGGCGACGGCCTGCGCTCAGTCCACGCCACCGGCGGTCGCCTCGGGGGGTCGCCCGAAACCGGCGCGCACAGCTTCGACGCCATGCAATCCACGGATGTGCTGTATGCATGGCGCGACTTCGAGTGCGGTTTCTTCGCCGAAGCGCTGCTGTGCCCGAAACAACCCTTTCGCCGTTTTTTGATGCGTGAGCGCCATCGCATCGAGGCGGGCCTCAAGATCGAACTGACGCCTGCGGTCATGATGCGCCGCATGACCGCGGCCTCCGCCTACCGGCAATGGCATTATTTCGACGCCTACCCGCCCGGCTATCTGCGTTCGGTCTATCGCGGCAACGGCATCCCGTTGCCCTGGGGCAATATGGCCATGGTCTCGGATCCGTGCCCGCGCTGGGCGGTGTTCTACATGCTCGATCAGCCCCAGGCACGCAAGCCGAGCTCGCAGATTTCGGTGTTGCGAGACGGAGACCGCTCGCTGCTGTATTGCTGCCACTCGTTTCGGACCAGGGATTCGGCCGGCAATGCGCACGTGCTGTCGGTTGGCATCGACTTGGCGCCGGCACTCGAATCGCAGGGTTTCGACGCCGGTGATCTCGTCGACAGCATTGCAGAACGATGCCGGCAGGGCGGCGGCCAGGCGCTGCCGTCGACACAGGCGCGGCAGGCCATCCGGCGCACCGGCGGCGTACTGAACATCGACTGGGTTGCTGATGCCGTCGATCGACCGGCAAGCATTATCTGCCCGCGCAGCGCCGCATGTCCGCGACCGGAGCGCTGCGCGGACCTGCCGGCGATGCCGCGCACGGTCGAGATCGGCGCGATTCGCGACGAGATTATTGGTGACGCGAGTTAGGCTTGCCAGCTCACATAAGGCCGCTTATACGGCCTGTCCGCCTTCACTCCAAAAGTTGAGTTCTGTCCGGGTAATTTCTACTCTGACCCTATTTATCGTATGAACTCTTGGTCTAGCCGATAAAGGTGCTTCATGTTTTTCTCTAATCGCAAATACACTGCAAGCAAGGTCATGTTGATGGCCGGCTTGCTTTCGCTGTCATTGCTGGGGGAACGCGCAATGAGTTACGAAGAACCGGAATTCAAGGCGGTAAAGACCAAAGGTGATTTCGAGTACCGGCAATACGATCCGTACCTTGTATCGGAAACGATTATTGAAGGTGCCAAAGATGCGAATTCGGCAAGCAGCGAGGGATTTCGACGCCTGTTTGCGTACATTTCTGGCGCGAACGGCAGCAAGTCCAAAATTTCAATGACAGTGCCGGTATCGCAGGGCGCCAGCGAGAAGATCGCGATGACCGTACCGGTGCAGCAGTCTGCGGCAGACACCGGCTGGCGCGTGAGTTTTATGCTGCCCTCGAAGTTCACGTTGGAGACTGCACCGGTACCAACGGATGCGCGGGTTCATGTTCGTGAAGTGCCTGGTCGGTTAATGGTCGTGCTGAGGTTTTCTGGTCGCTGGACGGAATCGAATTACAACAGGCATGAGCAGGAACTGGCCCGGCATGTTGCAGCAGCAGGTCTCAGCGCGTCAGGCACGATTGAACGGGCGGCCTATAACGCGCCGTTCTCAATCCCCTGGTTCCGGCGTAACGAGGTGATGGTGGAGATCGCTCAATAGGCTTGTATGCTGTCCAGGCGC
>JAJFJS010000101.1 GCA_021773815.1 Gammaproteobacteria bacterium
CCATCAATGGATCGGGCGCATCGACCTGAACACCATGACCAAACGTAATGGTAAACGCGCCAAAAAGGCCTACACTGATGCTTAGAAACTGTTACCCATGTCTCCGAACAAACTGTTACCTATCTGTCCGGTCTATACACAGGGACGTATTCACGGCGTGTCTCCGCGACAGTGATGACGACCCGGGCCGATCAGGGAAATAGTCACCCAAACACCGGCCGCGGGCCGGCAGCGCGCCCAGACCGGCACCCGGTGACAGGGTACGACGGGGCGCGTTGGGACCGCTTGCATCGCCCATGTATCTATGCAAAATTGCGCGACTCCGAGGCTCCTGACGGCCCAATCGTGGCAATTCCGGGTAGTTCTGATGATCAAAGCGGAAGCGCTGACCAAAAAATACGGCTCGCTGACGGCCGTGGACGGTATCTCGTTTCAGGTTCAGCCCGGCGAGGTGCTCGGCTTTCTCGGCCCGAACGGCGCCGGCAAGACGACGACGATGCGGATGTTCGCCGGTTTCGTGCCGCCAACCTCCGGCGCCGCGGAAATCTGCGGCTATTCAATCGAGACGCATCCCACCGACGCCAAGCGCCTGCTCGGCTACCTGCCGGAGGGTGCGCCTTCCTACGGCGAGATGACACCGCGCGCCTTCCTGTCGTTTATCGCCCGGATTCGCGGGCTGTCGACGCGCGAAGCGACCGAGCGAACAGACGACGTTATCGAACGCCTGAATTTGGCGCGGGTGCTCGACCAAAGCATTGAAACCCTGTCCAAGGGCTTTCGACGGCGCGTCGGTATTGCGCAGGCGATCCTGCACGATCCGCCGGTCCTGATCATGGACGAGCCGACCGACGGCCTCGATCCGAACCAGAAGCACGAGGTGCGCGAGCTGATCCGATCGATGTCCCCCGACAAGATCATCGTGATCTCGACGCATATCCTCGAGGAGGTCGACGCGGTCTGTAACCGCGCGATCATCATCTCCCGCGGACGAATCGTCGCCGACGAAACGCCGGCGACGCTCATCAACCGTTCACGCTTTCATCATGCCGTGACGATGCGATTCGACAACGCCGCCGATCTCGCCCCGATCCTCGCAGCGCTGGAGGCGCTCGACGGCATCGACCACCTCGAGTCCGACGAACCGAACACGACGATCACGGCATTCCCGGCGCATGGTGCATCGATCCTGAAGGACATCAGCGCCCTCGCCGCCACCGAGGACTGGCCGCTGGAGCAACTCGATCTCGAATCCGGACGGCTCGATGAAGTGTTTCGCACGATCACGGCCGAGAGCGAAGCCGCATGAACGCGATAACCGCCATCGCAACCCGGGAATTACGCGGTTATTTCGCAACGCCGCTTGCCTATGTGTTCATCATGATCTTTCTTGCCATGATGGGTGTGTTTACGTTCTACCTCGGCGGCTTTTACGAACGCGGTCAGGCCGATCTCGCGCCGTTTTTCAGCTTCCATCCCTGGCTGTACCTGTTCCTGGTGCCCGCAATCTCAATGCGCCTGTGGGCCGAGGAGCGCAAGTCCGGCAATATCGAACTGCTGATGACGCTGCCGGTGACGATGACCGAGGCCGTACTCGGAAAATTCCTCGCGGCATGGGGTTTTACGGCCGTCGCGCTGGCGCTCACGTTCCCGATCTGGATCACCGTCAACTACCTCGGGGAGCCGGACAACGGCGTCATCCTCGCGGCCTATATCGGCAGCCTGCTGATGGCCGGCGCCTTCCTCGCGATCGGCGCCTGCATCTCGGCGGCCAACCGGAACCAGGTCGTCGCCTTCATCATCACGGTCGTCATCTGTTTCGTATTCCTGCTCAGCGGCTTCCCGCTCGTGCTGGACTTTTTCTCCGGCTGGGCGCCGCAGGCCGTCGTCGACTCCGTAGCGTCGCTGAGTTTTCTGACGCATTTTAATTCGCTGAGCAAGGGCGTACTCGACCTGCGGGATATCGTCTACTTCCTGCTCGTCATCGCGGCATGGCTCCAGGCGAATACCATCGTGCTAAACATGAAGAAAGCCGACTGACCATGGCCAGCAGCAGGAACACGCTCGGCCGGGCCGGACTGTTAACCATCGCAGCGATCTTCCTCGCGGCGGTATCGCTGAGCAACACGGCGCTGCAGGGTATGCGCCTCGACCTGACCGAGAACGGTCTGTATACGCTGTCCGACGGCACGAAGAAGATTCTCGGCAACATCGACGAGCCCATCAATATCTATTTCTTCTGGTCCGATCGCGCGACGGCCGATATCCCGTACCTGCGGACGTACGCGGATCGCGTGCGCGAGATGCTGGAGGAGTTCGCCGAGCAGTCCGCAGGCCTGCTGCACGTTCAGGTTATCGACCCGTTACCGTTTTCCGAGGACGAGGACCGGGCCGCGGCCTTCGGACTGCAGGGAATCTCACTGAACGGCGCACCGGAACCCGTATACATGGGCATTGCCGGCACGAACAGCGTTGACGACGAGGCCAGCATTGCTTTTCTCGATCCGGGCAAGGAGACGTTTCTCGAATACGACCTGGCCAAGCTCGTGGATACGCTGGCCAATCCGCAGCGGCCGGTCGTCGGACTGATCAGCGGGTTACCGATGCAGGGCCGGTTCGACCCGGCAACTCAACAGATGACGGAGCCGTGGCTCGTCATGGCGCAGATCGAGCAGTTGTTCGACGTGCGGCAGTTGAACGCGACAGCGACATCGATCGACCCGGATGTCGCCGTGCTGTTCGTCGCGCACCCCAAGGACCTGTCGGACGCAACGCTGTATGCGATCGACCAGTTCATCCTGCGCGGCGGTCGTGCCCTGCTGATGGTCGATCCGTATGCCGAAACCGATATTCCACCGCCGGATCCGGGCAATCCGGCCGCGGCGATGCTGGCCAGCCGCGCCTCGGACCTCAATCGGCTGACGGCGGCATGGGGCGTCACCGTGTCGACGGACGAATACATCGCCGACGACCGCTTCGCGTTGCAGGTCAGCGGGCTCGATAACCGGATCGTGCGCCATATCGGACTACTCGGCATCGACGACAACGGCATCGACCGTGCGGACGTCGTCAGCGCCGATCTGCGCAACCTGAATGTCGGCTTTGCCGGCTTCATCACCGTTGCCGATGACGCGGCCGCCACGGTCGTGCCGCTGGTTGAATCCAGCACGCTCGCCGCGCCGATGAGCGCCGACGGGCTCGCCTTTATTCGCGAGCCCGGGGAACTGCGCCAGGGCTTTGAGCCGACCGGTCTGCGCTACATACTCGCCGCACGTATCGGCGGCACCGTACCGAGCGCATTCCCCGACGGGCCGCCCGTGGGCGTCACGAACGAGGCCCATATCGCCGCCTCCGCCGATCCCGTCAACGTAATCCTGATTGCCGACACCGATATTCTGACCGACCGGCTCTGGGCACAGGTGCAGAACTTCTTCGGGCAGCGCATCTCGACGGCTTTTGCCGGCAACGGCGACTTCATCGCCAATGCACTCGATAACCTGACCGGATCCGGCGATTTGATCAGCGTCCGGGCCCGCGCAACGTTCTCGAGGCCGTTCACCCGGGTGCAGGAGTTGCAACGACTGGCCGAGGAGCGCTTCAGAGAGACCGAACAACGGTTGCAACAGGAATTGCGCGAGACTGAGACAAAACTCGGCGAACTCCAGGCCGGCCGCGCAGATACCGGCACGATGATCCTGTCACCCGAGCAAGAGACCGAACTGGAACGCTTCCAGCAACAACGACTGCGCATTCGCAAGGAACTGCGCCAGGTGCAACGCGAACTCGATCAGCAAATCGAGGGCCTCGGCAACCGACTCAAGATCATCAACATCGGCCTCGTCCCGGTGGTGATCACGGCACTGAGTATCGGACTGCTGCTCGTGCGGCGACAGAAGCGCCGTGCCGGAACCGGCACATGAATCGCCGCACGTTCCTGATCCTGGTCATTGCGATCATCGTGCTGGGCACGTTCATGATCGCAGGCCGCGACCGCGACGATAGCGCCGCAGACCGGCTCCTGATGCCAGAACTCTCTGAAAATATTAACGATATCAAAGGATTCACGGTTACCGACGGCGAGGGTAACGTCACCACGTTGCGCCGCGGATCGACCCGCTGGACCGTCGCCGAACGCGGCGACTATGCCGCCGACATCGGCCGGATTCGCCGCAACCTGATCGCACTCGCCGACGCGCGCGTCATCGAGGAGAAAACCGCCGATCCGGCGCGTTACGCAAAACTCGGCGTCGCGGATATCACGGACGACGGCGCGACCGGCATCGAACTTGCACTCGACTTACCCGGCGGCCCGCAGCGTATTATCGTCGGCAAGACCAGTGTACGCGGCGCGAACGCCTATGTGCGCCGGATCGGCGAAGCCGTCAGTCTGCTGGTCTCGGCGCCGCTCGACCTCGGCGCCAACCCTGCCGACTGGCTCGACCGCGCGCTGATCGACGTGGCGACCCGCGACGTGTTCCGGGTCACGACGACACACCCCGACGGCGAGATTGTCCGGATCGAGAAAGCGGATCGTGACGCGGATACCTTCGAGCTGGCGGACATGCCCGAGGATGCCACGCTCGCCTACGCGGGTATCACCGGCTCGATGGGCGCCGTGCTGACCGGCCTGGAGTTCGATGATGTCACGCCGCTGACGCCCGGCACCGATGCTGACGGCGCCGAGCCGGTCGTGACGCGTTTTGAAATGTTTGACGGGCTGGTCGTCACGGCACGGATATTTTCCACAGACGATCAAGCCCGGGTTGCGTTCGACGTCTCACACGACGCGACACTCGCCGACCGCTTCGTGCCACCGACAAACGACCCCGGGTCCGCAGAGAACGCCGCAGTGCCCGCCTCGGCAGCGACCGACACGCCCGGTGCGCGCGCCGCCGATCTCAACCGGCGACTCGACGGCTGGCTGTTCGTGCTGCCAGATTACAAACTCGAACAGCTGACGCGCCGCCAAGCAGATCTGCTGCAGCTGTAACCAGCTGATAGCATTCGAAATTCAGGAGAATTTCGGGAATTAAGGGGACAGTTCACTTATCTCCGGAAGCACTCACTGAGAATACGGCTTTATCGATTGAGGAGATAAGTGAACTGTCCCCTTAATTCTTGGCCCCATAATTCATTCCTGGCCCACTGAATTTCCGTCATTCGACCCGTTTATTCCGCCCCCCGGCAACGCGGATTTACCCTACTATTAGGGCGATTACCGGCCCGAATCCCATGAATACCGACGACTACGTCAAAATGATCCTGGAGGCGCGCGTCTACGATGTCGCCATCGAGACGCCCCTGGAACCGGCTGCACGCCTGTCGCGGCGCCTCGGCAACGACGTGCTGTTCAAACGCGAGGACCTGCAGTCGGTGTTCTCGTTCAAATTGCGCGGCGCGTACAACAAGCTGGTGCAACTACCACCCGCAGACCTCGCGCGCGGGGTCATCTGCAGTTCTGCCGGTAACCATGCACAGGGCGTCGCGCTTGCCGCGCGTGAACTGGGCACCCGGGCCCTCGTCGTCATGCCCGAATACACGCCGACCATCAAGATCACGGCCGTCGAATCCCTCGGCGGCGAAGTTATTCTGTATGGGGCGACCTACGATGACGCCTATGCTCAGGCGTGCGTACTGGCGGATGAGAAACAGCTGACGTTTATCCATCCTTTCGATGACCCGCAGGTCATCGCCGGTCAGGGCACGATCGGTATGGAAATCGACCGCCAGCATGCCGACCCCATCGACGCTATCTTCGTACCCATCGGCGGCGGCGGACTGATGGCCGGCATCGCGACATACATCCGGTCCTGCCGCCCGGAGACCAAACTGATCGGTGTCGAACCCGAAGATGCGGCGAGCATGACCGCCGCATTCGCCGCGGGCCGGCCCGTGACGCTCGACACTGTCGGCAGTTTCGCCGACGGCGTTGCGGTTCGGCGTGTTGGCGACGAAACGTTCCGGATCTGCCGGGAACTCGTTGATGACATCGTCATCGTCGACACCGATGAGATCTGCGCGGCGATTCAGGACATCTTCGAGGACACCCGCACCATCGTCGAACCCGCCGGGGCGCTATCCGTGGCGGGGCTCAAGCGTCATGTCGCGGCGCACGGCGTGCAGGGCCAGACACTGGTCACTGTCAATTGCGGCGCCAACGTCAATTTCGATCGGCTGCGGCATATTGCCGAACGAGCGGCGCTCGGCGAGCAGCGCGAGGCGCTGTTCGCCGTTGAAATCCCCGAACGTCCGGGCAGTTTTCTGGCGTTCTGCACAGCACTCGGCAAGCGCAACATCACCGAATTCAATTACCGTCTGCAGGCATCGGACACGGCCCATATCTTCGTCGGCGTCGAACTGCGGCGCGGTACCGTCGAACGCCATGAAATATCCGCCATGCTCGGCGACGCCGGGTATCCCGTCATCGACCTGACCGACGACGAGATGGCCAAGCTGCATATTCGGCACATGGTCGGCGGCCCGGTGCCGGGCATCGAAAACGAACGCGTGTATCGCTTCCGGTTTCCCGAGCGACCCGGCGCACTGCTCGCCTTTCTGACTGCAATCGGTCATGACTGGAATATCAGTCTTTTTCACTACCGCAATCACGGCTCCGACTACGGCCGCGTGCTTGCCGGCGTCCAGGTACCCGACGAACAGATCGACCGGCTGCGGCGGCATCTGGACGCGCTCGGCTACCGCTATGCCGACGAGAGCGACAACCCGGCCTACCGGATGTTCCTGGCCTGAGGCCGCAGAGCCGCGCGAAAAACCGCAATACGACCGGAGTTTTTCTGGTAGCGTATCGGCTGATATTTCACTATCGGCGCCGCGCGCCGACGACGAGGATTCTGCCTATGAATGGTGACGGCAACATGGCCGTATTCTGCGATTTCGAGAACATTGCGCTGGGCGTACGTGACGCCAAGTATGCAAAATTCAATATGCAACGCATACTCGAGCGGCTGCTGATCAAGGGCAGTATCGTCGTCAAAAAGGCCTACTGCGACTGGGAACGCTACAAGGATTTCAAGTCATCGATGCACGAAGCTGCCTTCGAACTCATCGAAATCCCGCACGTCCGCATGTCCGGCAAGAATTCGGCCGACATACGCATGGTCGTCGATGCGCTGGATCTGTGTTACACGAAGGAACATATCGACACCTTCGTGATCGTCTCGGGAGATTCGGATTTCTCGCCACTGGTCAGCAAGCTGCGCGAGAACGCCAAGACGGTCATCGGCGTCGGCGTCAAGAACTCGACCTCCGACCTGCTCATGAGCAACTGCGACGAATTTATCTACTATGACGATCTCGTGGCCGAGCGTGCTGCACCCAAACGCAGTTCGCGCAGCAAATTGCGTGCCAAGAAGACCGCCACGAAAAGCACAACGGAAAGCACAACGGAAACTGCACCGCAGGCAACCCAGCAGGACGACCCGGCGCAGCAGGGCATCGATCTGGTCATCGAGACCGCCGAGGCGCTGTATGCCGAACGTGGCGACCGCGCCAAACTCTGGGGCTCAATGATCAAGCAGACGCTCAAGCGCCGCCGGCCGGGCTTCAACGAGTCGTTTTACGGTTTCGGATCGTTCAGCGACCTGCTCGAAGAGGCCCAGGCGCGCGGCTGCCTGGAACTGGAGATGGACGAACGCTCCGGCGGGTATGTGATTCGCAAGGTCACGACCTAGTCGTCAGCATCCCCGGAGTCCGGCGTCGTCAGTCGACCGCGTCCAGCGCCTGGTCGATATCGGCGATGATGTCGTCGATGTGCTCGATACCCACGGAGATCCGTACGAGATCCTCGGTCACGCCCGCGCTGGCCAGTTCTTCAGCGCTGAGCTGGCGGTGGGTCGTCGTCGCGGGATGACACGCCAGTGACTTGGCGTCACCGATGTTCACGAGCCGCAGGATCATCTGCAGCGCATCGATAAACTGCCCGCCGGCCGCCTTGCCGCCATGAATCCCGAAGCTCAGGATGCCCGAGGCGCGGCCCCCGGTGATCCGCGCGCAGGTGTCGAAAAACGGGTTGCCAGGCAGCGCCGCATAGTTGACCCACGTCACCTTCGGATGTTGCTCGAGGTGGCGCGCGACGGCCAGCGCATTTTCACAATGCCGCTCGATGCGCAGGCCGAGCGTTTCGAGCCCCTGCAGCAGCAGAAACGCACTGTGCGGCGATAGCGCCGATCCGGTATTGCGCAACGGCACGACCCGACAGCGCCCGATATAGGCCGCCGCGCCGAGCGCATCCGTATAGACCACGCCGTGGTACGACGGATCCGGCTCGGTCAGCATCGAGAACCGGTCCTTGTTCGCCGTCCAGTCGAAAGTCCCCGAATCGACGATGACCCCGCCGATCGTCGTGCCATGCCCGCCGATGTATTTCGTCAGCGAGTGAATCACGATATCGGCGCCGAACTCGAACGGCCGGCACAGGTACGGTGTGGCGACGGTATTGTCGACAATCAACGGCACGCCGTGCCGGTGGGCGATCTCGGCCAGCCGCTGCAGATCGACCACGTTGCCCGCCGGATTGCCGATCGATTCACAGAAAATCGCGCGCGTGCGCGCATCGATATGGCCCTCGATGCCGGCGAAGTCGTCGTACGACGCCATCCGGACATCCACTCCCTGCTGCGGGAGCGTATGGGCGAACAGGTTATAGGTGCCGCCGTACAACTGCGTCGTGCTGACGATATTGTCACCGGTGCGCGTGATGCACTGGATTGCATAGGTGATCGCCGCCATGCCGGATGCGACGGCCAGCGCGCCGATGCCGCCCTCCATCGCCGCTATTCGCTGCTCAAGTACCGCCGTCGTCGGATTCATGATCCGCGTATAAATGTTGCCCTCGACCTTGAGGTCGAACAGGTCTGCGCCATGCTGCGTGTCGTCGAAGGTATACGATGTGGTCTGGTAGATCGGAACGGCGGCGGCCTTGGTTGTCGCCTCGGACTCATACCCGTGGTGCAATGCTATTGAATCGAGTTTCATGCCGACCTCTGGTTCCTGTTCGGCGGTTACGGCGCCGCGGTGTGCAAAAACGGTGGCGTCCCGGGCCTGATGATCGCCCGGGGCGGCTGGCGGCTAAACTACAGCATCGATGGCCAAACCCCAAGTCCCCAAGTCCCCAAGTCACTGGGGCCGCCGACCGGGGACCGCTATCCGCGGCCCGTGACCCAAGCGCCCGGAGCCGCCGACCGGGGCGCCGGACGGCACCGCTCAGTCCCGAAGTTTCGCGTACCGCTGGACGTCCCAGATTCGCCGGCCCTTGCGGACCTCTTGCACCATACAGCCCTCCGACCGGTAACCGCATTTAGCCAGCACCCGCATCGAGGCCACGTTAGGCACGAGGACCGGCGCAACCAGTTTTTCGCAGCCGAGTTCCCTGAAGGCATATTCCGTCATCTCGCGCAGCGCCGCGGTCGCGATACCCCGCCCCCAGTAAGGCTCGGCGACCCAGTAGCCGATTTCCGCAACGTGCGCCCGCCAACCGGTCGCCGGCATGAGCCCGACGCTGCCGACGAATTCGTCGTCACAGACGATGACCCGGGTAATCGTCCCGCATTCCCCAGCCCCGGTCTCGATCCACCAGCGCGCATCCTGCACCGTATAAGGGAACGGAAACGTGTCCACAAGATACCGGGAAACGTTCTCATTGTTTGCCAGCAGCACGAGCCGGTCGATATCGGCCAATGTGTAGTCTCTGAGCGAAATCTTCATCCGTCACATCCTCGCCCGACGCCTCGCGGTACGCCGCTGCCCGGGAGCCGCCATCGGTTCGGCCAATGCGGCGGGGTCGATAACCCGATTACGCAGGCATGCGATGTTTCACGAGCATACTTTGTCGATTAGAAAAATCTACTGCGGCGATTAGCCCAAGCTACCACGTGACAACCGGGTTGAGATATTGCTATACAGGCTTTCGCAGCATGCCACCGCGGCAGCGGATGATACGGGCCGAACAACAGGGAATACCGATGCACCGACACTTATTTAGCCTGATCCTGCTCGCGGCCTCGCTCGGGACGGCGGCCGCGCAGGGATTCGATCCGGCCAAGGTGGACTGGGAAAAACTCAGCAAGATCCCGATGCGCGACGGTTTCATCCGGCAATTCAACGAACGCTGCGCGGCCTGCCATGGCGAGGACCTGCGCGGCGCGCCGCTGGGCACGCCGCTGGTCGGCGCGGATCTGCGCCACGGCGACTCCGTTACCGAAATCGCGGCCAGTATCGCCACCGGTTTTCCCGAATCGGGCATGCCGGAGTGGTCGGCAACGCTAAACGAACGGCAGATCTGGAACATGGCGCTCTATGTGGCCGAGCAGCGACAGGGCACGACCATCCTCGACAAGCGGGCCAACATCGCGCTGACGATCCCGGCAGGCGTGATCACGGGCGAACGCCATGCCTTTCGGATCGAGGAAGTCGCCACGGGCCTCGACCCGATGCCGTTTTCCATCGCCCCCCTGCCCGACGGGCGCATCCTGCTGTCCGAGCGGATGCGCGGCCTGCGTATCGTCGGCGCGGACGGCTCGGTATCCGCACCGGTGCGCGGCACACCGCCGGTCTACGACGACTCCCGCGAGTTCCTCGGCCAGGTCCAGGGCCTGGGCTGGATGCTGGAGGTCGCCCTCCACCCACGCTACGAGGACAACGGCTGGATCTATATCCATCACACCGATCGCTGCAGCGATTGCAATGCACTGAGTCGCCGCGGCGACCGGCCGGTGTCGATGAACCGGTTGATCCGCGGCCGCATCAGGGATGGTGAATGGGTCGATGAGCAGGTCATCTGGCAGGCCGATCTGGCCGCCTATACCGACACGTCGGACCTTGCCGCGGGTGGTCGCATCGCGTTCGACGACGACGGCCATGTCTATATCGGTATCGGCATGAAGGGGCCGCTGGATTTCATGGGAATTCAGGATCGGTCACTGCCGTACGGCAAGATCCACCGCATGCATGACGACGGGCGGCTGCCGGACGACAATCCGTTTCGCGACGACGCGGCGGCCGTTCGGACAACATGGACCCTCGGACACCGCAGCGTCCAGGGTCTGGAATTTAATCCGGCTACCGGCGAACTGTGGAATACCGAGATGGGGCCGCGCGGCGGCGACGAACTCAACCGCCTCGTGCCCGGCGGGAATTACGGCTGGCCCGTCTTCACGTCCGGGGTCAACTACGACGGGCGGCCCGTCAACGTCGCCGACAAACTGGGTATCGAGTTACGTCGCGAAGATGCCGTGTTTCCGGTCGTCGACATGACGCCATCACCGGCGATCTCCAGTTTCGTCTTCTATACCGGCACGGAATTTCCCGGCTGGCGCGGCAACATCATCGCCGGCACGCTGCGCGCCACCGACCTCTTGCGCTGGGAGATCGTGAACAACCGCGTCGTGCACACCGAAACGCTGCTGACAGACCTGGCTCGATTCCGCGATATTGAGCTCGGACCACACGGGGAGCTCTATATTCTGCTGGAGAACGCGGCCGGCTCCAGAATCGTCCGCTTGGTGCCGGCCGGCGGGCCTGAAGACTGAGGATCCCCCGCCGAAGGCGCGGGAATTCCAGGTGTGGCTAACTTGTCCTCCGGTATCATCGTCTCGGATATCGCGACTTAGCCGGGTTGAGCGCCCTCAAATTCAGCCGCAGAAGCCAGACGGCAAGCTTTTTGTGTGCTCGGGCAGCCATGAATTCACCTATTGCGCTGAACCGGTCTTTGGCGTCGGGTACCCCTCGGAAACGCCGCTTGAATTAAATGTGGGCATCGAGTTTGCGTAGCCCGGGCGGCTGAAGGTTTCCGAGAGATATAACGGCGCCTCGACCTTGGACATATCGTGGTGCGGAGGCTGTTTTGCGTTGCCGGTCCCGGTTGTTCCCCCGAGATTTCCCCCGAATTGGACCCGGTCGTTGTCTGAGAATTG
>JAJFJS010000102.1 GCA_021773815.1 Gammaproteobacteria bacterium
CGGTGGTGAGGGTGGGCTTCCGCGTGGTTCTGTGGGTGTGGGCGGGGTTGGCCGCCGCTTTGCGGGGGGGGGGGGGGGGGGGGGCGAGGGGGGGCGTGAGCGCGCGCTTCCACGGAGCGGGTATCTGTCATGCGGATCTGAACGCACACAACATTCAGATCGACTCCCGCGGCCGTTTATACCTGCTCGACTTCGATCGTGGCCGGATCATGGCCGGACCCGGCGATTGGACGCGGCGCAATCTCGAGCGTCTGCGGCGGTCGCTGGACAAACTGCTCGGTCAGGGCGTGATCCGCTTCGACGATGCGGACTGGACGGCGCTGCTCGAGGGCTATCGCCAGACGCCGGCCTAGTCGGTCAGCTATCCCGGTACGGATCCGGGTATGGAGCGGGTCGATTCTTGAAGCGGCGATGCACCCAGTAATATTGCTCCGGGGCCTGGCGGATCCATTGCGCCAGCAGGGCGTTGACGCGCGCCGCATCGGCGGCCGGATCGTCGCTCGGAAAACCCTCCAGCGCCGGCAGAAATTCACATGCGTAACCGCTGCCGTCGGCCAGCCGGCGCGGGTAGAACGGCACGACGCGTGCCTTGCCCATCCGTGCGATATGGCTCAGCGCCGCATTGGTCATGGCCGGTTCGCCGAAAAACGGCACGAGTTCGGCATAGGCGCGGTCGTAGCTCTGGTCGGACGCATACCAGACCGGCCAGCCGCTCCTGAGCAGGCGAATCATCTGGCGTAAGCCGGACTTGGGGATCAATGCCGAGCCGGCCTGGCGGCGGGCTCGGCGCAGCAACTGGTCGATCAGTGGGTTCTTGAGGGGCCGGTACATCGCCGCGGTATCCGGAATATGGTTCCGGGCCACCCGGCCGGTCAGTTCGACCGCCGGGAAGTGGCCGCTCAGCACGATGACGCCGTGGCCCTGTTCGAGCGGCCGCGTCAGGTTGTCGATTCCCTTGAACGTGACGAGCCCGGCGACGCGCGCATCGCCGGCCCACAGCGCCAGCCCGATCTCGAATATCGAGCAGCCGAGCGAACCGAGATGGTCGCGCAGCAGCTGCTGCAGCGCCGGCTCGTCGAGTTCGGGGAAGCACAGGCGCAGGTTGATCTCGGCGATGCGCCGGCGTCTCGGCGCGACGGCAAACGCCAGCCGGCCGAGTCGACGACCGATGGCCATCTGCACCCGATACGGCAGCACGACCATGAGCCGCAGTGCGCCCAGGCCGACCCACAGGCCCCAGAAACGCGGCTGCCAGAACCGGTACAGCGGGATGTAATCCGATTCGCCGGTGTCCGGCGTATGATCTTTTGAGGCGCGCGCTGTTGAATTCATCGTCCTGAGCCCCGATTTATCGGGTTTGGCCTGTCATCCGGAGAGTCGAGATGAAAAGGATATTACTGTTTCTGGCGACTAACGTCGCAGTACTCGCGGTACTGGCCATCGTCACGAGGGTTTTCGGCCTTGACGGATACCTTGAGGCGGAGGGCGGCATCGACCTGAAGAGCCTGCTGATCTATTCGGCGATCATCGGCTTCACCGGGTCGCTGATCTCGCTGGCCGCGTCGAAAATGATCGCCAAATCCACGACCGGCGCCCGGGTCATCGTCCAGCCGGCCAACAGCACGGAGTCCTGGCTGGTGGCGGCCGTGCAGAAGCACGCCACGCGTGCGGGCATCGGGATGCCGGAAGTCGCGATTTTCGATTCGCCGGAACCGAATGCGTTCGCGACCGGCGCCCGGCGCAACAGCGCGCTCGTTGCGGTCAGCACGGGGCTGCTGCAGAACATGCGCCAGAATGAAGTCGATGCGGTCCTGGCGCATGAAGTGGCGCATATCGCCAACGGCGACATGGTCACGATGACGCTGATTCAGGGTGTCATTAACACCTTCGTTATTTTCCTGTCGCGACTGGTCGGCTTCTTCGTCGACCGGGTCATCCTGAAGAACGACCGCGGGGCCGGTATCGGCTTTTTCGTGACATCGTTGGTCGCGCAGATCGTCCTCGGCTTTCTCGCGAGCAGCATCGTCATGTGGTTCTCGCGGCGGCGTGAATTTCGCGCCGATGCCGGTGGGGCCGAGATGGCCGGTACGCCGAACATGGTTGCGGCGCTGGAGCGGCTGCAAGCCGCGCATCAGCCGGCACAACTGCCGGCGCAGCTCAAGGCGTTCGGTATTGCGGGCGGGGCGCCGTCGGGTTGGCGGCGCCTGTTCATGTCCCATCCGCCGCTCGCAGAGCGAATTGCCGCATTGCGCGCGCGTTCACACTGATTCCGATGCCGGGAGGACGCCGTAACGGTTGTCGATGACGCGGAGCCACGGTGTTCGAGCGACCGGCATCTGCAATGGCGACAGTGGCGGCCGATGGCGTGACCGGGTTCGGAGGAACACGCCGTGAATACGTCCATGTAGGCTTGGGGCCGCCATCCCTGGCGGCCACAGTTCCCCCGAACCCGGTCACGCCATCGGCCTTGGTGCATATCGTGGTACGCAGTCTGCGCGGCGGTGGGCGTGACTATTCTTCGGACGCCTCTTCGAGCTCGCTCGGCGGTGCGGCGGGCGCATCCGGCGGTTGCTTTGCGCTGGGCGCCGGCTCAGCAGTCAGCGGGACGAGTTCTGCATTCCAGTCGAGCGACAGTCCGGTGGGATCCGTCGGCGGTCCGGCCGTCTCGATGCCGATCCGGAACGCGGCAAAGCCCGGCATCACGACCTGGTTGAGCGCCATGCCGAGGATCCGGCCCTTCTCTGGTGAATACATCAGGTTCTGTTCATTGGTGATCGGGTCGGTGACCGTGCCGAGCACGTCACCCGGCGCGACTTCCTGACCCAGCCGCACGACCGAAAACAGGATGCCGCCATGATCGGCACGGACCCAGGTTGATTCGTAAATTACCGGCGCCGGCGGGGCGAGCAACTGCACCCGGTGCAGCATATCCAGCGTATTGAGGAGCCGGAACACGCCATTGACGCCCTGGGTGACCTTCTTGGTTTGCAGGCGCAACGGTTCGCCGGCCTCGAGCGTGATGCTCGGAATGCCGGCATCGGTGGCCGCGCGCCGCAGCGTGCCCGGCGCGGCAACACTGTGCAGCACCGCGATGCTGCCGAAGCCGAGCGTCAGTTCTTTGATCCGCGAATAACGCAGGTCGGCTCTGAGTTGCGGCAGGTTCGTGCGGTAAAACGACCCGGTGTGCAGGTCGACGAGTGCGTCACAGCGGCGAATGATTTCCTCGAACAGCGAATAGGCAATGCGTGCGGCCGAGCTGCCCAACGGATTGCCGGGAAAATAACGGTTCAGGTCACGCCGATCCGGCAGATAGCGGGAGCCGCGCCGGAAGCCCTGCAGGTTGACGATCGGCACGCCGATCACCGCACCGCTGAGTTTTTCCGGGTCCAGGTCATGGAGTACGCGGCGCACCATTTCGATGCCGTTCAGCTCGTCGCCGTGTATCGCGGCCGTCAGGCACAGCGTCGGGCCTTGCTGGCGCCCGTTGACGACGAGCACCGGCGTTTCGGTCGACACGCCCTCGAAGATCTCGCTTGCGGACCACATGAGTCTTTGTGACGTGCCCGGCGGCACGGCCTGCCCGAGCAGCACGAGATCGCCGCCATTATCCGGGCTGTCATCTGCGCGGTCATCGTCTCCGTCAGCGGGCGGCGCCGCTGCGGGCATCGGCAGGGCCGGGGTCGGGGTATCGAAGGCCGGTGCTGCGGGCACTGGTGCCGGCGCGGCGGGTAATTCGTTGGTCTCGACCGGGGCCGGAGTCGGTGACTCGGTCTGTACCGCGGGTTCGGACTCGGGCGGCGGGGTCGGGACTTGCCGGGCGCGCAACGCCCGGGATGCCGGTGAGGGGTCGCATCCCGCCAACAGCAGGGTGAGCAGGCACGCGGCCGTGATTCGGGCATGCTGCGGAAGGTAACGTGGCGCGCTCGTGGGCATCTCGACTTGATTCCGGGCCGCAAAGCCGGTTAATTTTAATCCCAGAAAGTTGCCGGAACTCCCCGAAAAACCTGACGTTTCAGGGGGGCAGCGACAGTAGCAGGTTTTACCTGTCAAAAGAAAGACCTGCGTCATACGGGCGCAGGTCTGCACACTATCGCAAACGGTATTGTAATTATGTGAAGCGGGTTCAACGCCCGCGCATGGCCGCGTCTATATGCTGCTCAGACGGAGCAGCCGCCGCCATGCGGTCGGGCTGCACCGGCCATTGACGGAAAGGATGCTGAGGACCCGATGTCATTTATACGCCTGGTTTGTGGGTCGGTCATGCTCTTGTTGGCCTTGTCTGCCGCTGCTGCTCTGCCGCGACCCGCGGGCCTGGAGCCGGAGATCCGATTCTGGACCCGGGTGTTTGCCGAGGTGCCGTCACAACAGGCGCTGATCCACGATAACCGGCGCCTCGACATCATCTATGCCCGGATCGATGTGCCCGACAGCGGCGACCCTGCGGGCAAGCGCCGCGTGTCCGAGCAGGCGCGCAAGAAATACGAGGCGATTCTGCGGACGCTGGCCGGCGGCAAGCGTGACGGCCTGACCGCCGAGCAGGCACGCGTGCTCGCGCTGTGGCCGGCCGATGTCGGCAACGATGAATTGCGTCGTGCCGCCGGACGCGTTCGTTTTCAGCAGGGGCTGGCCGACGGCTTCCGTGCCGGGCTGATTCGCTCGGGTCGGTGGGAGGCGCACATCCTCGATAGCCTGCGTGCGGCCGGCGTGCCCGAGGCGCTCGCGGCGTTGCCCCATGTCGAATCTTCTTATAACCCCGCTGCGCGTTCTCATGTCGGTGCTGCCGGGCTGTGGCAGTTTACGCGCTCGACCGGGCGCCGCTTTATGCAAATCGATCATGTCGTTGATGAGCGGCGCGATCCCTATCGGTCGAGCGAAGCTGCTGCGGCGTTACTGCAATACAATTATTCGATTCTGAAATCCTGGCCGCTGGCGATCACCGCATACAACCACGGCGTTGCGGGCATGCGGCGTGCCGTCCGCACGACCGGCAGCGACGATATCGAAACGATCGTGCGGCAATACAAGGGGCGCGCTTTCGGCTTTGCGTCCCGTAATTTCTATGTTGCCTTCCTGGCGGCGCACGACGTCGCCGAGCAGGCGACCGAGCATTTCGGGCCGCTGGAAAAAGACTCGCCCGAACGTGTCGCGGTCGTGACGCTGCCCGATTATGTGAGCGCATCGTCGCTGGCGGCGGCGTTCGATCTTCCGCAACGCACGCTGCGGAGTTATAACCCGGCGTTGCTCGACTCGATCTGGTCTGGCCTGAAATACGTGCCGAAGGGGTTCGCGTTGCGGCTCCCGGCCGACCGGCTCGCAGCGCCGGCGGCGGGACTGCTGGCCGCGATTCCGGCCGACCGACGCTTTCGCCGGCAGACACCGGACCTCGAACACAAGGTTCGGCGCGGCGACAGCCTGTCGGTGATTGCCGCCCGTTACGACACGACCGTGTCGGAGTTGATGGCGATCAATCAACTCAAGAGCCGTCACCGGATTCGCGCTGGTCAGATGCTGCATCTGCCGTACCAGGGCGGACCGGGGGAGCGCGGGCCGGGACGGAGCGATCCGGTGCCGCCGGGAACGCAGACGTACACAGTGCGTAACGGCGACACGCTGAGCCAGATCGCGCAGCGATCCGGTATCGCAGAACGCCGTTTGCGAGCGATGAATGACCTGACGGACGGCAACAGAATCTATGTCGGTCAGCGGTTACGCCTGGCGGAAGGGGCGGTCGCTGTGCCGCCACCTGCCGCGACCGCTGAACCGGCGGCCGCGGTTGCCGCCGTGGCGGCTGTAGATGTGGATGCGGACACCGAAGCGGCCGCCACGACGATGCAGGGCGCTGACTCGGCCCTGCTGGCCGATCCGAGCGACTACCTCGTCGACAACGACCGGACGATCGAAATTCAGGCAGCGGAAACTCTCGGTCACTACGCGGATTGGCTGAATCTTCGCACGCAGCGGCTGCGTGATCTGAACGACTTTGCATTCCGGCAGCCGGTCGTCATCGGACGGCGCCTGCGGCTCGACCTCACTCGCGTCACGGCCGAGCAATTTACCGCGCGCCGGCTCGCGTATCACCGGGAGTTGCAGGAGGTGTTCTTCGCGCGTTATCGCATCGCCGCGACCGAGGTGCACGAATTCCGGCCCGGCGAATCGTTGTTCCTGCTGAGCCTGAATCGATACAAAGTGCCTGTCTGGCTGCTGCGACAGTACAACCCCGATCTTGATCTCGATCAGGTCCGGCCGGGCACGCCGATTGTCTTTCCGAAGATCGAACGTGCCGACGGCGACCACGCGCCCGCTGCGTCGGTTGCCGACGCCGGTGCGGCGGCCGGGGCGGTCGTCAATTGACGTCGGTATTCGCTACCGGGTCGCTTGCGCCGGTGCGCCCGATGAATTTACTCTCGCCGGGTTGATTGTTGCCGAGCGATGGTCGCCGTCTTGAGAAACATCAGGTTGTTCCGCCGTGTCCCGGTCTTGCATGTCCTTGCGTGGGGCATCCTTGTTTGCGGCGCTCTCCTCGCCTGGCCGTGCGGCGCCGCGGAGGTCGAGATCGCCGACCGGGTCGTCGTTCACAAGTCCGCCCGGCAGATGTTGTTGTTGAAAGAAGATCGTGTGCTGCGCCGGATGGCTATCTCACTCGGCCTGCTGCCGGAGGGCGACAAAAAGGCGGAGGGTGATTTCCGCACGCCTGAAGGGGTCTACCGGCTTGAGAAACGCAATGCCGCCAGCGACTTTTTCCTGTCGATCCAGGTGTCGTATCCGAACCCGGGTGACATCAGTGAATCCATGGCGCTCGGCGTCGAGCCGGGCGGGCAGATCATGATTCACGGGCAGCCCAACAACCCGAAACACAGTCCGACTTATTATCGGCAGACCGACTGGACGGATGGCTGTATCGCGGTCTCCAATGCCGACATGGTCGACATCTGGCTCATGACATCGGCCGGCACACCCGTGGAAATCGTGCCCTGAGCGGGCGCGCCGGATTGCCATGTTGACTTCGCGGTTTCCGGTCGGCGCCCTGTAGACATGTCCGAGCAGCCGACACTGGTCGAGGTGATGCCGGAAGGCAGTCTCGAGGTGCTGTCCCAGCACGAGGTTGATCGGCTGCAAAGCGTCGTGACCGGTCCTCAGCACGAGGTGCTCAGGCGTTGCGCCCTGGCGGTGCTGAATGTCGGCAGCGAGACCGATGACGCCCGCGAGGTGCTGAGCAAGCACGCGAATTTCGATATCTGCGTTATCCAGCAAGAGCGGGGCATCAAGCTTGCGTTGACCGATCCGCCGGCCGATGCGTTCGTCGACGGTCGGATGATCCGGGGCATACGCGAGTTGCTGTTCGCTGTCGTACGCGACGTCGCGTTCGTCAGCAGTGAAGTCGAACTGGCCGAGAGGCTCGATTTTTCAACGGGCGACGGCATTACCAACGCCGTCTTTCATATTCTGCGCAATGCCGGATTGTTCCGGCTGCCGGCCGACCCGGATCTTGTCGTCTGCTGGGGCGGCCATGCGATCAATCGTGAGGAATACGAATATTCGAAGGAAGTCGGGTATCAGCTTGGCCTGCGGCTGCTAAATGTCTGTACGGGCTGCGGATCCGGCGCCATGAAAGGGCCGATGAAAGGGGCGACGATCGCCCACGCGAAGCAGCGGGTCGCCAACGGGCGTTACATCGGCCTGACGGAGCCGGGAATCATCGCTGCCGAGTCGCCGAACCCGATCGTGAACCAACTGGTCATCATGCCGGACATGGAAAAGCGGCTCGAGGCATTCGTTCGTATCGCGCACGGTATCGTCATTTTTCCGGGCGGCGTCGGCACGGCGGAGGAAATGCTGTTTCTGCTCGGTATCCTGTTGCACCCGGACAACCGCGCGGTGCCGGTGCCGGTGATCATGACCGGACCGGAATCGTCTGCGGCCTGGTTCGCCGGGATCGATGAATTCGTCGGCGCGACGCTGGGCCCCGAAGCGCAACAATGCTATCGAATCGAAATCGGCGATCCGGCACGTGTCGCACAAATCCTCGCGACCGAGATTGCGGAGGTAAAAGCAGTCCGGCATCGGCACCGGGATGCGTATTATTTCAACTGGCGTCTGCGGATTGACCGTGATTTCCAGCAGCCGTTTGTCGCCACGCACGAAAGTATGGCCGCCCTGAACCTGGGCGCCGATCAGAGCCCGCATGCGCTGGCGTCCGCGCTGCGCCGGGCTTTCTCCGGTCTTGTGGCCGGCAACGTCAAGGAATATGGTCTGCGTGCGATCGATGCGCACGGCCCGTTCGAAATCAGGGGTGATCCGGCGATTATGTCGCATCTCGATACGCTGCTCGCGGCGTTCGTCAGTCAGCAGCGTATGCGCCTGCCCGGCAAGAACTACACGCCCTGTTATCGGCTCATCGTCTGAGTCCGGTGAGATGCGTCACAAAAATACCCAATAATCAATAGGTTAAATGAATCCGCTTGTGATGTAGTTCATAGTCGTTCTGCGCGTTGTTGCCTAAGCTGTGATCGTCATTTCACTGCAGGCAAACTCGATGAGCGAACAAAAATATAAATCATTAGCAGAAAAATACGCGAACGGTTTTCCGACTCGGGATGATCGGCATGGTCACGATACAGCCCTTGCCGATCGGCGTGAGAAAGGACTGGTTGCTGCCGACGGCAAGGACGTCAGTGGTTGGGAAGCCTATCGTCGCTGGCTGACGAGGGTTCAGGCGCCGGAGAAACGGCGTGCGCCGCTCGATGCCGGGTTGTACACCTGGAAGGGCTACCGAAACTGGTCAGAGAAGGTTCGACGCGATTGGCAGGCCGACGACTGACGACAGCGAACGGTTGGTCCTCGTGGAGGGGCCGGCGCCGGAACCATGCAGCGCGAACGGCCGGAGTCGGTCGATGAATGCGGCACCCGGGTTCAGGCGAAGTTGACGGCGGCGTGGGCTCGGTTCGTGGATCGATTCACGGCAGCGAGGCGTCCGCACGGGAAAAGCGTATCATCCGGATATGGGTGAGAATTAAATAAGACAAAGACTATGGCAAAAAACAGACATAGCGAGACTGATTTCACGAATGAGCACACCATCCGCCGGCGCGCATGGATCGCAAAAGCGCTGGACAGCGCTCGCGGCCGAGGCGAGGGTGGGGAAGAAGACTTGCTGACCGCAGAAGAGCCTTCGGCTCCGCATCTGTACGTCGTCAAGTCGGATGATGTGTGCTGATGGAGTGGCTGCCGAAGCTGTTCGATGACATCGATAGTACCTGCCTCGCCCTGCACCAGTCCTGGGTCGGCTACTATCGTTGGGTGTTTCTCAGGCTCACGCTCACGATCGCCGGCGTCACGCTGCTGACCGCCAGTCCGGTACTCCGGGTGCTGGCAATCGCCAGCGTCGTGAGCTACGGGGCCGTCGATACACTCGACCGGATCATCATGAAAATCCGTCGCGTCACTGCCGTGCGCACCTGACCGGCAGCCGCTGCCCGCGTTTCCCGATTACGGCCCGTCCGCCGGCGGGGCCTCACTATTGATTGCGCGCCGAACCTGGCCGGTCGCTTGCCGGCAATGGCCCGGTGGGGTTGAATTATGACCGACCGGTCCCCATATTCAGCCCGCGACCCGGCCCCGGAACGATCGGGACGGGAACTCAAACCGGCAAATCTTGGTGACCTAAAGACATGACGACGGCAACGGCGCAAGCCAGCGAGACCCTCGGATTTCAGGCGGAAGTAAAACAGCTTCTGCACCTGATGATTCATTCCCTGTACAGCCACCGGGAAATCTTCCTGCGTGAATTGATTTCCAACGCATCCGACGCCGCGGACAAGCTGCGTTTCGAGGCGATCGCCGACGAGGCGCTGCTCGAAGAGGATCCGGATTTCGCGGTGTCGATTGAACTCGATGCCGACGCCGGAACCATCAGTATCACCGACAACGGCATCGGCATGACGCGCGATGACGTGATCCAGCAGCTCGGTACGATCGCCCGCTCGGGCACGGGCGAATACCTGAAGGCGATGTCGGATGAATCGAAGCAGGATGCGAACCTGATCGGCCAGTTCGGCGTCGGTTTCTATTCGGCTTTTATCGTCGCGGAAAAAGTCGAGGTATTCACCCGCCGTGCCGGGACGCCGTCGGCCGACGGCGTGCACTGGGTATCGGACGGCGCCGGAGAATTCACGGTCGACACGATCGACCGGCCCGAGCGGGGCACGACGGTTCTGTTGCATCTGCGCGAAGATGCGAAGGAATACGCCGATGACTACCGGGTTCGCAGTCTGGTCAGGAAATATTCCGATCACATCGCTTTCCCGGTCCGCATGAGGGCGTTGCCCGAACCCGGCGCCGATGAAGCCGAAGCCGGCGACGAGTCGCCGGCCGATCCCGGCTTCGAGACCGTGAATTCGGCGCAGGCCCTGTGGACGCGCCCGCGCAGCGAAGTGTCCGACGATGAGTATCGGGAGTTCTACAAGTACATCGCGCATGATTTTCAGGACCCGTTGCTCTGGAGTCACAATCGCGTCGAAGGGAAACGCGAATACACGAGCCTGCTCTTTGTGCCCGCCAAATCGCCGTTCGACCTGTGGAACCGGGAATCGCCCCGCGGGCTTAAGCTCTACGTGCAGCGCGTATTCATCATGGATGATGCCGAGCAATTCCTGCCGCTGTATCTGCGCTTCGTGCGCGGTGTCATCGACTCCAACGACCTGTCATTGAACGTGTCGCGCGAGCTCCTGCAGCAGGATGCGACGGTCGACGCCATCAAGGGCGCGCTGACCAAGCGCGTGCTGGACATGCTCGGCAAGCTCGCCGCGGACGATGCCGACAAGTATCGGCAGTTCTGGAATGAGTTCGGCCGGGTCATCAAGGAGGGTCCCGCCGAGGATCATGCGAATCAGGAGCGCATCGCCGGTTTGCTGCGTTTTGCGACGACGCACACGGGTCAGGAGACACAGGATCAATCGCTGGCCGAGTACGTGTCGCGGATGCAGGAAGGTCAGGACCGAATCTATTATGTGACCGCCGACAGCCACAAGACGGCCGGCGCGAGCCCGCATCTGGAGGTCTTCCGCAAGAAGGGGATCGAGGTCCTGCTGTTGTCCGACCCGATTGACGAATGGGTCGTCGGTCACCTGCGCGAGTTTGACGGCAAAGAGCTGCGCGACATTCGGCGCGGCGAACTCGATCTCGACGGCGCCGAAGGCGACGAGGCAAAGAAAGAGAAAGAGCAGGACGAGACGGCGCACAAGGCGTTTCTGGATCGGCTGCGTGAGCAGCTCAAGGATGAGGTCGAGGAGGTTCGGCTGACCGACCGGCTGACCGAATCCCCGGCTTGCCTGGCGATCGGCGAATACGACATGGGCGCCCAGATGCGCCGGATTCTCGAGGCATCGGGCCAGGATGTCCCGGACAGTAAGCCGATATTCGAGATCAATATCGATCATCCGCTGATCAAGCGGCTGGACGACGAGACGGACGAGCGCCGGTTTGCGGACCTGGCCATCGTGCTGCTCGATCAGGCGCGCCTATCCGAGGGCCAGCAGCTGGCCGATCCGGGTGCCTACGCGACGCGGCTCAATCGGCTGTTGCTAGAACTCAGTGCCTGACACCGTTCGGCGGTAGCGTCCGGATCACGACGGGGATGATGTCGGCGTCGGATCGACATGGGGTTGGTCACAGCCGTGATCGAACGTGCCTCGCTCGACCTGGACTGTTGCATGCGAGATTCGAAACCGATGCATCAGCCCGTCGGATATCCGCTGCAGGAAAGCGTCGTCCGCGCTGTCGTCCGGCATGACGAGGTGTGCCGTCAGTGCAGTTTCGGTCGTGCTCATCCCCCAGATGTGCAGATCGTGGACCGAGGCCACGCCCGGCAGTTCGCCGAGATAGGCCCGGACCTGCCGCGGGTCGATGTCGCGCGGCACTGAATCGAAAGCAAGATCCAGAGAATCGCGAAATACGCCCCAAGTACTGATCATGATCACGATGACGATGGCCAGCGTGATCATCGGATCGGCCCAATACCAGCCGAACATTACAATGCCGATGCCGCCGAGCACGACGCCGACCGACACGCCCGCGTCGGCCGCCATATGCAGGAACGCGGCCTTGGCGTTGAGGTCATGCTTGCTGCCGGCCGCAAACAGCCACGCTGTTACGCCGTTGATGATGACGCCGATCGCGGCGACGATGATGACGGTGCGTCCGTCGACGGCGACATCGGCCGCAAACCGTCCCAGCGCCTCCCACGCGATGCCGCCCATGGCCACGAGCAGCAGGATGGAACTCAGCAAAGCGGCCAGGTTGGTCGCGCGGCGCAACCCGTAGGTTCGTCGCACCGTGGGTTTTCGCTGCGCCAGCACGTTAGCGCCCCAGGCCAGTAGGAGCGTCAGCACGTCGCTGAGATTGTGCCCGGCGTCCGCGAGCAGCGCGAGCGAGTCGGCGATCAGTCCGAATGCGGCTTCGACGACGACGAAGGCGACATTCAGCACGACGCCGATCGCGAAGATGCGGTTCATGTCCGGCGGGACATGGTGGGCGTGATCGTGGTGATGTCCGTGCGAGTGCGCCAAGGCGGATTCCGTTTACCGTGTCGTCGAAAGGATCATGATACCCGACGAACGGGACCGGAGACGGGATCCCGGCCGGCACGATAGAATGTGGTGACCCAGACAGGCAGCAGGCGATCGACCGGAGGTCGGGACATGGCACGCAAGAAGGATTGTTCGACGGACGCGTTACGCGAGCGGCTGACGCCGGAAGTTTTCCACGTGACGCAGGAAAAGGGCACGGAACCGCCGTTTACCGGTCGGTACCATGATTGCAAGACGTCAGGAATGTATGTCTGCACTTGCTGTGGCGCGGAGCTGTTCTCGTCCGATACGAAATTTGATTCCGGTTCCGGATGGCCGAGCTTTTTCGCGGCCGTCGATCCGCAGCGGATCCGTATCGAGCGTGACGTGAGCCACGGCATGGTGCGCGAGGAGGTGCTGTGTGCCGGCTGCGGTGCGCATCTCGGGCACTTGTTTCCGGACGGCCCGCAACCGACCGGTCAGCGCTACTGCATCAACTCCGCATCGCTCGATCTCGACGCAATCGATTGAACGAGTAATCGGTCGGTCGCCGCCGCGGCGCTGTGCCGGACGGGTGCCGCACAAACGGCTCGACCGTCAGCGGGCGAGGTCCGGGTTCAGCGTGTAGGTACCGATCAAAGTGGCCGCGCCGACGACATGCCCCTCGATCGCGGCCAGCGCCTCGGCGGCCGTGAAGCGGCCCGCTACCGGCGTTTTGTCGAGGTCGACGGCGTACAGCGTGAAATGGTAGTGATGCAGTCGTTCGTCGTTCCACGGCGGGCACGGTCCCTCGTAGCCGTAGTAGTCACCGGCCATGTCCGGATCGCCGGCCATGAAATTCGTATAGTCGTTGATGCCCTGTCGTGACCCCGGCGGCCCCGCCGGATCATCCTTGCCGTGCGGCACGATGCCGTCCGCGCAGGCGCCCTCGTCGAGCGATCCGTCACGGGTGGGGATGTCCACCATGATCCAGTGCACGAAGTCGACGCGCGGCAGGTCCGTGGCGATCGTCGTGCCTTCCTTGTTGAAGTTATCCAGCGACGACGGCACGTCGGGGTCGATGCAGGTGAGGACCAGTGACCTGGCGGCTGCGGGAATGCCGCTCCAGCTCAGCTGCGGGTTCCGGTTTGGCCCGAGCCGCAGATGCTCGTCGGGATCGGCGATGCCGAATGCGCAGCGCTCGGGGATGCGGCCCTGGTGTGCAAACGTTGTGGATGTGATGCGCATGGTTGTCTCCGCTTATGCCCGGGCCGGTCCCAGCCTGCGTAGCAGGCGTTTTCTTCGGCTGGTTATTGTGATTGCATCCAGTATCGCTGTTGCGTCGCGAAGATTTCCAGCTGGTGGATGTCGGCCTCTTTCTCGCTTGGGCCAACGCCACCGATACCAGTCAAACTTCAGCACGCTGACATTGATTTTAGCGCGGCATCGATGCGTGCGATGGCCCAGTCCAGCGTCGG
This sequence comes from Gammaproteobacteria bacterium, assembly GCA_021773815.1. GTDB lineage: Bacteria > Pseudomonadota > Gammaproteobacteria > Steroidobacterales > SMWD01. The sequence goes on from JAJFJS010000102.1 coordinate 14,021, forward strand.
CCGGTCGATGATCAACGGCGGCGCGAGTCTGACGACGGTTTCGTGCGTTTCCTTGGTCAGGATGCCGTGCGCCATCAGTCGCTCGCAGACGTCACGCGCCGCCGCTCGCCGCGGATCGATCTCGATGCCGAGTAGCAGGCCGCGCCCGCGAATATCGGTGATCAGTGGCGATGCGATGGCGCGCAGGCCGTCGGTCAGGTGCCGCCCCATCGCCGCGCTGTTGTCACACAGCTTTTCGTCGCTCAGGATATTCAGCGCCTCGACGGCGATGGCGGCGGCCAGTGGATTACCGCCGAACGTGCTGCCGTGATCGCCCGGCGCGAACCGCCCGAGCACATCGCGGCGCGCGAGAAATGCCGACACCGGATAGAGCCCGCCGCCGAGCGCCTTGCCGAGCATCAGCCCGTCGGGTCGCACGCCGTCATGTTCGCTGGCCAGAAACGTGCCGGTGCGACCGAGCCCGGTCTGGATCTCGTCGCAGATCAACAGCACGTTGCGGCGCCGACAAATTTCCGCACACGCCGCCAGGTAGCCGTCGGGGGGCACGACAATACCGCCCTCGCCCTGGATCGGTTCGACGATGAAGGCGGCGGTATGCTCATTGATGGCCTGATCGAGCGCCGCCGGGTCGGCGTAATCGATCAGACAAAAGCCGGTCGGCAGCGGGCCGAAGTTTTTTCGATACTGTGTTTCGGACGACATTGCGACGGCCGCGATCGTCCGGCCGTGAAAATTGCCGCGGCAAACGATGATTTCGGCGCGATCAGCGGCAACGCCCTTGACCTCGTAGGCCCATTTGCGCGCGGCCTTGATACCGGTCTCTACCGCCTCCGCGCCGGTGTTCATCGGCAGCGCCATGTCCTGCCCGGTCATTCCGCAGAGTTTTTCGAGGAACGGTGCGAGCCGGTCGGAATAAAACGCCCGCGATACGACACTGAGCCGGCCGGCCTGCCGCGTCATCTCGGCGACCAGGCGCGGGTTTGCGTGACCGTGGCTGACCGCCGAATACGCGCTCATCATGTCGAGGTATCGGCGTCCGCTGGTGTCCCAGACATGGCAGCCGGCGCCACGTGTCAGCACGACCGGCAGCGGATGATAATTGTAGGCGCCGAAGCGGCGCTCGGTTTCCCGGATGGTGTCGATGTCAGTCATGATCGCGATTCGCCTGCCGCGCCAAACATAGCACGAGCCCGGGTGCCGGCGAATCGCGGCATTCGATGCGTGGTGTGCCCGGCCCCCGCGGATGTCCGGCCCGGCCCAAGTCACTACAATAGGGTTTTCCGGCCGATGCCGGGACTTGATATGCAGCGGGAGCGGGTTTTCCAGTGAACAGCAGTGCGCCGCGCAGAGATGCGCTGACGATAGACGGCCCGGCCGGGCAGATCGAGGCCCTGCTGGAAGCGCCGCGCTGCCCGGATGGTGCGCGCGTTGCCGTCCTGTGCCATCCGCATCCGCAGCACCAGGGAACTATGACGAACAAGGTCGTCCACACGTTGTCACGATCGATGAACGATCTGGGCATGCCGGCGATCCGGTTCAATTTCCGCGGGGTCGGCGCGAGCGAAGGAACATTCGCCGATGGCGTCGGCGAAACGGAGGATGCGCTTGCGGTCTGCGGCTGGGCGGCGCAGCGCTATCCCGGTGCGGCCCTGAATCTGCTTGGCTTCTCGTTTGGCGGCATGGTGGCCGCCAATGCCGCGCTGACAGCGCGCCCGGCGCAACTCGTCACCGTCGCGCCGGCGGTTGGCCGGATGGCCGGGTTATTGTCCGGCCGGCAGCCGGACTGCCCGTGGCTGATCGTGCAGGGGGACAACGATGATGTTGCGCCCTGCGCGGAGACTGTTGAGTGGGTCAACGGCCTGGCCCCGGGTCCGGAGCTGGTTATCGTGCCGGATACCGGGCATTTCTTTCATGGCAGGTTGACGAAGTTGCGGGAAATCGTCGTCGGTTGTCTCGATGCTGCGCGGGAGGAAGCGTGATCGACCGTCTTTTGAGTTTCTTTGGGCTTCCGGACGAGGAGGCGACGCCGTCCGAGACCGCTGCACAGCGCATTCGGCATGCGACAGCGGTGCTGCTGGCGGAGATCGCGCGCGCCGATCATGAACGACAGCCGGTCGAGCGCACCGCGATGCTCGAACTGCTCGCGACGCAGTTCGGGGTCAGCGCCGCCGATGCCGAAAGCCTGTTGAGGCGCGCCGAGGCTGCCGCCGAGAATTCCGTCTCGCTGCACGAGTTTACGCGGCTGCTGCATGAGGAGCTCGACTATGCCGAGAAAGAACGCATCATCGAGATGCTCTGGCGTATCGCGCTGGCCGACCAGGTGCTGGATAAATACGAGGATTACATGGTCGGCAAGATCGCCGAATTACTCTATATCGCACGTGGCGATGTGATTCGCTTGAGGAACCGTGTCTACGACTCGCTCGGTGATCAGGCCGATTAGCCGTCGAGGCGCCGATCAGTTCGAGAAAAACTGCCGCGAAAAGCGAACTGTCAGTTTCTTCGTCGTGTCTTCCGGCGTGACGCTCAGATTGAACACGAGTGTCTCCGAGTTGGCGACCGATACATCGCCGATGTAATAAATCGCTTCGCCTTCCTGGATGCGTCGCAGGGTCAGGTTTTTGGCCTGACCGGTCAGGTTGGTGGCCGATATTTCCACCTTGCCGTCGACGGGTTGCCCGATGCTGCCCTCGACCTTCCTGATGATGGAGATATTCACCATCGCCCGGTTCTTGCTGCGCGCGATGTTATGGGTGCGCGCCACCTCGGGCTGCAGTTGGTCGGTTGTTATGGCGTTGAAGTGGACGACGTAGTCACCGAAATCCTCCGACGTGGCATTGGCCGAGTCGGCCGTCGTCCTGCCGACGGACGCGTCCGTCGCCGTGTCCTGATTGCAGCCCGACAGGACCATCGCCGTTGCCAGAGCAACGGCCAGCGCAACCGCCGGGGAAACCGAGTGTCGTCGAAACATGCCGTCCCCTCCCTTCGTCACCGGAACTCTGGTCACTATAGACCACCGACAGATGGAAGTCTTTTGGCGTCGGCGGGTCGTTCAGGGTGTGTCGTCGATGCCGTGGACGGCCGCCGGCATCCGTGTCGCTCCGCGGATCCGGAAGTATTTTTCCCGGCTCGTTCGGCCGCGCAACAGTTCGACCCGGGACGGCGCGACGCCGAATGCGGCGGCGAGCAGCTTGCCGGCCTGCCGGTTGGCCTCGCCGTCGACCGGAGGGGCGGTCAGGCACAGGCTCAGTTTGCCGTTTTGGACCGGGCCGATGGCCAGTCGGCTGCTGCGTGCCTTGACGCGGGTATCGATGACGATGGAGCCGTCCGCATCGCGTCGGCCGCAATTCAGGCGACCGCCGGAGCGGGGTTTGCTACAGGAGCTGCCCAATCGACAGGCACCCCATGCCGGCGACGACGCGCCCGATCGGCAGCAGCATCGTCAATGCCTGGATGATGATCAACGCAAACAGTGCAGACAGGTCGAGTCCGGCGATCGGCGGGATCAATTGTCGAAACGGCCGCAATGCCGGTTTCGCAATCGAGTCCAGCAGATTGACGGCCGGGTTGTAGCCGCCCGGACTGATCCAGCTCAGCAGGACATGGATGAGAATAATGAACAGGTAGATTCGCAGCGTCAGGTAGACGATGCGCAACAGGGTCAGGCCGAGGATCTGGAGAAGGTGCGGTTCGCCGATGCACGTAAAATTGACCAGAAAGACCGTGATCGCGAGTTCGAGCAGAATGATAATCACGACGGACGCCGTGTCCACTCCGCCGATTGACGGGATCAGCCGTCGCGCCGGAATGACCAGCGGGTTGGTCACCCGGACGAAGAACTGCGTGACCGGGTTGCGGAAATCCGCCTTAACCCATTGCAGGATGAAGCGCAGCACGAACGTGATGACGTACAGTTCGACGAGTGTCTTGACGATAAATGTCAGGGCGTCCTGCATGTTTCTTTCTGCCGTTGTTCCGGTTGGCCGCTGCCCCGCGCCGGAAGCGATGCTTTTTCAGCTTGTCTTGCCGAGTTCGATGGACCGGTCACGGGCGGCCAGTAAGGCCCGCGCGACAATAGCACGAAATTCCGGATTTTCGAGGACGCCGATCGCAGCGGCGGTCGTGCCGCCTTTCGACGTCACGCTCGCGCGCAGCGCATCGAGTTCGAGGTCCGATTCAGCCACGACGCGCCCGGCGCCGTAACCGGTTTGACGCGCGAGTTGGCGCGCCAGGTCTGCGGGCAATCCCATGTCGCGCGCGCAGGCCTCGATGATTTCCATGAACAGGTAGAAGTACGCCGGTCCGCTGCCCGATACCGCCGTTACGGCATCCATCAATGCTTCATCGTCGATCCATGCCGTATCACCTGCCGCACCGGCGACGTACTGCGCCTGGTTCCGCTGTGCGTCGCTGGTCGCCGGCGTCGCCACCAGCACCGACATGCCGGCGCCGACCAGGGCCGGCTGATTCGGCATGATGCGCACGATCGCGTGCCCGTTGCCGAGGAGCCGTTGCAATGTGTCGATCGTGATGCCCGCCGCGATCGACACAAAGACCGGGGATTGGCCGGCGGCCGGGGTGGCCAATGCCGCGATGACGGAGCCCATGATCTGCGGTTTGACCGCCAGGACGACGACGTCGGCGTTTGCGACGGCCGTGTCGTTGTCGCCGGTGATGCGAATCTGTGCGCCGGCCGTGAGTATCCGCTCGCGTTGTTGCGGATCGGGGTCGGCGACACACAGGCGCTCGGCGGCGTGGCCCGCGCGGATCAGCCCGCAGATGATCGCGTGAGCCATGTGGCCGCCGCCGACAAATCCAATCGTCAAATTCCGGTTAGCCATGATTTCGGGGTCCAAACAGGTCCGTACCAATCCTGATGCAGGTGCTGCCGGCCATTATCGCCGCTTCGAGGTCGGCTGACATGCCCATCGACAGCGTATCGACGTCGTAACCGCCATCGCGCAATCGCTCGAGCAGGCGCTGTGTGCGGGAAAATTCGCGGGCAGGGGCGCCAGGGTCGGGATTCGGGAGCGGCATCATCATCAGGCCGCGCAACCGGAGGTTCGGTTGCGCGGCGACATCACGGGCCAGCGCCGGCAGTTCGGCCTCGTCGACCCCGTGGCGCGCGGCCGAGCCGTGCGGCTGCAACTGGATGCAGACCTGCAGCGGACCCTTGTGTTCGGGGCACTGCGCCGACAGGCGTTCGGCGATCCGGCGGCTGGCGAGCGTGTGGACCCAGTCGAAGTTCGCCGCGATCGCCCGGGTCTTGTTGGCCTGCACCGGCCCGATAAAGTGCCAGACCGCGTCGGGGCCGACGGCGGGAATCTTGTCCAGCGCCTCTTGCAGGTAGTTCGCGCCGAAATGGCGCAGACCTGCGTGCCGGGCGGCCATGATCGCCTCGATCGGCTGCCGTTTGGTGACGGCGATAATCGTCACCGACGCGGGGTCGCGGCCTGCGGACTCGGCAGCAGATTTCACACGCCGCTGTAAACGCTCTATTTGTTCCGTGATTCGCGTCACGATCCCTTTTTGGGGTCTCTATATACTTAACTTCCGCTCACTGACCGCTTATGGTAAATCCGGGTCGGCGTCGAGCCACAAGTATTTGATTTTGGGGTTGAATAATGGCTGTCGATATCGCTCAGTTGCTGACATTTTCCGTTAAAAACAACGCGTCGGATCTGCATCTGTCGTCCGGCGTGCCGCCGATGATTCGGGTCGACGGCGACGTCAAGCGCATCAACATGCCCCCGCTGACGCACAAAGACGTGCACAGCATGATATACGACATCATGAACGACAAGCAGCGGAAGGACTTCGAGGAGTTCTTCGAGACCGACTTTTCGTTCGAAATTCCAAAGCTGGCGCGCTTTCGCGTCAACGCCTTCCACCAGGCACGCGGCGCCGGGGCGGTCTTCCGTACGATTCCGTCCGAGATCCTGACGCTCGAGGACCTGATGGCTCCGGCCATCTTCAAGGACATTGCGATGTATCCCCGCGGGATCGTCCTCGTGACCGGCCCGACCGGCTCGGGCAAATCGACGACGCTGGCCGCGATGGTCGATTACGTCAACGACAACAAGCCCGACCATATTCTGACGATCGAGGACCCGATCGAGTTCGTGCACGAGAGCAAGCGCTCGCTGATCAACCAGCGCGAGGTGCATCGGGATACGCTGGGGTTTGCCCAGGCACTGCGTTCGGCGCTGCGCGAGGATCCCGACGTCGTACTCGTCGGCGAGATGCGTGATCTTGAGACAATCCGGCTCGCGCTGACGGCGGCCGAGACCGGCCACCTCGTTTTCGGCACATTGCACACCAGTTCGGCGGCCAAGACGATCGACCGTGTTGTCGACGTGTTCCCGGCGGCCGAAAAGGAAATGGTTCGCTCGATGCTGTCCGAGTCGCTGCGGGCGGTCATTTCCCAGACGCTGCTCAAGCGTATTGGTGGCGGCCGCGTCGCGGCCCACGAGATCATGATCGGCACGGCGGCGATCAGGAACCTGATCCGCGAGGGCAAGATTGCGCAGATGTACTCGGCGATCCAGACCGGGCACTCGGAAGGCATGCAAACGCTCGACCAGAATCTTACCGAGTTGATGGCCAAGGGCCTTATCAACAAGGAAGAGGCACGGTTTCGGGCCGTCAACAAGGAGAATTTCTAGAACGGGCGCAGGCAGATGCTGCAGTTCGTAAAGGATTAAACGTATGGAACGCGATCAGGCAACACGGCTCATGCAAGGGCTGCTCAAGAAGATGGTGGCCAAGAACGGCTCCGACCTGTTTATCACGGCCGGGTTTCCGCCGGCGATCAAGGTCGACGGTGAGATTCATCGGGCGACCGAGGAGCCGCTGTCGCCGGACCAGAGTGCGGTCATCGTCCGCGCCATCATGAACGACAAGCAGGCGCGCGAGTTCGATGCGACGAAAGAGTGCAATTTCGCCATCAGTCCGCAGGGCATCGGCCGCTTCCGCGTCAGCGCCTACATTCAGCAGGGGGCCGTTGCGGCCGTGCTGCGACAGATCATCACGAAAATTCCGACCGTCGACGAACTCGAACTGCCGGACACGCTCAAGGAGATCGCGATGACGAAGCGCGGTCTCGTGATCCTCGTCGGTGCGACCGGCTCGGGTAAGTCCACGACGCTGGCCGCGATGATCGGTCATCGCAACGACAACTCGCGCGGCCATATCGTCACGATCGAGGATCCGGTCGAGTATGTGCATCCGCACAAGCGTTGTGTGGTCACGCAGCGCGAGGTCGGCGTCGACACCGAATCGTGGTTCGCGGCGCTGAAGAACACACTGCGCCAGGCGCCCGATGTCATCATGATCGGCGAGATCCGGGATCGCGAGACGATGGAGTACGGGATTCAGTTTGCCGAAACCGGCCACCTGTGTCTCGCGACGTTGCACGCGAACAGCGCCAACCAGGCGCTCGACCGGGTGATCAACTTCTTCCCCGAGGAGAAGCGTGATCAGTTGCTGATGGACATGTCATTGAACGTTCAGGCATTGATTTCCCAGCGACTGTTGCCGCGCGAGGGCGGCACGGGCCGTATCGCCGCGATGGAGATCATGCTGAAGTCGCCGCTGATCTCCGACCTGATCTTCAAGGGCGATGTTGCCAAGATCAAGGAAGTCATGGCGAAGAGCAACCGACTCGGCATGAAGACTTTCGACCAGGATCTGTACGATCTTTACGAAGCTCACAAGATCAGCTACGAGGACGCGATGCGCAATGCGGATTCGAAGAACGAGCTGCGCCTGCGCATCAAGCTCGAGGGTAAACGGGACAAGGATGATGCGGAGGAGCGGGCCAAGGGGCTGTCCCTGGCCGATGAAGAAGAGGGAACGCACTTTGGTTAAGGTCATGGCCACAGATGCAGCAACGAACCGAATGAGCGCGCGCTGAAATGAATGTACAGCCCCTATTTAACCTGATGGTAGAGAAAAAGGCGTCCGACCTTTTCCTGACCTGCCACGCCCCCGTCAAGATCAAGATCGACGGTAAGATTATGCCGGTCAACAAGCTCGACCTGACGCCGAAGATGGTGCGTCAGGCTGCCATGGAGGTCATGACGGAGGCGCAGATGGAAGAGTTCACGCGGGAACTCGAAATCGACTTTGCGATCTCCAAGCCCGGCCTGGGCCGGTTCCGCGTCAACGTGTTCCACCAGCGCAGCAATATTGCGATGGTCATGCGTTATATCTCGACGGACATGCCCAATCTGGAAGACCTCGGCATGCCCTCGATCCTGCAGGAACTCGTGATGTTTCGCCGTGGCCTGATCCTGATGGTCGGGGCCACCGGTTGCGGTAAATCGACGACGCTGGCGGGGATGATCAATTACCGTAACGAGAAGACGTCGTCACACGTGATTACGATCGAGGATCCGATCGAATTTTTGCACGAGAACAAGAAGTCCATCATCAATCAGCGTGAGATCGGGACGGACACCAAGTCCTACAATCGTGCGCTCAAGAGCGCGATGCGCGAGGCGCCGGATGTCATCCTGATCGGCGAGATTCGTGACCGGGAAACCATGCAGGCGGCAATCGATCTGGCCGGCACCGGCCATCTGGTTATCGCGACGCTGCATGCGAACAATGCGCCGGAGGCGCTGGACCGGATTATCAATATCTTTCCGGAGGACCAGCATCCGCAGGTCTATATGGATCTGTCCCAGTACCTGCGAGCGATTATTTCGCAGCGGCTGGTGCGCGGCGTCGGCGGCGACCGGAATGCGGCTGTCGAGATCATGCTGAACACGCCGCGCATTGCCGAACTGGTGCAGGCGGGAGATATCAGCAAGGTCAAGGAATCTTTCTACGAGAGCACCGAGCAGGGCATGCAGACTTTCGACCAGTCGCTGCTCAAGTTGTATCAGGACGGCAAGGTTTCGATGGACGAGGCGCTGGCCAACGCCGATTCGCGCGCCAACCTGGAATCGCAGATTCACTTCGGCTGATCGGCGCCGCGCGCCGACCGGGTCCGTACCCCGTCAGGCCGGATAAACCGCGGCGCCGGCAAAGACCGGCCCGTCGACGCACACTCTCTTCATCGCCGGTCCGTCGGCGGTGTGCACTTCCACCGTACATCCGGCGCAGCCGCCGACACCGCAGGCCATGAATTCCTCAAGACACAGCTGTGCGGGCAGGTCGAGCCGCCGTGCCAGTGCGGCGACGGCCGCCAGCATCGGCTCGGGACCGCAGGCATACAGCGTGATCCGAGCGCGCCGCGCCGCCGGCAGCGTCTCGAGCCATGCGCGCGCCAGGTCCGTCACGTAGCCCGCATAACAGCCCGCGTGCCCGGATGCCGTCGCGAGACGGGAGGCGATGCCGAGTCGATCGAGTAATGCCAGGGATCGGCTCGCTGCTGCCGGAACGCCCGGCAACGCGACGGCGCTGTCGACCAGTTCGAACGGGAACGGCAGTTCCGAACCGAAGAAGGCGACGGGATCAGCATCATCGGGGCCGTCGGCATGCAGCTGCTCGGCCAGAAAGATCAGCGGCGGTATACCGACGCCGCCGCCGATCATCACGGCGTCAGGCCGTTGTGTGTCCGGCGTGAAACCGTTGCCGATCGGGCCGAGGATGTTGATCGAATCGCCGGGCTCGGCTGCGGACAGTCGGATCAACCCGCGGCCCATGACTTTGTACAGGACCTCGATCCAGCCACCGTCGGCGCTTGTGCGCATAATCGATAGCGGCCGGCGCATCGGGATATCAGCGGCGCAGCGGACATGCACGAACGTGCCCGGTCGGGCGCGCGCTGCGCAGTGCGGCGCGGCCAGGCGCAGCACGAACTGGCCGTCCGCGAATTTCCGGTGACTGAGGACTTCCGCGTCTTCGATGCAGATCGTGTTGCGATGGGCCGGATGCATGGGACGGCTAACGGCGGGCGATTGTTGCCAGGATCGCCATGCGCACGGCGAGCCCGTTCGTGACCTGTTGCGTAATGACGCTCTGCGGGCCGTCGGCGACGCTGCCCTCGATCTCGACGTCGCGGTTCATGGGCCCCGGATGCATGACGATGGCGTCGGGCCGCGCGCGCTCGAGGCGTTTTGCCGTCAGTCCGTACGCCTTCAGATATTCATGATTTGTCATCAGGCCTGATTTTTCCTTGATACGTTCCTTTTGTATGCGCAGCGTGACGATGACATCGGCCGTCTCGATCGCCGCATCGACGTCGTCGGTGATCCGGGTCCCCGGGTAGAGCGCCGGATCGGGTTCCAGTCCGGGCGGCGCGACGAGGCGAATATCGTTGTCACCGAGGATGGCCAGACCCTCGGTCAGCGAGCGGGCGACCCGGGAGTGCGCGATGTCGCCGATGATCGTGATCGTCAGGTTATCGAGCCGGCCCTTGTGCTGGCGAATCGTCAGGATATCGAGCAAGCCCTGGGTCGGATGCGATACGTCGGACTCGCCGGCATTGAGGATATTGATGTGCGGTTCGACCCGCGTGGCGATCAGCGCCGGGATCCCTGCCGATGCGTCGCGAATGACGAAGATGCCGACTCCCATGGCCTGCAGCGTGTAGATCGTGTCCAGCACGCTCTCACCTTTCTTCCTCGACGACATGTTCACGTCCAGGTTCAGCACATCCGCGCTCATCCTTTTGGCGGCCAGCTCGAATGATGCACGGGTGCGGGTGCTGGCCTCGAAAAACAGGTTGGCGACGGTCTGTCCGGCCAGGCAGTCGTCGCGTGCCGGCACCTGGTCGAGCGGCCGGACATAGGATTGCGCCCGTTCGAGCATGTCGAGAATGATGCGGCGATCGAGGCCCCGCAGATGCAACAGGTGCCGCAATTGGCCCGACGGCGTGAGTTGGTCGGCGGTGATGGCTTCTTGATGCATTGTTCTTCTGTCGTCAGTCGTCGCGCAGCCACGTTTCGGCGATCAGCCTGGCCGCCAGGCTGTCCACGTCTTCGCGGCGAATTTTCCGGCGTCGCCGGCCCGTTCGGCGCTGATCCTCGAGCATCATCCGGGCCTCGGCCGATGTCAGGCGCTCGTCGATCTCGTCCACGGGCAAACCGTGCCGCTGGCCGATGCCCGACCCGAATGACCTTGCCAGCGCTGTCAGTCGGGACTCCGTGCCGTCGATATTATAGGGTACGCCGATCACGATCGTAGCGGGTTTCCATTCCTCGATCAGGGCGACGATGTCGCGGTCGACAGCGGCCGCATCGCGAGCCGGCAACGTCTTGAGAGCAACGGCGGATCCGGTGGCGCGATTCGCGAACGCGACGCCGATACGCCGTTCGCCGAAATCGAAGGTGAGGGCTGAACCGTGGTTCGTCGTCACGCGATCAGGTCGGTCCGGGCAAGCAATTCTGGCCCGGGCGCCGCCGGGCGGGTGGCGAACCGGCCGGCCTCGAGTCAGGCATGACCGGCATCGGGGCTCATCGTCGACAGGTCAATGCCCAGGAGTCGGGCCGATTCCTGCCAGCGGTCTTCGAACGGCGTGTCGAACAGGATGCCGGCGTTGGCCGGTGCGCTGAGCCATGAGTTGGCCGTGATCTCCTGTTCGAGCTGGCCGGCGCCCCAGCCGGCATAGCCGAGTGCGACGGCGGATCGGGCCGGGCCGCGCCCTTCGGCCATCGCAACCAGGATGTCCTGAGAGGTTGTGACCTGGATCGCATGGTCGATCGTCATCGAGCTTTCCCATGTACCTTCGGGCTCATGGATCACGAAGCCCCGTTCCATCTGCACGGGTCCGCCGAATAGCACGGGCCGGCCGGACACATCGGTATCGCAGTTTGTCAGGTTGAGCTGGGCGAATACGTCGCCGAGGTCGATATCCAGCGGCCGGTTGATCACGAGTCCGAGCGCGCCCTGATCGTTGTGTTCGCAAATGTAGGTGACCGTCCGCGCAAAATTCGGGTCGCGCATCGCGGGCATCGCGATGAGTAGTTGGCCGGTCAGGTAGCCAGATTCTTCCATTTGGGCCCCTTAGCGGGTCTTGTCGCCGGACACGCGCGTCGAGACCATGCCGTCAGTGAATCGCCATTCATAGGCGAACCGCAGTACATCATATTCCGCGCGCAGGAACTCGGGAAACGGTTCGAACGGCGCCGAGATATTGACGATGTTCATGGCGGCCTGGTCGAGAGCCGGGATGCCGGACGAATTGCGGATGATCACCTCGTCGAGGCTGCCGTCCGAGCTGATCGCGACCTCGAGGGTCGGGTAGCGCGTGAGCCCCGGACTGCCGGTGGATTGCGGAAAATTCAGCGTGCCGACGCGTTCGATGCGGGTCTTCCATCCGCTCAGATAAGCGGCAATTCGCGCTTCGCGCGTATTCGCACTGATGATCAGTTCGCGCTGTTCCGTGTCGCTGATCAGGGTTTCCGGCTCCGGTTTGTTGATGATCTCGATCGCCTGCGCCTCGCCGACGAGCGATCGCGCCTGTTGCTGCTCGCTGAAATCCTGATCGTCCCGTTGCAACGGGGCCGCGAGTCGGCTCGAAATCGATTGCGCGACGATGGTCGGACGCTCGTGCAGCGGGGCCGGCATGGGCTGGCGTCGCCGCTGGTCGCCGGACTGTTCGATGCCGAGCGCATCCGCCGGCTGCACCTGGTTCAGGGCGGTCTGCAACTGCATCGGGGTCTCGGTGTTACCGGCGCCGATCATGTTCGCCTGGGCGAGCATCTGGGCATCACTGAGCGCGGTTGGTTCCCGGACCTGGTTGGTCACGAGCACGACATCGAACGATGTGGTCGAAGTGGCCGGCGGCGTGAAATCGTTCGTGAACGTGACGCCGAGCAGGATGACGCCATGAAGCAAGCCGGCAATAAACAGCGTCGAAGACAGTCGGTCCCGGGAGGCTGCTGCCGACCACGGCATAAAGAGTCGCGGATCAACGGCCCGTGATATGCCCTGGTGACTCGTCGTGCTCATTTACCGGGACCAGAAAAATCGGGACCAGAAAAATCGGGACCAGAGAAATCGGGACCAGAGAAATCCATTTCCGGATCTGCCGCTGTTCTGCATGGCGCCATTATACGCGCCGGCACCGTTGAGGGGATGCCGCAGGTCGCAAAATACCGGTGTGCCGCCTGGCCGGCATCCAGCGCCTTATTCTGCTGCCGAGGCTATGCGCTGTGCCATGGCCGGCGTCGTGAGCAGCGTGCCGTCGGTCGTGACGAGCAGCGCGGTCGTAATTCCCATGCGTCCGGCGATTTCTTCGAAGCGGTCGGGTCCGGCAACCATCAGCGCCGTCGCCGCCGCGTCGGCCAGCTCGGCATTGGCATGAATGACCGTGACGCCGGCGGCGGCCGGGGTCGGGCGACCCGTGCGCGGATTCAGCACATGATGAAGCCGCTGGCCCTCGTGCATGAAATACCGTTCGTAGTTGCCTGACGTCACGATGGCCTCGCGCGGTGCGAGCGTGACCGTCGCGATGATCTGGCCGTCGTTGCGCGGATCGCGGATGCCGACGCGCCACGGGCGAGTGTCGCGCGTGCCGATGACCTTGAGATCGCCGCCCGCGTCGACCATCGCGTTTTCGATGCCGTAGGCGGTGAGCAGTGCACAGGCCTGTTGGAGTACCGTGCCTTTGGCGACACCACCGAGATCGATGCGCACGGGGCCCGGCGCGGCCACGATATTGCCCTGCACCGTGACGGCCTGTCGTGTGGTCCGGCCCGCGAGCCATGCGTCGATGGCTGCCTCGGTCGGCGGTGCGCCGGCGGCGGCCGGATCGAAGTCGGCGAATCCCCAGAGCTGGACGAGGTCGCCGATGACCGGATCGAATAATCCGCCGCTCATCGCCCGGTACGTCAGACTGTGATCGATCAGTCGGCCGAGTCCCGGCGTCGTGCGCGCGGGCCGGCCGGCGGCGAGTGCGGCGTTGACCCGTCCCAGTTCGCCGTCACCGAATGCGTACCAGTTGCGGCCGATATCGGTAATCAGCGCCTCGACGGCATCGAGCGCCCGCCCGGCGCGAGATGCGTCGTGAGCCATGATCTCGATGTGGACGAGCGTACCCATGGCGATCACGGTCCGCTCGTGGCTTTCCGGCGGCTGCGGCGTGCCGCAGGCTGCAAGCACGGCCAGCACACAGAGAATGAGGCTCCTCCAGTGTCCGGACCTGTATTCCATCATGCTGATAACGATGCCCCTTGGTGAGATTTTCTGATTATTGAACCGACCGCAGCCGAGCCTCGATGACATCCATCAGTTGTCCGGCGATATCCGTACCCGCGAGTTTTGCCAGTTCGCGGATGCCGGTCGGGCTCGTGACGTTGATTTCCGTCAGGAAGTCGCCGATGACATCGAGTCCGGCGAACAGCACGCCGCGATCGCGCAGGATCGGTCCGACGCGGTCGCATATCCATCGGTCGCGGTCCGTCAGTTCGCGTGCCTCGGCCAGCGCGCCGGCCACGAGGTTGCCGCGGTTGTCGCCGGCCTGCGGGATTCGCGCCAGCACGTGCGAGGCCGGCTTGCCGGCGATCATCAGTATACGCTTGTCGCCGGCGACGATTTCCGGCACATATTTTTGCGCCATCGAGAATCTTCGGTCGTAATCCGTCAGGGTTTCGAAGATCACGTTGGCGTTGTTGTCGTCGTGGTTGACGACGAAGATCGACCGGCCGCCCATGCCGTCCAGCGGCTTGATGACGATTTTCCGCTGTTCCTGCAGGAATCCGCGCAATTGCCGCATCGAGCGGGTAATCAGTGTCGGCGGGCAGCAGTCCGGGAACCAGGCCGTGAACACCTTTTCGCTGATGTCACGCAGGCTGTTGGGCTGGTTCACGATCAGCGTGCCGGTCAGCTCGGCGCGCTCGAGAATATAAGTTGTAAAAATGTATTCAGTATCGAACGGGGGGTCCTTGCGCATCAGGATCACGTCGAGATCGGCCAGCCGCAGATCGCTGACCGCGCCGAGCCGGTACCAGTCGTCGCTATCGTCCGTGACGCTAAGTTCGCGGCCGTAACCCCAAGGGTCGCCGTCCTCGAGCCGCAGGTCCGCCTGCTCGAAATACTGAATGCGGAAACCGCGCGCCTGGGCCTCGAGCAGCATGGCCAGGGTGCTGTCCTTCTTCGGGTTGATTTGACTTATTGGGTCCATGACGACCCCGAGCCGGGTACTGCTCATTCACTTCCTCCACGGTACGTGTGTCTCAATTCTGTCGTAGACCTGCTGAAATATCACCTGCGGGCGGGTATTATCCAGTACGCACGAGCGTGGGTTATCGGGGGGTTCCATCGATGGGTTGGCGGTGGTTCCGGCACGTGCGGGGTCAGCGGGGGCTACTGCCGGGCGTCAATCCACGGCGCGAATCGACATCGGCACTGTCTTGGTGTATGGGTTACATTATGTTAAAGGCTTGTGATGACGGAAGCGACTGAGGTGCCGGCCGTGTTGGATGCTGCGCCGAATCTCCGCGGGCTCAAGATACTGGTCATTGACGACAGTAAAACGATCCGGCGCACGGCCGAAACCCTGCTGTCGAAAGAGGGTTGCACCGTGTATACGGCCATCGACGGGTTCGATGCGCTGTCCAAGATTGCCGATCATCAGCCGGACGTTATTTTCGTCGATATCATGATGCCGCGACTCGACGGATATCAGACCTGCTCGCTGATCAAGCACAACAAGACCTTTCGCAGCACGCCGGTCATCATGCTGTCCAGCAAGGACGGGTTGTTTGATCGGGCCCGCGGGCGAATCGTCGGCTCCGAGCATTACCTGACCAAGCCTTTTACGAAAGATGAATTGCTGGGCGCCATTGCGGCCCAGGTGTCTCGATAACACACGGGAGTGGAATGATGGCGCTCGTGTTAATTGTTGACGACTCGCCGACGGAGCAGCATGTCTTTTCGACGGCGCTGGAAAAGCACGGTTTCGAAACGGTCGTGGCGAGCGACGGCGAAGAGGCGATTTCGATCGCCGAATCGCGTTTGCCCGACCTGATTCTGATGGATATCGTCATGCCCGGCATGAACGGTTTTCAGGCGACTCGCCAGCTGGCGAAGAACCCGATGACCGCCGCGATACCGGTGGTCATGATTACGACGAAGGATCAGGAGACGGACAAGGTCTGGGGTCTGCGTCAGGGCGCCGTTGAATATCTGATGAAGCCGGTCGACGATTCCGCGCTCGTCGCCGCCGTGAAGGCGAATCTGAACTGATGGCAGGCGCCGCGAGCACCGATCTGCGCGCGTTGCGGGACCGGCCGTTCGAACTGTTGTGTGAACTCGAACGACGCAGCAAGGTCGCGCTGGCCGGCGCTTCGGGTCGCGATGTCGACGTCGAAGAGTGGGTCGGTATCGGCTTCCGCCTCGATGAGGAACAGTTCATCGTCGCGCGCGAGAATATTCGCGAGGTATTGATGGTGCCGGCGTTGATTACCCGCGTGCCGGGCGCCAGGGAATGGGTTCGCGGGCTCGCCAATGTCCGCGGGCACCTGCTGCCGATTATCGATCTGAAGGCGTTCCTCGGTGCGGGGCGGTTCGTCGGGCAGCGTGATGCGCGGGTCCTCGTGATCCAGGGCGCGGAACTGTCGGTGGGACTGATCGTCGATGAGGTGTTCGGCTTTCGTCGCTTCCTCGACAGCGAGCGGTCCGGGCAGGCGCCGCAGACTCTCGTCCATTGTGATCGTTTTCTGGACGGCGCCTATGAACGCGGCGTCGAGAACTGGCCGATTTTCAGCATCGAGCGCCTCGAGCGCAGCGAAGATTTTCAGCGCGCCGCGGCATGACCGAATCCCGGTGGCCGAAATCCGGTGAGCACGTCGATACGTGACGCGCATAAAGAAAGGGTACGACAGATGACGAATAAAGCCAGTGGAGCAAACCTGATGCCGTGGATGGCGGCCATCGGCGCACTCCTTCTTATCGGTGTCCTGACATTGTTGTATACCGCCGAGCGCGGCGGCGGCACATCGGTACCTGCCGCCGGCTCGGCGGCGACCGTACAGACGGCGCGTACCGGGCTGCTGGCGGCCCGAGCGGCGCTGGCTTCCGCGGACCCGGTGATGCCCGACAGCGTCGTCAAGGCGCGTCGGGCGCTGGCCGGCGTGAACACGCAGGGATTGTCGGCCGATCAGGTCAAGGCCGTGCGCAACCTGTCGTCCGGTCTCGAAACGATCGAAAACAACTGGCCGGCTCGCGAAGCCCTGAATTTTTCCACCTCCGAACTCGATTTCCTGTTGCCGCAGCTCGAAGATGCGTCCAATGAACTGGAGCAGGCTATCGTTATCCAGGGCAAGCCGGTCGTCGTTGCGCAGCTCGAGCGTTTGCGCCTGCTGTCCAGCGGCTTGCGGGACAATGTGCGGAGCCTCGTCAATGGCTTGGCCGCGCCGGCCGACGTCGCGCAGGAGATGCTGGACCGGGAGATGGCGCTCGCACAGATCGTGCGCGGATTCGAAAACGGCGATCCGAGTCTCGGCCTGCGTGCCGTATCGGATGGCCAGTCGACTGCTGCGCTGGCGGCGCTGGCCAACAGTGCCACGCGTGTCAGTGACAACGTTCGTAACGTGCTCGCCGTCACCGACGGGCTCGCCGCGCTGACCGCCGTCGGCGGCCAGCTCAATGCGCTGGATGCCGCGCTGGGCAGCGGTGCGGCAGTCACGGCCGGTCGTGCTGCGCCGGCGGGCTGGCAGGCCAATGCGGTGCCGGCGTTGACGGCGCTGGCGCTGCTGGTATATCTCGTGATGGCGGGACTCTGGTATCGGCAGCGGGATCTGCGCAAGGCCGCGGATCGGCAGACCGAACAGACAGATATGAACCAGGCGGCGATCATGCGCCTGCTCGATGAGCTCGGCAGTCTCGCCGACGGCGACCTGACCGTCTCGGCCACGGTGACCGAGGATATTACCGGCGCGATCGCGGACTCGATCAATTTCGCCATCGAGGCGTTGCGTGAGCTGGTTGTTACGCTGAACGAAGGCGCGATTCGCGTCGACGGCGCGGCGCGGCAGGCTGACATGACGGCACAGCAGCTCGATGACGCAACGACGGAGCAATCCAGCCAGATCGAGGATGCTTCGCAGGCCATCCTGTCGATGGCCTCGTCGATCGAAGAAATTTCCGGGAATGCCGAACGTTCGTCTGACGTCGCCAGGCATTCCGTTGATGTCGCCCACAAGGGTGGCGATGCGGTGCGTCGGACCATCGAAGGCATGAATACGATTCGCGAGACGATTCAGGACACGGCCAAGCGCATCAAGCGACTCGGCGAGAGCTCGCAGGAAATCGGCAATATCGTCGAACTCATCAATGATATTGCCGATCAAACCAATATTCTGGCGTTGAACGCGTCGATTCAGGCGTCGATGGCCGGCGAGGCAGGCCGAGGATTCGCCGTCGTTGCCGACGAGGTGCAGCGACTCGCGGAGCGTTCCGCGAACGCGACCAAGCAGATCGAAGTGCTCGTGCGCACGATCCAGGCCGATACGAACGAGGCCGTCGTGTCCATGGAGAGAAGTACGACGGACGTCATCGGCGGCGCCCTGCTGGCCGAGAATGCCGGCGCGGCGCTCGAAGAGATCGAGCAGGTGTCCAACCAGATCGCGTCACTGGTGCAGAATATTTCCGGCTCCGCGCGGGGCCAGTCTGCGGCCGCGGCTGCGGTAACGAGAAACGTCGATATGCTGCAGGAGATTAATTCACGCACCGAGAGCAGCGCCAAGGCCACGACGGTATCCATTCGTGAACTCGCCGAACTGGCGGCACAGCTGCGCGAATCGGTCGCCGGGTTCCGCTTGCCCGCAGATGCAATGGATCACGGCCATGACATGACCGGCGAGCTTGATGCCGTTGATGTGTTAATCGAGGATCCGCTCGACAGGCAGCCCGAAAACGCCGTAATTGCCGATCGCCAGACCGCCTGATCGGGCTGGATGCGTTTTTTCGGCACTCCGAAATATGCAAGAACTAGTTTCCGAATCCCTGCACCTCGTCGGCGAAGAACTCGCGGTCACATTTAACGACGTTCGCTCGGCGCTCGAACTCTATGCTGACGGCGGCGCCGGTCCGCAGACGCTCGAGCGCTGCCTGAAGCTGCTGCATTCGGCAAACGGCGTGCTACGGATGACCGAGACCTACGGCGCGAGTTTGCTGACCGAGGAAATGGAGGAAACCCTTCGTTACCTGGAGCGGGCGCGCCGACAGGACGGTGGATCTGACGAAGCTCTGGAAGCCCTGAGCCGTGCCGCCGTTCAATTGCCGGCTTACGTGGAACTGATTATTAACGGCGGCCGCGATATTCCGCTGGTGTTGCTGCCGTTGCTGAACGATCTGCGCGCGGCGCGTGGCAAACCGTTGTTGTCGGAAAGCACGCTGCTATTGCTCAATATCGCGCCCAGCGACGATCGAATTTCCGATGTTGGTGCCCACGTGCCCAGCGGTGAAGACATCGTCGTGCTGTGCCGGGAACTTCGGCCGCGATTCCAGCTCGCACTGCTCGGCTGGATCAAGGGCGCCGACGTTCCGGAAAATCTGAAAAAGATCGGCCAGGTGGCCGGGCGACTCGAGCGGGCCGCGGCTGAGCCGGCCGTCTATCAATTGTGGTGGGTGATCTCGGGGGTCATCGAGGCCCTGCTCGACGGCGGTCTGGAGTCCAGCGTGTCGCTGAAGCGGCTGATGGGGCAGGCCGATCGTGAGATGAAGCGGTTGCCGGTCGTCGGGGTCCGGCAATACACGGGGCAGCCGCCGACCGATCTGATCAATAATTTCCTGTACTACATTGCGCGCGCGACGACGCCCGGCGAGCGGGTAAAGGCGGTGCGCGCCGCCTTCGATCTGTCCGACCTCGTGCCCGGCAATGCCCAGGTCGACGATGCACGCGCCAGCCTCGGTGCGCCCAGCACGAAGTTGATGCAGACGGTTGCGCAGGCGATCCGGGATGATCTGGCGCGCGTCAAAGACGTGCTCGATATCTACGTGCGCACCGGCATGGAACATGTCGAGGAACTCGTTCCGCAGATCGAGCTGCTCAAAAAGATCGGCGATACGCTCGGGGTGCTCGGTCTCGGCGAACTCCGGGAGACCATCCAGGCCAAGCGCGGCGACCTGCAGGCGATCATCGACGCCGGGGAGAACGTCGAGGAAGCGGCGCTGATCGAGATGGCCTCGGCGCTGCTCAGCGTCGAGGATCGTATCGAAGCGGATTTGTTCAACCTCGTCCGGCCCGAGGGCAGTGAAGAGCGCGCCGGTCCCGGCGGTGAGGACAAGGATTACGGCGAGGTCACGCAGGCCGTGATGCGTGAATGCGTCGTCAACCTGGCTCGCATCAAGGATGCCGTGGCGCAGATCCTCGAGCATCCCCGCGACGGCGCGCAGCTCGACGCGGTGCCGGCGCACCTGAGCGGCATCATCGCCGGGCTGATGATTCTCGAAAAGGATGCCGCCGTTTCCGTCGTCGAGGAAATCGGCGCAATGATCGATCGACTCGTGCAAACGGATCGTCAGCCCGTCGATACCCGCCGTTTCGATCTGCTTGCCGATGCCATCGTCAGTCTCGAGTATTACATGGAGACGATGCAGGCCGGTCGAAAAGAACCGCTGTATATGCTCGATAACGCGCGCGACTGCCTCGAGGCGTTGCGCGAGGTCGAGCGGCGCGCGGAGCCGGATGTCACGGCCGTCGAATCGTCGGGCATGACCGCGACGATGCAGATTCCTGAATATGAGCCGACCGTCGTCGCCTCGCGCACGCAGATCCTGCCGGGGCTATCGGTTCTGTCGCCGGCCTCGGAGCACGGCGTGGATCCCGAGTTGCTGGAACTGTTTATCGAGGAAGCGCGGGAAGAGATCGACTCGATCAACAAGCATTTCCCCGCCTGGGCCCAGGACGAGGCCAATCACGAGGCGCTGATCACGGTTCGCCGGTCGTTTCATACGCTCAAGGGCAGCGGCCGTATGGTGGGCGCGGAACGGATCGGTGAATACGGCTGGTGCATCGAGGATCTGCTTAATCGCCTGATCAACCGGACGATCGAGACGCAGGCCGACTGTGTCGATTTCCTGCGTCGGGCGATCGAAGCATTGCCCGAGTTGCTTGAGCAGCTCGAAGTTGGTGAGGCGCCGAAGGCGGATATTGAAGGACTCATGGCGGAGGCGGCCGCATTCCTGCAGCCGCAGGGCGCGCCGGCCGTCGGTACGGATGAATCGGCCGAAGTTGCGTCGTCGGCTGAGGCGGCCGCGAGCGCGACGGAGGTTGTCGCGGCGGACGAGGCGCCGGCAACGTCGGAATCGGAATCGGAATCGGATGCGGACTCGGAGGCCGAGACCGATTACATGTTGTAAACGGAGGCCGTGGCCGCGGCCGGGATGGATCCGGTGTTACTCGAAATCCTGACCAAGGAAACGCGAGCCCATCTGGAGGTCATCGAGGCGTTTATCGCCGAATGCGCGGACGGCGTGGCGCCGTACGTCGTAACCGAAGAACTGTACCGGGCCTGCCACACGCTCCACGGCAGCGTCACGATGGCCAATGCCGAGGCCGCGGCTGAGGTCACGCAACCCCTGAACAGCGCGATTCGTCGCGCCTACGATCACGGGCTGCCGATCGATGAAAACGCCGTCGCCGCCTGTGCAGATGCCGCGTCGGCGATGGTCGGGATCCTCGCCTACCTGTCCGCTGAAGCCGATGCGCCGCCCGATACCGATGCATTGCAGGTCGCACTGTGGGCGCTCGACGAGCGAGTCGAGGCGCAAGTGGCCGAGGCGGAGACGCGGGCCGACGAGACGCTGCCGCCGGTCAGCGAGGAAGACATCGTTGAGGAAGATGCACGGGCCGCCGCCGCGACGGCGCCCGCATTCGACCCGGAAATCGCGGAGATCTTTGCCGAAGAGGCGGCGGAGATACTCGAAGGTGCCGATGCGGCTCTGAAGAAACGGGCGGACGGCGAACTTCCGGCGTCGGCGCTTGAGGAGTTGCAGCGATTCCTGCATACGCTCAAGGGCGGCGCGCGTATGGCCGGGCTCATGGCCATCGGTGATTTCAGTCATGATCTCGAGACGCTGCTGGTGCGCATGGCCGGTGGCACGCTGGCGCAGGATGCCGGGCGGCTGAGCGTGCTGCAGACATCCGTCGATGAACTGCATCGCGTGTGCGAGCAGATCGAGCTGGGGACACTCGTCGAGCCGACCGCGGATTGCCGGCGGCAGTTAATGGCGTCGCTCGGCCTCGACGTCGACGAGGCGGTGATCGAAGCCGTGGCGGACACGGTCGACGATACGGCCTCGGTGTCGGAAGCTGAAGCCGAAGCCGAGGCGGAACTCGAAGCCGAACCCGAAGCTGAGCACGAAGCCGAACTCGAAGCCGAATTCGAACCGGAAGCCGAGCACGAAGCCGAGCACGAAGCCGGGATCGAAGCGGCAGCGGACGCCGAAACGGAAACCGGGGTCGAAGCCGCGGAAATCGATCAGGCGGAACCGGTCGTCCCGCCGATCGTTCGCGCGCCGCGTCCGGTGGCCGAGCAGCTCGGCCAGTTGGCGCGCGAGCTCGAAGAACCGGCCCGACCCGGCGCCGGTGACCTGTCGTCGCTGGTGCCCGGCGTGCTGCGCGAACCGATCGTGCGCGAGCGCCGCGAGTTTGCGCGGGTCGATCCGGTAATGCTGGAGAACCTGCTCAACAATGCCGGCGAAGTCAGTATCTTCCATTCCCGGCTGAGCCAGCAGCTCGGCCAGATCCAGTTCAACCTCGAGGAGCTCGGTCAGACCGTGGTCCGGCTGCGCGAGCAGCTGCGCAACATGGAGATGGCAACCGAGGCCCAGATTATTTACCAGCATCAGTCGGATGCGGGCAGCGACGCCGCCTTTGATCCGCTGAGCCTGGAGCGGTACTCGAAGATCCAGCAGTTGTCGCGCGCGCTGGCCGAGACGACCAGCGACGTCGCCAGCATCAAAGACCTGTTGCAGAACCAGACGGCCGATACCGAGGCGTTGCTCGTGCAACAGGCGCGCACGGCCGCCGAACTGCAGGACGGCCTGATGCGCACGCGCATGGTGCCGTTCGAGCAGCACACCGGACGACTGTCGCGGCTGGTCCGGCAGATGGGCGGCGAGCACGACAAGCGCGCTGAACTCGTCGTGCAGGGCAGCGGCGATATCGATCGCCAGGTGCTGGAGAAAATGGTCCCTGCGCTCGAACATATGATCCGCAACGCGGTGATCCACGGCATCGAATCGCCGGATGAACGCGCGGCGGCCGGCAAGCCGGACGTCGGGCGGGTCTCGATCAACCTGCGGCGGGAAGGCTCGCAGATCGTCATGGAGCTTGCCGACGACGGTCGCGGCATGGATATCGCGTCGATTCGTCGAAAAGCGACGGACCTTGGATTGATTGCCGAAGGTACCGAGCCGACCGACGAGGAAGTGCTGCAATTCGTGTTGCGTTCCGGCTTTTCGACGGCCGATCGGGTGACGCATGCCGCCGGGCGCGGCGTCGGCATGGACGTCGTTGCGAGTGAAATCACCAAGCTCGGCGGCACGCTGCATATCGAGACGGAGGCTGGGGCCGGCACGACATTTACCGTGTTCCTGCCGTATACGCTGGCGGTGACGCAGGCGCTGATCGTGCGTGCGGAAACGGAGCTATATGCCATCCCGCTGCCGACTGTCGAAGGGATTATCCGTATCTCGCGAGCGGAGTTCGACGCGAAGCGGGCCGAAGACAACCCGGTTATCGAATACGGCGGACGGAATTACCAGCTGCGCCATCTCGGGCCGTATCTCGATCTCGGGCCGGCATCGATTGCCGCTGAACAGGACCGGGTCTCGATCATCCTCGTGCAGGCCGGGGAGAATTCGACGGCGCTCGTCACCGACGAGATGCTCGACAGCCGTGAAGTCGTCGTCAAGCCGGTCGGCGGTCAGCTGGCGTCGATACGTGGCATATCGGGGGCGACGATTCTCGGCGACGGACAGATTGTCGTCATTCTCGATGTCGGCGCACTGGTGCGCATGGCGCCGAGGCCGGCGACCGACCGGCAGCGCCCGCTCAAGACGGAACCGGAGCAGCCGCTCGCGCTGGTCGTCGACGACTCGATAACCATGCGTCGCGTCACCCAGCGCCTGCTGGAGAGAAACAATATGCGCGTCGTGACGGCCAAGGATGGTGTCGAGGCCGTCGGGATGCTGCAGGATCACCGGCCGGACATCATCCTGCTGGACATCGAGATGCCGCGTATGGACGGTTACGAGTTTGCCTCGCACGTGCGCAATAACCCGGATACGGCGCAGATTCCGATTATCATGATCACGTCGCGCGTCAGCGAGAACCACAAGGCGCGCGCGATCGAACTCGGTGTCAACGACTATCTCGGCAAACCCTACCAGGAGAGCGTGCTGCTCGAGGCGGTCCGGCAGCTTCTCGACCCCCGGCACGCGCGGCGCCTGTCGTAATCGGATCCACGATGGAAATTGCCACAGAAGAAATCTATACGTTGCTCGTACCGTTGCATCAGGCACGCCTGATCGTGCCGCGTGTCTGCGTCGCCGAGATTATTCGCTACTCGCCGCCGCAGGGTCGCGCCGGCGATATGCCCGACTGGTTTCGTGGCTTTGTGGCCTGGAACGATCGCCGGGTGCCGATCGTGCAGGTCGAGACGTTGTGCGGCCTGCCCGCGTCGGATCCGGGCGGGCGCACGCGCATTGCGGTCTTCAACGGGCTGTCCGGGCACGAGGAGTCCATCGTTTTCGGCGTGCTGACCGAGGGGTTTCCGCAATTATTGCGCGTGAATCGCAGCGTCATGGAGTTACATGATGAGCATGAATGGCCCGATGACGGGCCGGTAATCTGCCAGATCCGGATGATCAATGAGTATCCGCTGATTCCCGATCTCGAACGGATCGAGTCGCTCGTCCGTGAGCAGATCGCCGCCTGACCTCTACTTCCGAATGCGGTTATAAATAGGGCTGTTGCCACTGCTGTCCCATCAAGTCACCGGTGTTTCACCTGGAACATAGCTGGAATCGATCATGCGTAAGGATTGAGAGCGGGCCGACATGACGGAGCGGCACCTTTCCGAGACACGCCGTGAACACGTCCGTGTGGGCTTGGGGCCCGCGTCCCTGCGGGCCACAGTCTCGGAAAGGTGCCGCTCCGTCATGTCAGCCTGACAGGATAAGCAAGTTTGTGGGACAGCAGTGGGGTGTTGTTCTTTTTTAAGGAGCGGCTAATCCTGGGTGTCGTTCAGATCGCCGACCAGAAACTGAATAATGCTCAATGCGGCAATCGGCGCGGTCTCCGTCCGCAGCACGCGCGGGCCGAGTCGCACGCGGCTGAACCCGGCGGCCTGCGCGGCATCGCGTTCGTTCGCGGTCAATCCGCCCTCGGGGCCGATCAGCAATACCACCGGTTCCCCGGGCCGCAGCAGCTTATCGAGTCTTTGCGTGCCGGCCGGGTCCAGCAGGATCTTCGTCGCCATCGCCGGCAGCGCCGCGAAAGCTGCATCCGTTGACGCCGGCGGATCGATCATCGGCAGGCGCGTGCGGCCGCATTGCTCGCAGGCGCTGATCGCGACACTGTGCCAGTGAGTGATCTTGCGCTCAGCCTTGCGCGCATCGATCCGGGCGACGCTGCGCTCACACTCCACGGGCACGATCCGCTGCACACCGAGTTCCGTCGATTTCTGGATTAGCCAGTCCATGCGCTGATTACGGCAGATGCCCTGCAGCAGCGTAACCGGCAGCGACGCATCGGTCGCCGGATCCAGCTGCTCGTCGATCGCGACCAGGATGCCGTCGCGACCGGCCTGCTGAATCTGCGCCCGGTAGTCGAATCCGTCACCGTTGAACAGGCTGATCGCGTCGCCGGCGCCGAGTCGCAGGGATTTGCCGACGTGCGCGGCGGCCGTGCCCGTCAGCGTGATGCAGGTGCCCGTGGCCAGCGCTCCGGCATGGTAGATTCTGGGTTTCATCGCGGCATTATAGAATCTGGCGCTGGCGTCGAATATGCGGATAGAAACGGCGCCGCGCGGGGCACACTCGGCATGATCCATATTGACGTAGAATCGGGGCTGGTTCGGGAGGCACGGCAGGCACCCTCGCCGAATTGCGACGAGCGGCCGGTGGATTGCCGCCCGGAATTGATCGTCGTGCACGGTATTTCGCTGCCGCCCGGAGAGTTTGGCGGGGACGGGATCGACCGGTTGTTCATGAATTCCATCGATGCCCGGGATCATCCCTTCTATTGCGAAATTGCCGATCTCCGGGTGTCGAGTCACCTGTTGATTCGTCGTGACGGAGAGCTCGTGCAGTATGTATCGTTAAACCGGCGTGCCTGGCATGCCGGAGACTCATGTTACGGGACACGAAATGCGTGCAATGATTTTTCGGTCGGCATAGAACTTGAGGGGACGGATGACGTGCCTTATACGACCCGCCAATATGAGGTGTTGGGCGCAGCCGTGAATGCGCTGCGCGCCGCGTATTGCTCGCTGCGGCAGGCGCCCGTTGTCGGGCACTGCGACGTATCGCCCGGGCGCAAGACCGATCCGGGCCCGTCGTTCGACTGGTCGCGCCTGTCCGCGCAACTCGCGGCGCGTGGGTCGGCCGAGTGAACTTCGTCGCACTGCTGCTGGGCCTGGGCATTGAGCGCCTGCTGACGAACCTTTTTCATCTGCGCGAGTTCCGCTGGCTCGACCCGTGGATCGACCGCGTGCACGGTCGCCTCGCGAATGCTTCCATGGCCGGGGCCGTCGCCGGCATCTGTGTTTATGCGTTCGTCGCGGTATTGCCCGTGGCGCTCGTGGCGGCAATGCTGTCGGGAACCCTGTTGCAGATCCCTTATTTTGTGCTGGCCATCGTCGTGCTGTTGCTGTCGCTGGGGCCGCGGGATCTCATTACGGAGACCAATGATTATTGCGCGGCCGTTCAGGACGGCCGTGAAGAAGACGAGTTGCGCATTATCCGTGCGCTCCGGGAAGGCGCAGCGCCGCCGGACAGCGAGGCGCGGATCGACGCGGTGCGCCGGGCCGTCTTTATCCAGGCGAATAACCGGATCTTCGCGGTCGTTTTCTGGTTCATCCTGTTCGGACCGACCGGCGCCTGGCTGTTTCGTGTCATTGACCTGCTGCGCCGCCGGCTTGCGTATGAGTATTTGCGCGACGACAGCGTTGCCGAGCCGACATCGTTCATCCGGGCCGTGCGCACCGTGCACGGTGTGCTTGCGTGGCCGTCGGCGCACCTGCTGATTCTCGGCTACGCGCTGGCCGGCAGTTTCGAGGGCGGGCTCGCGGCGTGGCGGGCCTATGCGAGTCGCCGCGCGCGGGACTTTTTCGTGGCGACGAACGACCTGCTCGACCTGGTCGGCAACGGTTCGTCATCGCAGCAGCCGCTACCCGACGGGACGCCGCCGGCGGTCGTGCGCGTGCGCGAGGCGATGCAACTCGTGATTCGCACACTCTGGCTGATCTGGGCACCGGTCATCGCGCTGTTGACGCTGTCCGACTGGCTCAGCTGAACCGGCCCATGGCGTCAGGTACCGGCGGCGCGGTGGCGGGCCCGAATTCAGTGCGCTCCGGCTTGCGTCTTTTCCGAAGGCCGATCCCCGCTCGCCGGCGATGCTGGGTGCTGATCGCCGTGAGCGCTCTGCTTGCGGGTTGCGGTCCGGACCGGTCGCATGATGTCGATGACGGGATCGATTCCGGGCCGGCGCAACGCATCCTGACGCTGGCGCCGCATCTGACCGAGCTGGCCTATACCGCCGGCGCCGGTGACCGGTTGGCGGGCGCCGTCGAATTCAGCGATTTTCCGGTCGCGGCGCAGACTCTGCCGCGGATCGGTGATGCCTTTCGGCTGGACCACGAGGCGATCGCCGGGCTCGACCCCGACCTGATCCTCGCGTGGCAATCGGGTACGCCCGTCGAGGTCATCGAGCGCCTCGAACGACAGGGCTACCGTGTGGTGACGCTGTCGGCCGGGCGGCTGGCCGATATTGCCGCGAGCCTGCGGTCCATCGGCCGACTCGCGGCGACCGAAGCCGTCGCCGAAGCCGCCGCCGCGGATTTCGAGCGTGCGCTCGACGGGTTGCGGGCCGAGGCCACCGGGCGGGTACCCGTGCGGGTGTTCTTCCAGGTTACCGCTCAGCCGCTGTTTACGATCTCGGACCGGCATGTCATCGGCGAGGCCATCGCATTGTGCGGCGGGGAAAATATATTCGGCGCACTGGCCGGCCCGAGTCCGTCCGTGTCGCCCGAGGGGGTGATAGACGCCGCGCCCGACGCGATCATCGCCGTGCAACACGCACCCGATCCGGCATCGGCGGAGCAGGAACTGGACTTCTGGCGACAATGGACCAGCGTGCCGGCGGTGCGTAACGGCCACCTGTTCCTGATTGATGCAAACCTCGTGACCCGGCCGAGCGTCCGGTTCCTTGATGGCATGCGTGAGTTGTGTGCGCAGATCGCCGCGGCGGGCGAGAAACCGCCGGTTCCGCCACGAGATCAAAGATAGGCCGGCGGCGGGAACGCCGCTTCGGTCTATAAAACTGACCGATCCTCGCTTTTCTTTGCCATCCGTTCAGTTGCTGACCGGGCCGGCGGCGGCGGGCTGGTGAGGCTTCCGGGCTAACCCGGACCGGGTCAGTCGTGATGCTGCCACAGCGGTTCGGCACGGCCCGCCTGCCGATTCAATACCCGGGCGATGACGAACAGCAGGTCCGATAATCGGTTCAGGTACGCCAGCGAATGCGTGTTGACGGCTTCGGTCTGTGCCAGCCGCCAGGCCCGCCGTTCCGCGCGCCGACACACCGTGCGCGCGACGTGGCAGGCCGCCGCCTCGGGCGTGCCGCCCGGCAGGACGAAATCCTTGAGCGGCGGCAGGTCGGCGTTGAACTGGTCGAGCGTCGCCTCCAGGTCTTCGACCCGACCCTGCGTTATCACCGCTGCATCGGGTCGGCACAGTTCGCC
>JAJFJS010000103.1 GCA_021773815.1 Gammaproteobacteria bacterium
CCATCAATGGATCGGGCGCATCGACCTGAACACCATGACCAAACGTAATGGTAAACGCGCCAAAAAGGCCTACACTGATGCTTAGAAACTGTTACCCATGTCTCCGAACAAACTGTTACCTATCTGTCCGGTCTATACACACGGACGTGTTCACGGCGTGTCTCGGAAAGGTGCCGCTCCGTCATGTCGGCCCGTTCTCGATCTTTACGCATGATCGATTCCAGCTATGTTCCAGGTGAAACGCCGGTGACTTGATGGGACAGCAGTGGTCTGAC
This sequence comes from Gammaproteobacteria bacterium, assembly GCA_021773815.1. Lineage (GTDB taxonomy): Bacteria > Pseudomonadota > Gammaproteobacteria > Steroidobacterales > SMWD01. The sequence continues at coordinate 276 of JAJFJS010000103.1, forward strand.
ACCAATTTCGCGTGCCGGACCGGCGCACGTGGCCCGGTTCATGCGCTGTTGGCCCGCTGAATTAAGGGGACAGAATTAAGGGGACACCCGAATACCCGCCGATTCCACAATTCCGGCCGCGACGGATCGACAAAAAAAAGCCCGGCACTAAGGCCGGGCAATACAGGGGGAAGCCACTACAATTCCGACGTCCAGCACAATCTGTATTCGACAGTCGGTTAGTAATTCGGGAATCAGTGCAGGCGTGACCAGTTCAGCAACTCGACATTCTCCGCATCCAATTCAAAATTCTGCGCCAGCAAAGCCTCGATCTCATCCGGTTCCAGCACTTGGCCGCTCGTGTGCTTGACCTCGACCACGCCGCTGTACTCATCCGCGTCGCATTCCTCGGCGGAACGAAGCAGGAACCGGGTATAGAACTTCGTGCGCATGGTCCAAGACTATGTTGCCGCCCCCGGGAAAACTGTGATCGGGACCACAAAACGGCCACCGGCCAGAATCGGACCCCACGACGCGCCGCCGGCCGGCGGCGGCCGGTTGCACCCGGCAACGCCCGTGCGCTAACGTTCTCCCGTTGCAACAGATGCCCCCGAACGCTGCCGATGCATAACTCCAGAAAAACCATTCTCGCCGCCATGTTCTGGTGCTGCGCGATCGCCGCATCCGCCCCGGCTATCGCTCAGGGAATCACTGCGGATCTCGAGAAGAAGCTTTTCGGTGACGTCGATGCGGCCCGGGCACAGGCCGAGCAGGTCGAGGCCGATCTGTTGTCGCCCAGAACGTACGGGCAGGCGATGGCCAACCTGGACGATGCACGCAACGACCTCGCGAAGGGCCGGGACCTGGAGCGTGTGCAGGAAAATGCCGCGCGCGCCGCGGCCACCTTTCGGCAGGCCACGGAGAACGTCAAGCTCGCGCGACTGACGCTGTCGGACGCTATCGAGAGCCGGCTGGCAGCCGGATCCGCCGAGGCGTCGCGACTGGCGCCGGGCGACTGGGCCGCAGCCGAAAAACTGTTCAATGGGGCGGCCATCGCGCTTGAACGCGGCACGCTCGGCGGTGCCGACAAGCGTCAGGCCGAGGCCAGCGTGCAATACCGCACGGCCGAACTGAACGCAATTCGGGCACGCGTGTTATCTGAATCATGGCGACTGATCGCCGCCGCAGAGTCCGCCAGGGCCGAAAAATATGCGCCGCTGACCTTCGGCCGCGCGCGACAGCTCACGCAGCGCGCCGATGACCTGATCGCCGCCGACCGCTATGCGCTGGACGAACCGCTGGCAATCGCCGGGCGCGCTGAGTACGAAGCCCGTCACGCAGCGCACATCGCGGCGCTCATCCGGCGGATAGACGACGACGAACAATCGGTCGAGGCACTGCTTCTCGATTGGGAATCGACATTCGCCGAGATCGCGGACGCGGCCGAGGTCGAATCCGACTTCTCCGCCGGACCGCGGGACACCGGCGCACGGATTATCGCACTGCTCGAAGAACTGCCGGGCCTGCGCAACGACCTGCGGGATCGCGACGCGCTGATCATCGGCCTGGAAGATGAGATCCGCGATCTCGATGCCGCACTCGGCGGCGCATCGGCCGATCGCTCGCGATTGATTCGCCGGCTCGAACAGCAAGCCCGCGTGCGCGAACAATTTCGCCAGATCGAGGACATGTTCACGCCCGACGAGGCCGTGGTCCTGCGCGACGGCAACAACCTGATCATCCGGCTCATCGGCCTGAGTTTTGCGCCGAATGCGGCCGAACTCGATACCGGCGCGCCGCCGCTGCTGGCCAAAGTTCAGTCCGCCATCGGCGTGTTCCCGCAATGCGAGCTACGGATCGAAGGCCACACCGATGCTCAGGGCAACGCCGACGGGAACCTCGCGTTGTCGGAACGACGCGCCCAGGCGGTCAAGACCTACATGACCGACGTCATGCGCATTGCCGCCTTCCGGATCGCCGCCGCCGGTTTTGGCGACACCCGGCCGATCGCCAACAACAAGACGTCAGAAGGGCGCACCCGCAATCGGCGCATCGACCTGATCATCATCCCGAACGCAGATTCCCTCTAACCCCCAACCATCAGGAATCGAGCTCTTATTTCTCATGGGAATAACTGGGGGTCAGACCCCAAATTACCCGAGGGGATATGGGGAACCGTTGGATAACTGGGGTCGGAATAACTGGGGGTCAGACCCCTGCGTCGCCGCCCGCATCGCCGAACCAGGCCGCGATGGCGGCGCCGGTTTTTTCATTCGCCATGTAGCCGTAGCATTTGTGGACGTTGAGGCCGTCGGGACCGCGAAACCAGGTCACCAGGTCGGTATGGTCGGTGATGCTTTCGACCAGTCCCAGCGTGACCATCTTCCGATAGTCGTCGGCGAATGTGCGGTCGAGGGCGGTCATCTCGCCGATGGCCGCCAGGTTCACCCAGCGGCGGATGTTGGTCGGGTATTTCTCGATCCCGGTTGCCGTCGCGTTGAGCATGCGGTGACGCATGAAGTTCAGGCCCAGCGGGCTGCCGATGGTCAGGAATTGATCGACGCGGATCTCGCTGTCGGCCCGTCGGCTCAACTCCCACAGCACGTCGAACGCAATCACCGAACCGAGACTGTGTGCGATCACGAGCAACCGTGAATCGGGTGTCCAGGAGGCCAGCAGTCGATCCGCGACAAGGCGACGAATGCGCGTCGCCACGCCGTCGTGGTTCTGAAAATACCGGCGGGTATCCTGCAGCATTGCCTTGACGTTCGGGTTTGCGACCCAGTCGATCAGGAACGGAAACGTATCGCTGGCCAGGTACATCAGCTTGGCGATCCGCTTGTGCCAGTGACGCGCCTCCTCGATATCCCGCGGTTCCGGACCATCGAGCGACAACAGCCGTTCGACGCCGGGCAGGTCGGGTGCGATATCCGTGTACTCGTCGTAAAAAAGCCGCGACCAGGGCGCGACGCGAAACGACTCACGGCGCCAAGCCAGCTCTCGCGCAACTGCCGGATCCGCTCGCTCGACGCCGTTCAGCAGGCAACGCCACAGCATGTCCTCGTGCGCCTCGACGGGCGGCTTCGGCTTCATGCCCGGCACATAGACAATTTGCGTTTTCCCCGTCATCCGCTGATAGTAACCGCGTCGGGAGTACAAAAAAATGAGATATCTGCACACGATGGTTCGCGTCACGGACGTCGACGCTTCTCTGGACTTCTACTGCAACCAGCTCGGGCTCATCGAGGTCCGTCGCATCGATCACGAACCGGGTCGGTTCACGCTGATTTTCCTGGCCCCGCCCGACGATACGTCGAACTGCATCGAACTGACGCACAACTGGGATCCGGAAACCTACACCGAGGGCCGCAACTTCGGCCACATCGCCTACGAGGTCGAGGATATCTATGCCGTGTGCGAACGGCTGCGCGCGGGTGGCGTCACGATCAATCGCCCGCCGCGCGACGGCCGCATGGCGTTCATCCGGTCCCCGGACAATATCTCGATCGAACTGTTACAGGCGGGCGACGCACTGGCACCGGCGGAGCCGTGGTCATCGATGCCGAGCACCGGCCACTGGTAGCGGTTAACCCGCGGCGACGCTGGCGCGGAATCGGCCGGTCTGAATATGCGCGTCCGATTCCTTGACGATGACGCAATTGCGCCCTTCTTCCTTGGCCTGGTATAGCGCCTCGTCGGCCATCTGGATCGCGCCGGCCAGGCTCCGCTGCGAACCGGGCATTACCAGCGCGACGCCGACGCTGACCGTCAGGTATTGATCGGTCGGCGATGCGGCATGGGGGATCTTCAGGCTGCGCACGGACTGGCGCAGTTGTTCCGGCAATTCACGGCCATACTCGTGGGCCGGCCCGTACAGGATCAGCGCAAACTCCTCGCCGCCGTAACGGGCCGCAAAATCGAGCGGGCGCTGGGCGCTCAGCGAGATCACGTTGGCGACTTCGCGCAGCGCATCGTCACCGGCCTGGTGGCCGTAGTGATCGTTAAACGGTTTGAAGTGGTCGATGTCCACGAGCATCAACGTCAGCTGCGCACTTTCTCGACGCGACTGGCGCCAGATCCGCTCGGCGTAATGGTCGTAGCTGCGGCGGTTATAGAGCCCGGTTAACCCGTCACGTTCGGCGAGTTGGCTCAATACGCGCGAATCCAGAAACGATCGGCGCACCGCGCGTTCCAGCTGGTAACAACAGACCGCGCCCATGCAATTGACGAAGACCAGCATCAGCGTCGTGAATATGACCTCGTTCAGCGGCAGGCCCCACATGAAACTGCCGAACATGTACATGCCGGAAATCGTCATGGCCGTGACCGCTGCATGCCGGAACGGCAGGCCGAGAATCAGCCAGACGACAAAGACCCAGGCAATTATCGCCGCGAAATAGTACGGCGTGCCGTGCAGACTCGCACGCGTGACGATCGACGATATCCACATGCCAATCAGCAGCGCACTGACGGCGAGCAGAAACTGGTACAAACGATGATGGGCCGGACTCGTCGAAGCCCAGAGCGCAGCGGCGAGGATCGGCAGCATGACAAGGACATCAAACCCCAGCATCAAGGGATGCGCGCCCTGGTTGGCCACCATGATGCCGATGCTGATCAGCGTCGCGGCGATCGCCATGATGGGCAACAGCCGTGAACGCTGCAAACTGGACTTCGCGTAGTAAGACAGGAATTCTTCTTCGACAAAGTCGGAGAATCGCAGCCAGATGAACCCATTCCTGAGTTGATCGGCAAACGGAGAATTCAGGTTTTCACTGGCAGTGCGGCTCACCGTGGACCCATGACAACAGGCGCAATTCGCCCATGGAAGGCCCACACGTTAGTGACGGCGGTCGGAGCGCACCATGCGATGAATCACATTTCCGGACATAAGACCGCCAATGGGCCGACCAGGTCCGGCTCAGACGTTACATATGGTCGGATTCGGCGCTCTTTAGTGGGCCCGGCTCGACGGCGATGCCGCACCACATTCCCAGTCGAGCAGCGCCGCCTTGCGATCTACACCCCACCGATACTTGCCGAGCGATCCGTCCGAGCGGATCACGCGATGACAGGGCACGAGTACCGCAATCCGGTTCCGCGCGACTGCGTTGGCGACCGCACGCGTCGCGGTCGGTCGCCCGATGCGGCGCGCGAGCGTCTGGTAGCTCACGGTTTCGCCGCGGTCAATCTGCCGTAACGCACTCCATACATCGATCTGGAATGTCGAACCGGCAAGGTCGAGCACGGGCGCAACCGGCCGGGACGCAAACAGCGCCGCGCAGATTGCCGTAAATCGGCCCGGCGCATGGACAACAGAACAGTCAACGTGATGCTCCGTCAGCGCCGGCAACGGATCGACGGTCGAGCGATCGGCAAACACGAGATCGCAGATGCCCGTCGTCGTGCCGGCAATCAGCCCGTCACCGAAAGGACTGGTAAAAAAATCGTACTCGACGACCCCGGCGGGGATGTTCGTGTTGATATCGATGGTCATGATGCGCTCCTCTGGCGGGGCCGAATCGACCGGTGACGACCGACCGGCAACAGGCGACCGATGGTCCGGATGCGGCTGTCCGGTTTGCAGACAACGGGTGCCACTGCCGGGCGCCCGGTGTTAAGTTATCGTTCTGCCGTCCGGTGTCACGGTACCGTAACACCGGCATCCAACACCGATCAATTAACGCAACGAATCTCACCATGCCACGAACGAAAATGCTCACCTTGCCGCACCGGGCCATGATCTGGCTGCTCACGATCGGTCTTGCGCCGGGCCTGACGTGGAGCGCCGGCGGCGCCGATGATTTGCCGCCGGCCGATGACCCGCAAACAAACCCATTTGCCCTGGCGCCGATGGATCTGTGCGCACGCGGTGACGACGCCTTCCTGTCCGGCCGCCTGCACGGCGCCCTGGATCTGCAGGTTGACTGGCACGGCGGCGACATGGATTGTGGCGGCATGCTGCGCCCTGACGACGGCGGCATCCGCCTGGTCTTTGCCGCTCCGCGGACCGGCGAACGACTGCTGATCGTGCTCGGCATAGCGGGCCGGCTCGATGAACTCGACACGGGCGAGCGGGCGACGAACATCACGATCGTCGACGAGTCCGGCAAGCGTTTCTTCAGCACCGGCGGGCGGCGTCTGTGCTGGTCGGTCATCGAGAAGGTCCGGCCGGTGGCTGATCTCGATGCCCGGGTCGTGCAGGTCGACGGCGAGGTGTACTGCTCCGCCAGCTTGCCATCGCTGTCCGACAACGGCTCGGTGGCGCTGCGCGACATGCACTACTCCGGCCGCGTGCTACTGAATGCAGCCGGGCCGGGCTGACCCCGTGCGGCGCTGGCGCAGCGCGGCCTGTGCAATCGGGCTCACGGCCGCCGCCGCCGTGTCGGCCGCGCAGCCGACGCGCTACCTCACCGGGTTCGCAACGGCGACCGCGATCATCGAGACGTCGGCGCTGCGGTGTATTGCGCTTGACGTCTTCATCGCCGACAGCAATGCACAACGCTCACAGGGACTGATGCGTATCGAGCGCCTGGAGGAATTCGAGGGCATGCTGTTTTTTTTCAATCCGCCGGCCCTGATCGCGATGTGGATGAAAAATACCTATATCCCGCTCGACATGTTCTTCATTCGCGATGACGGGTCGATCGCCGCCATTGCCGAACGCACGACGCCGATGTCGACAGCCCGCATCGCCTCGCCGGTCCCCGTCTCGATGGTGCTCGAACTCAATGCCGGGTTCGCCGCAAGCAAATCGCTGCGGGTCGGCAACCGCCTGCTTGCAGTCGACTAAACCGTCGATGGGCAGCCTCAGCGACGCAGTATCGCCCACCATCGCGCGATATTGACCAGGCTCATCAACGAGGCCGCGACGTAGGTCATCGCCGCGGCCCGGAGCAGTCGACGCGCATGCGGTTCGTCACCCGGCTTCAGGTAGTTGCCTTTTTCGAGCATCGGCATGGCGCGGCCGAAACTCGCATCGAGTTCCATCGGCAGCGTGACGAAGTGAATGATGGTCCCCAGCCCGAGCACGAGGAATCCGCCGAGAAACATCAGCAACCCGGCCAGCGGCGCGCGCGTGGCCAGTGTCACGAACGGCGCCAGCATCAGCACACCGGCGCCGATCTTTTCACCGGGGGCCGCCCATTTGACGAGACGCGTGCGCCATTGCAAGGGACCGTAACCGCTGGCGTGCTGGTGCGCGTGCCCTACCTCGTGAGCGGCCACCGCGACCGCCGTCAGCGAGCGGCCGTTGAACTTGTCTTCGGTCAAACGCACGACACGCGCGTCCGGATCGTAATGATCCCCCTGCTCGGTGACCTCGGCGCCGACATCCTGCAGGCCGAGGTTATCGAGCAGGTGCCGCGCCAGTTCGCCGCCGGTGCCCGGGTAACGATCCGGCGGATCGCTGTAGCGAGTGAGCACCCGGCTGACCCACAGGCTCGGACCGACGATCGCGACGAGCAATAGCACCACCAGTATGACGACGATCATGACAACGTCGCTACGGTGCAGGACCGGTCCGGCATTTCACTTCGTAGCGAATATCGTGTCGCGCCGGATTGTGCTCGAGCATGTCGAACGGCCGACGCTCGACGATATCGAAACCCGCCGGGCACATCTTGCGCTTTTCGAGCCAGACGCTCAGCCACTGCATCCGCGTCGCTTCGGCCACCGGATCGTTGTCCGGATACGCCGGATCGAGAGTGACGTCGAAGTACAGCACGTCCTTGCGGTCGAACGGCTCGGCCAACTGGCTGAGGCGATGGCGATGGAAGTCCGGAGATTCATGCGCGGACGTGCATGCCGCCAGCACGGCGGCCGCAACGACCACGGCCCATGCACGGCAGCGGGTCGAATTAAACGATCTGGTCTGTCGCATCAACATATCACCTCTGTCATACACCATGGTGCACCCACCGGGATCCAATCGACACCCAGGGTCGAATACGTTGCCAGACGCATCGCTGCGATACCAGTCTGAGCGGGACCCCGGTCGGTCCAGAGGGTCACAGATGATACGCTGCATGTGCGGCGCACGTTCGAGGGACCCGGCCCATGTTCAAAAATACCTTCGAGTCATTCTTCCGGTTGGAGTCTGCCGGCGGCATTTTGTTGCTGGTCGCCGCCGGTATGGCCATGGTCCTGAGCAATTCGGCGCTGGGTCCTGTCTACGATGCGCTGCTTAATGTGCCGATACAGATCCGCGTCGGCCCGCTGAATATCAACAAGCCCCTGTTCCTGTGGGTCAATGACGGCCTGATGGCGTTGTTTTTCTTCACGATCGGTATGGAAGTCAAACGCGAAGTCATGGTCGGCGAGTTATCCGACATCCGCCAGATCATTCTGCCCGGGATGGCCGGACTCGGCGGTATTATCCTGCCCGCGATCGTCTATTTCGTGCTGAATGCGGACAACGAGGTCGCGATGCAGGGCTGGGCGATCCCGACGGCCACCGATATCGCTTTTGCCCTCGGCATCCTCGCGCTGGTCGGCAACGTGCCGACCGCACTGAAACTGTTTCTGATGACGCTGGCCATCATCGACGACCTGGGCGCAATTCTGATCATTGCCGCCTTCTACACGACGGACCTGTCAATCGGCTCGCTGATCGTGGCGCTGCTGGCAGTCTGGGGTCTGGTCTGGCTGAAACTTCGCAAGACAACGCGCGCGCTGCCCTTTGTGCTCGTCGGCATCGTATTGTGGGTCGCTGTACTCAAGTCCGGCGTACACGCAACGATCGCGGGCGTCATCGTCGGCCTGTTCATTCCGATGACCGCCGAGTCGGCGGGCCAAGAACCCGCACTAGAAAGACTCCTGCATGCGCTGCACCCGTGGATCGCGTTCGCCATCCTGCCGTTGTTTGCATTCGCCAACGCCGGGGTCGACCTGACCGGCATGTCACCGGCCTCGCTGGCCGAGCCCGTCCCGCTCGGCATCATGCTCGGACTGATCGTCGGCAAGCAGCTTGGCGTGTTCGGCGCGGCGTGGCTGTGCATCCGAACCGGGATTGCGCAGCTGCCATCCAACACGTCGATGGCACAGATGTACGGCGCGGCCATACTGGCCGGCGTCGGATTCACGATGAGCCTGTTTATCAGTAGCCTCGCATTCGAGCAGACCGGCCAGGGCTTCGGCCAGTCGGATCGGCTCGCGATCATTGTCGGATCGCTCGTGTGCGGCACGCTCGGCTATCTCGTACTCAAGATCGTGACGCACAGGGCGCCAACCCGGGACTGAACCGAACCGCGCAGTCGTCGGGCATCGACGTCCGAGCGCGTTCAGTCGAGTGTCGTGAATACGGCCGGCCCGTCCGTGGCAACATTCGTTCCCGCCGACCAACAACGGGTCACGGCCGTCAGCCGCTGACGCTCACCGGCACCGCTTTACGCAACAGGCCGCGGATATCCGTGCCGATCCCCAGCAGTGACGGCACGAAGAACAGGATCAGCAACGGCGAAAACATCAGCCCGAATATCAGCGTGACGGCCAGCGGCTGAATCAACTGCGCCTGCATGCTGCGCTCGAACAGTAGCGGCGTCAGACCGCCGATTGTCGTCAACGTCGTCAGGATGACCGGCCGCAGTCTTTCGCGCGCGCCGGCCATGACCGCCTCGCGCAGCTCGGTGCCGTCACGGAGCCGTCGTTTGACGCTCGAGACGATGATAATCGCATCGTTGATGATCACGCCGGACAGGCCGAGCAATGCCTGCAGGCTCAGCATGTTCAGCCGGTAGCCGAGTAACCAGTGACCGACAAATGCACCGACGAGCCCGAACGGGATGATCGCCATCACGACCATCGGCGTCGTGTAACTGGAAAAGACCCAGGACAAAATGATGTACATCGTCAGGACCGCAATCAGCAACGCGACGAGGGTGTCGCCGATTGCTTTGCGCTGTTCTTCGGCTTTACCCTTGAACTCGACACTGATGCCGTACTTCTCGCGTATGTTCGGCGCGATGTCACGGCCAACAATCGCGAGCACCTGGTTGGTCGTCGTCAACACCGGATCGACATCGCCCGTGACCGAAATCTGGCGCAGCCCGTCCTCGCGGCGGATCTGCGAGTAACCGACAGACCGGGTCAGCGTCACGACCTCGGGCAGCGGGACTTCTTCTCCGCCCGGCGCACGCAGATAGAGATCGCGCAGGCTGCGGTCGCCCTGTGTCGGCCCTTCGGGGAGCTTCACGCGCACGATGACCTCTTCCTGATCCTGGGCAAACCGCTTGGCGATCGCCCCCTCGAATGAATCGCGCACCTGGCGTGCCACCGACTGCGTTGTGAAGCCCATCGCCAGACCCGCGGGCGTCACTTCCATGATGATCTCCTGCTTGCCGTGCGGCAGGTTGTCTTCAATCGCGGTGACGCCGGGAATGTTCGCCAGTTCCGCGCGAATCGCCATCGCCGCGGACTTCAGCACGTCGAGGCCGGCGCCGTGCAAGCGGATATCGAGGTCGCGCCCCGGCGGCCCGCCCGCGCTGCGCTCGTACATAACCAGGCTCTCGACGCCGGCGATCGGCTCGACCTCCGACTCCCAGGCCCCCATGAATTCGTAGGTGCGCACCTTGCGGTTATCGCCCGGCACGAGTTCGATCGTGTACGCACCGGCATGGTCCCCGGACTGCAGGCCTTCTCCCGGTCGCCCCTCCGTCGTGCCGATGGTGCCGAACTCGTAGTTGATCAGCCCGCCTTCACCGCCGGTCAGTTCCTGCTCGACCTTGCGTGCCGCACGGCGCAGTTCGTCGACCATTCGCGCGCTATCATCTCGCGATGCCCCCGGAGTCAGCGAGAAATTGCCGTAGACCATATCCACCTCGGGCGAGGCAAAAAATTCGAAGCCGACCCGCCCGGACGTCAGCAGCGTCAGCGCGAAGATGAACGCGCAAGCCGCGGCCAGCGCGGTGCTGTAGCGATGGTCGAAGCTCCAGCCGACCGCTCGATTGAATCGCGCGTCGCGAAACCGGACGAACAATCGATTGAATCCGTGCGGTTCCTTCGGCGTGCTGTTCGCTTCCATGCGCTCCAGCGACTTGCGCAGGTGCATCGGCAACACGAGGAAACACTCGGCGAGACTGGCGATGATGACGAGGATGATCGTCAACGGCAGCTCGCGCACGATGCGGCCGATCTCGCCGCCGATGGTCAGGATAGGAAAAAACGCGGCGATCGTTGTCAACGACGCGGCGAGGACCGGCGCAAACATCGTCTTCGCCGCGGTCATCGTCGCCTCTTCGGGCGACATGCCGTGCCGGTGCAGCATTTCGGTATGTTCGCCGACGACGATGGCATCGTCGACGATAATGCCCAGCCCCATGATGATGGCGAACATGCTGATCATGTTCAGCGTCATGCCGAGCATGGCCATGCCGCCGAGGGCTCCCATGATCGCAATCGGGATACCCATCGCGACCCAGAATGCGATGCGCCCGTTCAGGAACACGAACAACACAATGAGCACCAGCACGAGGCCGCCGAAACCGTTGTTGACGAGCATCCGGACACGCTTCGTCGCCTGATCGGCGAATACGTCGAACATGTCGATGTTCAGCGTCGCCGGGTACTCGGACTTGATCCGCGCGACGTAATCAACGAGCAGCTGCTGCGCTTCGATCGAATCGACACCCTGCCCGCGACCGACAATCAGGCCGACCGACGCCCTGCCGTCACGGACATGGGAGATCGCGCTGTCCTCGAACGTCTCGTAGATCCGCCCGATATCCTTGATCCGCAGCTTCTGGCCGGACGTTTCGGACACCACCTCGATCTGGCCGACCTCACGCGCAGTACGGGCCAGCGCCTCACTGCGAATCTGCCGCGACAACCCGCCGCTGTCGATCGACCCCGACGGCAGATCGAGGCTGAAGCGCTCGATACGCTGGGCGACGTCGCCGAGCGTCAGGTCGAGCTGGCGCAGCGTATCGGCCTCAATCTCGACCCAGATCTCGCTGTCACGAATGCCGGACAGCGTGATCTTGCTCATCCCCAGATCCATCAGGTCATCACGAATCTGCTTCGCGACGACCTTCAGCGCCTGCTCGGAGAACGGTCCGGATATCTCGAGGCGGCAGACCTCGTCAGATTCGGCAATTTGCGTGATCATCGGACGTTCGATTTCGGTCGGGAACGTCGTGATGCGCGCGATGGCGGCCTGCACGTCGGTCAGTGCACGGGACATGTTGACGCCGTCCTCGAAACGAATCGTGACGCTCGCCCGGCCTTCGAACGCGACGGCCTCGACGCGGTCGACCGAATCGATGAACCGCACTTCGGGCTCGATGGCGGCGACGATATTGGCTTCGACATCCTCGGGGCTGGCGCCGGGCCAGGGCACCGTGATCGTGATGATGTCGATCTCAAAGTCCGGCAGGATCTGCCGATTGAGCTGCGTCAGGCCCCAGGCGCCGAACATCAGCAACAGCAGCATCAGCAGGTTGCCGGCCACCGGATGTTCGGCAAACAGCCTGATCACGCCGCCGGCCGTCCCGCGACTCATCGCACGGCAACCCGCGCGCCGGGCCCGCCCTCCCGGATCTGGGTCGTGACGATCAAGTCGCCATCGAGGATCGGTTCGTCACCGGCGTTGCGAAAGATAATGTCGTTGCCGGCATAACCGATAACCGCGATGCTCCGGGGCGCGAGGCGCTCATCCTTGATCACGAAGACCGTGTCCTCGCCGTACAACGCGGTGTCGGGCGCCTGCATCGCGTCCGTATAGGCCTGGTCCGGCAGTTCGACGGCCACGAAGGCGCCGGGCCGCAACATCGATTGCTTGCCGTCGGTATCGATGCCGGCATAGACGTCCACGCCGCCGGTTGTCGAGGCGATTTCCGCACCGACCCGCCCGACAACGGCCGCGAACGACAGCGCGCGGCCGCCGACATTCCACGTCACGGCGACCGGCAGGCCGATGATGGCCTTACCGGTCTCCAGCAACCGACCGTATTGATCATTGCTCAAGGAAAACCGGACCTCGACACGACTCGTATCGATGAGCTCGCCGACCATATCGGCCCCGAACCCGCTGAACTGTTTGCCGAGTGCGGCATTGACGGCATTGACGACGCCGTCGAACGGCGCAACCAGGCGGGCATCGGCCAGATCGCGCGCGGCACGGCGCACCCCGATCTCGCGCTGCTCGACGATCGCCTCCTGCTGCAACACGTCCAGCTCCGCGCCGTCGAGAAACTGCTCCGAGACGTTCTTGGCCGCGAACAATTCTTTGGCCCGCGCCAGGTCGCGGCGCAACATCTCGAGCTTGACCTGACTCTCCTTGAGCATCGAACGTTGTTCGGCCAGATCCGTCTCGTAATCGAACGGATCGATCTGTACGAGCAATTCACCCTTGCGCACGATGCCGCCGTCGTGAAAATTTTCGCCGATCTCGACCATGACGCCGGCGACCGCCGGTCGCAGTTCACTGCGCCGCCCGGCCACGACCTCACCAAACAAGTTCAGTTTCGGTTGAATCGTGCCGCGCCGGACTTCGACGACGTCGACGTTCCAGACGCGTTCGGGCGCTTTTACCGCCTCGAGTTCGGGGCGCGTCGCCATCAGAATAAAGATAATGGCCGCCGTCGCGCCAACGATCAGCAACGGCAACAGGGCGGAGCGGATTTTTCCGGGGGATTCGGCGACGTTCATCAGGTGCTGTTTCTCGTTTTATACGCTTCGCGCGCCGACCGGCCGAGCACGAAGCGGGGAATCTCCGTGCAGACGCCCGGCGAACTAGTTTACACGGGTAATATCCGGTCGCGTAGCCAAAAATGTAACCAAATGTAACGCCGACAACGGAGCCGGGGCCGCACAATTAGCTCAGCCCGCCGCCGGGACATTCGACCGCCGGCGATCGAGATCGAATACTGCCGAGCGGTCAACTCGCGCTCCACGCGGCGCGAGGCGCGGAATACCCGGCGATTCGGCACCAACGCCGCAATGCCACCAGGGCCGCCGGGAACTTCCCGATCGAGACCCGGTCTATCTTCCCGATTGCCGCACGGATGTGAGTCCGGCGTCATGTGGATATCATCCTGCCCATGGCGAATTACGGGGACAGTAACTTATCTCCCGCCTGGGTCCTGTAAGTTATGGATAGAGTGCAAGGGAGACAGGTTAACTGTCCCCTTAATTCTTTCCCCTTGATTCCTCAATTTTCATAAGGAGCGCAATGTGAACGAAAGAAAAACGCTGATCAACGTCGCAGTAGCGAGCGTTATTGCCCTCGGCCTCGGTGCCATCGCCCAGCCCGCGTCCGCGGCAAAGGAGGGCGCCGAAAAGTGCCAGGGTGTCGCCAAAGCCGGCATGAATGACTGCGGCACGAGCCAGCATGCATGCGCGGGCCAGGCCAAGGCCGACAACGGTGCCGAAGAATGGATCTATGTGCCGAAGGGCACCTGCGCGAAGATTGCCGGCGGCAAGGTCAAGGGCGCCTGATAGCGGCCTGTCCGTCACTGGCGGACGAAAAACAAACCCGGCATGGCAGCGCGCCGTGCCGGGTTTTTTTATGGTGCCGGTGTGAAGATTCTTAAGTTTTTTTAAGTTTCTGAATTAAGGGGACGGTTTACTTATCTCCCGCTGAGTTCCGGCAAATCATGGATAGAGCGCAAGGGAGATAAGTTAACTGTCCCCTTAATTCCCTACACACTCCGTCACTCTCGCAACTGGATCGCCAGCCTGCCCTCTTCGACCCGGATCCAGTCGACACCGGCCGCGAATGATTTCCAGAAACCATCGCGTCCGCCAAACTCGCGCACGAGATCGACATTCTTGAGATTGCCGAGCCATGCGTTGGGCACCGGCACGCCCATGATGCTGACGCCGCGGAGTCGGACGATCGGCCGACCGTCGGCATAACTCAGCTCGAGGCCGGCATTCACGCGTATCGTCCGGCCGGCCATGACCGGAAAATCCGGCGGCACGGCCACGAGCATGCGTGCACTGGCCAGGTTATCGGACAGGTCCAGCGCAACGCGGCGACCCAGTTCGGGATCCCGGCCGATCAGGCCGTTGAGTTCGCGCTCGGACAGTGTGACGCGCCGGTCGGCATCGGCCTCGCTGTATGGCGCCTCGCGCAGCCACTGCCGGTCGGTTTCCGACCCGTCGGTTTCAGCCTCGTCGCTGCGCTTGAAGCCGCCGAGCCGGTCCAGCTTGCCATCGAGCGCCTGCCGCTCATCGACCGTCAATTGCACGGGCGCGAAATCGGCAGGGTATATATAAGTGCGAACGACCCAGAAAGTGACCGCGATAGCGGCCGCGACGGCAACGAGCATGACGACCAGGACGGTTCGCCCGGAATATCCTCGCTTCTGCTGCGGCTCAGAGGTCGGCTCCATGCGGCCATCGTGACGGATTCAGTACAAAAATCAACGTCACGCCGGCGCGCCCGCAATGCCGCGCCGCATCCGCGGGGCCTGGTGCCCGCGGGGCCTGGTGCCGGTGTACAGTTTCTTAAGTTATTGCTTGAAGTACCTATATGTTGGCACCAAGTTAGAACCAATAACTTAAGAAACTTAAGAAACTTAAGAAACTGTACACCGGCACCAAATCGGTACCCGGCCGTCGATGCCGAAGGCCCGTTCGCCGGCGGAGTTGTCACGACAATCAACGGTGTCACGCGGCTACCCGACGTCGGGCGCGACCAATGAATTCGCTTGGATCTCCGGCCCGGACGAACTTTCGATCCATCCGTAATAACCCTGATGAACACGCTATGCCCCGGGCCTATGATCAGGCTGCCTCTTTGCATCCGTCATTTTCGGGCACCACGATGACGACCAGAGACCTGACAACCAGCGCAGACCTGACCGGGCACGACAAGGGCACGGGCGCCCTGCGTTCCCGGCGGCCCGAGTATGTCGACTACCTGCCACCGTGCAACGACGCGTGTCCGGCGGGCGAGAATATCCAGGCCTGGCTGGCGCTGGCCCAGAACGGCGAGTACGAGCAGGCCTGGCATGAACTCGTGAAGAACAATCCGTTGCCGTCGGTGCACGGCCGCGTCTGCTATCACCCGTGCGAGAGCGTCTGCAACCGGGCACTGACCGACAGCGCGGTCAGCATCCGCGCCGTCGAACGGTTCCTTGGCGACCTGGCGATGGAGAAAGGCTGGACGTACGAATGCCCGACGGAAAAGTCCGGCAAGAAGGTCCTGGTCGTTGGCGCCGGCCCCAGCGGGCTGTCGGCCGCCTACCACCTGACGCGACTCGGCCACAGCGTCGAGATTCGCGAGGCCGGCCCGGTCGCCGGCGGCATGATCCATTTCGGCATTCCGGCCTACCGCATGCCGCGCGCCGAATTGCAGGCCGAGATCCAGCGCATCGTCGACATGGGCGTGACAATCACACTCAACCATCGCGTCGATGATGTACTGGCCGAAAAAGAGGCCGGCGGTTTCGCCGCGGTGTTCGTCGCCGTCGGCGCCCATATCAGCAAGAAGATCGATATTCCGACGCGTGTCGCCGGCAAGATCTTCGATGCGGTCAGCTTCCTGAGCGACGCACACAGCGGCGAACCGCTGAAGATCGGCCGGCGCGTCGCGATATACGGCGGCGGCAACACGGCGATGGACGCCGCACGCACGGCCAAGCGGCTCGGCGCCGAAGAGGCAATGATCATCTACCGCCGTGACCGCGGCAGCATGCCCGCCCACGACTTCGAAGCCGAGGAGGCGATCGAGGAAGGCGTCAAGATCAACTGGCTGCGCACGATCAAGGAAATCGACCGGACGACGTTCAAGGTCGAGGTCATGAAGCTCGACGATGACGGCCGGCCGACGCCGACCGGTGAGATCGAAACGCTGGAGGCCGATTCCTTGATTCTGGCCGTCGGCCAGGATACCGATACCGCCTTTCTCGAAAAGGTGGCCGGCATCGAGTTCAAGGATGATCATACGGTCATCGTCGATCCGAACATGATGACCGGCCATACCGGCATCTTCGCCGGCGGCGACATGGTGCCGAGCGAACGGTCCGTCACGATCGCCGTCGGTCACGGCAAGCATGCGGCCCGGCATATCGATGCCTTCCTGCGCCGTTCGGTCTACGCTCGGGGGCCGCGCCACGAATTGATCGGCCACGAGAAGCTGCACCTGTGGTTTCGCACCTATGCGCCGAAACGCGAACAAACCAAATTGCCACTGGATGAACGCGGCAGCGGCTTCGATGAAATCGTCAAGAACCTCAGCGAGGCCGAGGCCCAGTTCGAGGCGAAGCGCTGCCTGTCGTGCGGCAACTGCTTCGAGTGCGACGGCTGTTACGGCGCGTGTCCCGAAGATGCCATCATCAAGCTCGGTCCCGGCAACCGTTATCGGTTCAACTATGATGCCTGCACCGGCTGCGCGGTCTGCTACGAACAATGCCCGTGTCACGCGATAGACATGGTGCCCGAACCGGGATTCGACGAGCACGGCCGCTGATGAGCAGACAGCAGACGATCGACGCGAACGAGGCGGTGGCCCACGTCGCCTATCAGGTCAGCGAGATCTGCTCGATTTATCCGATCACGCCGTCATCGCCGATGGCCGAACACGCCGATGTCTGGGCCGCGGAACGGCGGCCGAATATCTGGGGCCAGGTACCCGATATCATCGAATTGCAGAGCGAGGGCGGTGCGGCAGGCACCGCCCACGGCGCATTGCAGACGGGCGCGTTGACGACGACATTTACGGCATCGCAGGGCCTGATGCTGATGCTGCCGAACATGTACAAGATCGCCGGCGAACTGACATCCGCGGTATTTCATGTCGCGTCCCGGTCGCTGGCCGCCCAGGCACTGTCGATTTTCGGCGATCACCAGGACGTCATGGCCGCGCGCACGACGGGGTTTGCCATCCTCGCGGCCTCATCGGTGCAGGCCGCCCAGGACATGGCGCTGATCAGCCACGCGGCGACGCTTGAGGCGCGCGTGCCGTTCATCCACTTCTTCGACGGCTTCCGCACCTCGCACGAAGTCAACAAGATCGATGTCGTGTCGGACGAGCAGATCCGGTCGATGATCAATGCGGAGCACGTGTACGCACATCGCCGGCGCGCACTGAACCCGGATAATCCGTTCATCCGCGGCACGGCACAGAACCCGGACGTGTATTTTCAGGGCCGCGAGAGCGTCAATCGTTTCTATCGCGACATGCCGCAGATTGTGCAGCGAACCATGGACCGCTTCGCCGAACTGACCGGCCGGTCGTATCGGCTTTTCGACTACCACGGGCACCCCGAAGCCGAGCGCATCATCGTGATCATGGGTTCGGGCGCCGATACCGTGCGCCAGACCATAGATGCCTTCGCCGACGAGCGCATCGGCGTCATCGACGTGCGGCTATTCCGGCCGTTTTCCGCCGAACACCTGTTCGCCGCCCTACCGGCGACCGTGCGTTCAGTCGCCGTGCTCGACCGGACCAAGGAAATCGGCGCGACGGGCGAACCTCTGTACCAGGATATCGTCACCGTGCTGGCCGAAGCGCTGGCCGCAAAGCGGATCGATACGCTACCGTCGGTTGTTGGCGGGCGCTACGGCCTGTCGTCAAAGGAATTTACGCCGGCCATGGTCCGGGCGATCTTTGCGGAACTCGACACGCCGCAGCCGAAGAATCATTTCACGATCGGCATCAACGACGATGTCACGCACACGAGCCTGCCGTTCGACCCCCGATTCCATATCGAGAGCGACGACGTCACGCGGGCGCTATTCTACGGGCTCGGTTCGGACGGAACGGTCGGCGCGAACAAGAACAGCATCAAGATCATCGGCGAGAACACGGACCTGTATTGCCAGGGCTATTTCGTCTACGACTCGAAGAAGTCCGGCTCACAGACCGTCTCACACCTGCGCTTCGGGCCGGAACCGATTCATGCGCCGTACCTGATCCAGTCCGCGAATTTCATCGCCTGCCACAAGTTCAACCTGATCGAGAAGGTCGAGGTGCTACGCCATGCCGCCGCCGATGCCGTATTCCTGCTGAACAGTCCCCATTCGCCGGATGAGACCTGGGACCGGCTGCCGGCGCCGATGCGCCGGGCGATCCGCGCGCTGAACATCCGGCTGTTCATCATCGATGCGTCACAGGTCGCGCTCGATGCCGGCATGGGCAAGCGCATCAACACGGTCATGCAGGCCTGCTTCTTTGCGCTGTCCGGCGTATTGCCGCGTGACGCCGCGATTGAACAGATCAAGCAGGCGATCGAGAAAACCTACCGGAACAAGGGCGCGGCGGTCATCGAACAAAACTTCGCAGCCGTTGATGCCGCGCTCGATCACCTGGTCGAAGTCGCGGTACCGGGTCGGGACGGGCAAGATCACGAGGAACCAACCGACAACCTGCCGACGGACGAAGAGCTGCCCGCCCTCGTGCCGGCGCACGCCCCGCCGTTCGTCCATGAGGTCACCGTACAGATGATGCGCGGGCACGGCGACGATCTGCCCGTCAGCAAGCTGCCCGTCGACGGCACCTGGCCGAGCGGCACGACGAAATGGGAAAAGAGCAACGTCTCGGATCTCATCCCGGCATGGGAACCGGACCTGTGCATTCAATGCGGCAACTGCGTATTTGTCTGCCCGCACGGCGTCATCCGGTCGAAGTTCTATCACGAGAGCGCACTGGACGGCGCGCCGGTCTCGTTCGAATCGGCGGAAATCAGCGCACGCGGATTTCCGGAAACCCGTTACACGCTGCAGATTTATCTCGAGGACTGCACCGGATGCCGCCTCTGCGTCGAAGCCTGCCCGGTCCGCAGCCCGGCTGATCCTGCGGTTCGCGCGATCAATATGGCCGACAAGGCGCCGGTCTTCGATGAGGGCCGGGCCAACATCGAGTTCTTCGAGCGCCTGCCGATCAACGACCGGGCCAAAGTCGATTTCTCGTCGGTACGCGGCGCCCAGTTTCTCGAGCCGCTGTTCGAGTTCTCCGGCGCGTGTGCCGGATGCGGCGAAACGCCGTACATCAAACTGCTGTCGCAGTTGTTCGGACCGCGGCTGCTGGTCGCCAACGCGACCGGCTGCTCATCGATCTACGGCGGCAACCTGCCGACAACGCCGTGGAGCAAAAACGCCGAGGGCAGTGGCCCGGCCTGGTCCAACTCGTTGTTCGAAGACAACGCCGAGTTCGGCCTTGGCATGCGCATCGCGGCGGATCATCACATGCAGATCGCCCGTGAACTCGTCGCCGAACTCGCCCCGGAGATCGGCCCGGAGTTCGCCGGTGCGCTGGTCAACTCGGGACAGCAAGTCGGCAGCGAGGTCCGCGCGCAGCGCGCGCGGGTCGCACAGCTCAAGATAAAGCTTGAAGAAATGCAGGCCGCCGGCGACGACCGGGCTCCCGCCTTGTTATCGATCGTCGACCACCTGATTCGCCGCAGCATCTGGCTCGTCGGCGGCGACGGCTGGGCCTATGACATCGGCGCCGGCGGACTCGATCACGTGCTCGCCAGCGGACGCAACGTCAATGTGCTCGTCATGGACACCGAGGTCTATTCGAATACCGGCGGACAAATGTCGAAGGCGACGCCGCTGGGCGCATCGGCAAAGTTCGCCTCGGCGGGCAAACGTATCGGCAAGAAAGATCTGGCGCTCCAAGCGGTGTCTTACGGCAATGTCTACGTCGCACAGGTGGCAATGGGGGCCAACCCGCAGCAGACGCTGCTCGCGATGCGCGAGGCCGAAGAGTATCCCGGCCCGTCGCTGATCCTCGCCTATAGCCATTGCATCGCGCATGGCTATGACATGGCCAAGGGACTGGAGCAGCAGAAGCTGGCGACGGCCAGCGGCTACTGGCCGCTGATTCGCTACAACCCGGCCCTGCGCGCTGCCGGCAAAAAGCCGTTCGTGCTCGATTCCCCGCAACCGAGCATCCCGCTGCGGGATTACGCGTATAACGAGATGCGCTACAAGATCCTGCAACGCACGCACCCCGAAGACGCCGAACGGCTGATGCAGAGCGCACAGGAACTCGTCGAGTTGCGCTGGCAGACCTACGAGCATATGGCCAACCAGGCGCCGGCCAGGTACCAGCCGGCCGGCCGGGACGCAGGCGGCGCCCCCATCCCCGACGCGCTGTAAACGGCGCGGCGCCCCGGCGACGACCTCATCGGGCGGTGCTATGATCGGGCCGCGCAACAACACAACAGTTCACGCCCGGCCCTCACCGCCGGACCAGGAACAAAGGGGGCACTATGCGACGAGTAACGATTTGTTTCGCGACCGCACTGTTGGTTCTCTCATCAGCGGCTTTCGCGGTCGACGCAGCGGGCAGCCGCTATATTTCCCAGCTGGCCAACGGCGGACCGTCGTCGATCCGGTCGGCGGCCGAGAGCATGTACCATACCGGCGTCGATGACCGCGAAGTTCTCGACGTTGCGGCCGAGGTCCTGCTGACCAACTACGAGGAACGCACGACCAGCGGGTCTTACATGGATGCACTGGCCTGGGTCTGCAAGGCCATCGGTCAGTCGGGCGACAGCCGCTATTACGCAACGCTCGATCAGGTCAGTTCGAACGCGAGCCATCGGTCACTGAAGAAACACTGCACGAAGGCCGCCAGAAGCCTGCCCGAGGAAACGGACGCGCCGTATCAACTCGGCGGCGTCAACCTGGCCGCCTATGCCGAATCGGCAGAACCTGCCCAGCCGCAGGCGGAACTGCTGTCGGACACCGGCAAGAAGACGCTGGCCGCGGGCAAGCACCCGTTCAGTGTCCTGGCCGCAGGTATGAGCATGGAGGAGATCACCGACCTCGTCGGCCAGCCGAGCAATATGACCGGACGGGTCACCGGCAAGGCATTCATCCCGTTCT
Organism: Gammaproteobacteria bacterium; assembly: GCA_021773815.1. Classification (GTDB taxonomy): domain Bacteria; phylum Pseudomonadota; class Gammaproteobacteria; order Steroidobacterales; genus SMWD01. The sequence continues at coordinate 22,035 of JAJFJS010000103.1, forward strand.
ACCAGGGCGGCGACTCATCGCAGATGATCGCGCTGTACAAGGGACTCGGCCGAATTGTCTACAACCGGACCAATGCCTATTCCCAGACCTGGCGGGCGGCGGAGATCATCGAGGACAGCCAGGAAAGCGGCTACCCCTGATACGCACCGAATGAGGTCGGCGCCTCGAGGCCGACGACCGAACCGGTACCGGTGACACGCCTGTCGCGTGATCACCGGCGCCGGTGTCTGGCTTAACCCAGTTCCGCCGTGCAGTGTGGGCAGCGCGTCGCCTTGATCGGGATCGACGTGCAGCAGAACTGACAATCCTTGTCGGTCGGCTCCGCCGGCGCGGCTTGCTCCTCCCGCTTCATGCTATTGATGCCCTTGATCAACAGGAAGACGGCAAACGCAACTATCAGAAAACTGATCAGCGCGTTCAGAAAGACGCCGTAGTTGATCGTCACGGCGCCGGCCGCCTGTGCTTCGGCGAGGGCCGCATACGGACCCGCCGCAGCCCCGTCCTTGAGCACCGCGAAAAAGTTGGCAAAGTCGACCCCGCCGAGCAGCAGTCCGATCGGCGGCATCATGACGTCACTGACGAGGCTCTTGACGATGGTGCCGAAGGCGCCGCCGATGATGATGCCGACAGCCATGTCGACGACGTTCCCACGCATTGCAAATTCTTTGAATTCTTTGAACATATGCTTCTCTCCCGGGCCCGGAGGCTCTGGCTGATGGGACTGCCATTATGCAACATGGGCCGGATTTGGCCGATATCTGGGCCGAAATCCGGCAAGGCCCTTCAGAGGCGGCGGCTACAGCCGCTCTCCGACCCGGGCCGCAGACCAAAAGTGCGGCCGGCGGTATTGTTGTGCCGGCCGGAACATGACAGAGTCCAGCGCCGAATTTTTGCTCTGACGCGCCGCCGGCCGGCGCCTGCCCGGAGGCAGACAACATGGAATTCCTGAACGCTTACCCGTGGCTGCTGGCACCGGCGATCTTTTTCGCGCGGATGCTGGATGTCACCCTGGGCACGTTTCGTTCCATCGTCGTGTTTCGCGGTTATCCCGCGCTCGCCGCCGCCATCGGATTCGTCGAGATACTGATCTGGCTCGTCGCCGCCAGCCAGGTGCTGCGCCAGATCGATAACGGTCCCCTGCTGTTCGCCTACGCCGGCGGATTTGCGTGCGGCAACTACGTCGGCATCTGGCTGGAATCGAAGGTTGCGATGGGCAAGGAACTCGTGCGGATCATCTCCCACCGCGGCAACGGCTGGCTGGCCACACGCCTCAAGGACGCCGGTCACCAGGTCGTTTCGCTCAATTGCGAGATGGACGGGCGCCCCGCGGAAGTCCTGCTGGTCACCGCCAATCGTCGTCGCACGACGAGGATGCTTGCGGCCATCCGGGAACTCGACCCGGATGCGGAGTACACCGTTTCGGACATCAAGAGCCTGCGAAATCCGGGGTCGGAGCTGACCGGGCACTGGCCCCTCGTTCCAACCGGCTGGAGAGTCCGCGGCAAGCGCAAGTGACCGGCGGTAGCCGCTGCCGTGCCGCCGGAACCACCGGAAAAACGCGCAATAATTTTTCTGATTTCAATCGGTTACAATCCGTCTCCAGAGGCGCAAAAAATTCTTGACAGAGCCCTGGTTTCGGCGCTCAATTCGCGCGATTTTGATGCCCGCCGTGCAAGCCCCCTCGCGGCGACCCGGCGGCAATACCTGCATGATCCAGACCCCCGATTCGACAGTCGGCACATACCTCGCACGTCACGTATTTCGGAGATCACACGATGCCAGCCAAGCCCAACCGGCAAAACAAAAAGTCGACCACCAAAACCCGCGGCAAAGCCTCGGTGCCGGCATCGATCGGGCCGGTCGAAGACCTCGAGAGTTACGTTAAGGCGGACTGGTGGCGAAATATCTTCAACGCCAATTACCTGCGTACCGATGGGGATGTCGTCGAGGATCCCGAGATCACGGCGGTCGAGATTGACGCGTTCCTCGCCATGCTGGATGCCCCGCAGGACAGCTGCATTCTCGATGTCTGCTGCGGCCAGGGCCGGCACGTGCTCGAACTGGCCCGCCGCGGCTACCGGAACCTGTTCGGTGTGGACCGATCGCACTACCTGATCTCCAGGGCGAAGAACATTACCCGCCAGCAGGGCCATGCGGTGACCTTTCGCGAGGGCGATGCGCGCAAGCTGCGGTTCCCGGACGACAAGTTCGACATCGTCTATCTGGCCGGGAACAGTTTTGGCTATTTCGAAACTGTCGAGGACGATATCGCGCTACTCAAGGAGATGCGTCGCATACTGCGCCCCGACGGCCAGCTGCTGATCGACTTCACCGACGGTGACTATTTGCGGGCCCATTACGATCCGCGCAGCTGGGAGTGGATCGACAAGAACTATTTCGTGTGCCGCGAGCGATCCCTGTCGAAAGCCGGGGATCGGCTGATTTCACGAGAAGTCATTACGCATACCAACAAGGGCGTCGTGGCGGATCAGTTTTACGCCGAACGACTCTACAACGAACAGGAACTGACGGAGCTGCTGGAGACCAACGGGTTCCAGCCATCGGCCGGCCAGCAGATGGTGACCGACTCCAAGCGCAACCAGGATCTGGGCATGATGGCGCAGCGCATCGTCATGACCGCGCGCTCCGACAAAGCCGAATCATCCCGGCGTGAGGAGCCGACCAAGGCGCGGAACGTCACCGTACTGCTGGGCGATCATCGCCGGGCGGACACGGTCAAACCCAGCGGCGCCTTCGATGAAGACGACTTCCATACAATCGATGAACTGAAAAAAGCCCTGGCGCAGATCCCGGACTATCAGTTCTCGTATCTCGATAATCACGACAGCCTGATCGCTGACATACAGAATAAGGCAGACAAGACGGACTTCTTCCTCAACCTCTGTGATGAGGGCTTTAACAATGACGCGACGAAGGAGCTGCACATCCCGGCCCTGCTCGAGTTCCTGAACGTGGACTACTCGGGCGGCGATCCGCAATGCCTCGCGTACTGTTACGACAAGTCGCTGGTACGCGGTATCGCGACGGAAATGGATATTCCCGTGCCCGCCGCTTTCTCGATCGCTCCGGAGGATGTGACGTTCATTTCTCTGTCGCTTGATTTTCCGGTCATCGTGAAACCGAACTTTGGCGATTCGAGCGTCGGCATCACGACGGCCAGCGTGTGCCACGATGTGCAGCAGCTCGAGCAGGCTCTCGCGACGGTGCGCGAATCGGCCGGGTTCGATCAGCCCGTCCTGGTCGAACAGTTTCTGACCGGCAAGGACATCAGCGTCGGCATTATCGGTAATCCCCCCGATGCCTATACCGTGCTGCCAATCATCGAGGAAGACTACTCGGGTCTCCCGGAAGGCCTGCCGCGGATCTGCGGCTACGAGGCAAAATGGGATCAGGAGTCAATCTACTTCAAGACCATCAAATCGGTGCAGGCGGACTTGCCGGCGGCGACTGTCGGCTTCCTGACCGCGAGTTGTATCAAGTTATTCCAGCGCCTGGGGTGCCAGGATTACGCGCGCTTCGACTGGCGTCTGGACGCCAACAACACACCGCGACTCCTTGAGGTCAACCCGAATCCCGGCTGGTGCTGGGACGGCCACCTGGCACGCATGGCCGAATTCGGCGGCATGTCATACGCGAAGATGCTGCAGGAGATACTGCGCGCCTGCGATGAACGGCTGGTCGCACGCCGCGGCCGGGTTCGCCCGCGCCGCGCGGCCTGACCCGTGCGCGACGATTGCGCGCGAAGCCTGCCGCGACGATGAAAATTACCCGGCGACTCATCGACATCACCGGGATGCGGGACATCATCCAGCGCCGCATCCCCGTGCTGACGCTCGACAGCAAGATACCCGGTCCGACCGTCTGGCTGACGGCATGTCTGCATGGCGACGAGGTCGGCGGCACCGTGATCGTGCACGAGGTATTCCAGCGACTGAAGCAAGCGGGTCTGCTAAACGGTGTGATTCACGCGCTGCCGCTGATCAACTCGATGGGTTTCGAGAACATTTCCCGTTTCGTCAATACGGACCGTGAAGACCTCAATCGCTGCTTTCCCGGCAATGCCAGCGGCAGCATGGGTGAACGCATCGCCGGGCGGCTGTTCGATACCATCACCAGGACCGGGCCGGACCTGGTGATCGATCTGCATAACGACTGGATACATTCCGTTCCCTATATCCTGATCGAACCGGACGTGCACTATTCATCGAAAAAGATCAGGCAACGGACGTTTTCCATCGCCCGCGCTGCCGGACTGTTACTGGTCGAGGACTCCGATGCCTATCATGCATTGAGCAATACGCTGACCGGCGCCATCGTCGAGACCGGCGTGCCGGCGTTCACGATCGAGGCGGGCGGATCCTACGGCATCGTCGAACAGAGCGTTGCGGCCGGCCGGGATGCCGTGCTGGCGACGCTGCGCAAACTCGGCATGACCGATCTGCCGGACCAGCGATCGACGCGCTCGCCGAACCGCGAGCTGCTGACCTACTCCAACCGTCCGCTCTGCGCGACCAGCGGACTGGTCCGATTCGCCGTTGCGCCGGGCGAGAATGTAAAAGCAAACCAGGTGCTCGCCCGCGTCTACAGCGCATTCGGCTCGTGTGAGGAGACGCTGCGTGCCCGGGGCCCGGGCTATGTTCTGGGTCTGGCCGATCACGCCCGCGTCCTGCCCGGTTGCGAAGTGATCGCCATTGCCGAACTGAGTGCCTGATGCGCACCGAATCCGGCATTGGCCGACGGCTTATCCGCGCCACCGGCCCGTCCCCCGGCGGCGGCACCGCCAAAGGCCAATGATAGGATGAACCGGGACGGTTGCCGCCCGGTTCGTCGGGCCTCAGGTCGTCGTGCCTCAGGTTGTCATGCACCGGGGCGAACATTGCCAATGACGGCCGATCGTGCAAACAATAGGTCGCCTCCCGGATGTCAGTCACGCGCCGAATGAACGCCGGCAGTGGCCGGGAATCGGCCCCGACGTGGCGCCGTCGCCAGGCTCGCCACGAAGATTTCGGCGGGGACCCTGGGCAACCGTGAGCTGAAGCCCTGCCGGGACGAAGACGCGGGAGCGACAAGCGCAAGAGGAAAACGCCTATGGAAAACAACGACACCAGGCATCGCATTCGCGCACTGCTGCGCTCGGACAGCCCGCCACAAGCGCTCGAATCCCTGCTCGACACACTGGATTCCGGCGAACTGGTCGAATTAGTACTGCACCTGAGCGCCGACGAGCAGCGCGCGCTGCTGTCGCTGATCTCACCCGACCGGGCCGCAGATCTGATCGAGGATCTGCCGGACGCCCATGCCGCAGACCTGCTCGAAGAAATGCCGGCCCGGGACGTGGCGCCGATCGTCGGCGAGATGGCCAGTGACCAGCGCGTCGATGTGCTTGCCGAGCTCGATGAACGCGACAAGGAGGCCATTCTCGAGCAACTCGACGAGGAGGATGCGGACGAGATCAGGGAGCTGATCGCCTACCCGCCAAACGTGGCCGGCGGCCTGATGATGACCGAGTTTGCCACCTATCCGATGAGCACGACGGTCCGCAACGCCGTCGACGACCTGACGGGGCGCGAGGGTGACTATGAGTTTCTGACGGTCCACTACGTCTATGTCGTCGTCAAGAAGCACAAGCTCAAGGGCGTCATCCGACTCCGCGACCTGGTGTTCGCAAATCCCGAGATGAAGATCGGCGCGATTGTCCGGCCGGCGCTGACCGTATCGCCGGAAACCGACCTGACCGAACTCGATCACTTTTTTGACGAACACGATATTGCCGCCGTGCCGGTCGTCGACGGCAAGTACAACCTGCTCGGCATCGTTCGCCGCCGCGCCGTTCTCGAAGCGCTGGCGGACAAGGCGGAAGCCGACAGCCTGAAGGTCGCCGGTATCGTCGGCGGTGAAGAATTGCGCAGCATGCCCATCATGGTTCGCTCCCGGCGGCGCCTCGCGTGGCTCACGATGAATATCGGTCTCAATGTGATCGCGGCCAGCGTGATTGCGCTCTATGAAGACACGCTCAGCGCGGTCATCGCACTGGCGGTCTTTTTGCCGATCGTCTCCGACATGAGCGGCTGCTCCGGCAACCAGGCGGTCGCCGTGAGCATGCGCGAACTGACGCTCGGCGCCGCACAGCCACGGGATGTCTTCCGCGTCTGGGTCAAGGAGATCGCCGTCGGCATCATTAACGGGCTGGCGCTCGGCACCCTGCTCGGGCTTGCCGCGTGGCTGTGGAAAGGCAACGCGGTACTCGGCCTCGTCGTCGGCGGCGCCCTGGCGGCCAACACGGTTATCGCCGTATCTATCGGCGGCACGGTGCCGCTCGTCCTCAGGCGCTTTAATATCGACCCGGCGGTTGCCTCCGGCCCGCTGCTTACGACAATCACCGACATGTGCGGCTTCTTCCTCGTGCTGAGCCTGGCGAGCCTGATGCTGCACCGGCTCGTGTAATGACGCTGCCCACCGGAATCGACCGGCCGGATTGTGTCACCGGCCGGCTTTGGCGACACTGGTCCATATGCACGGGGGGTGCATCGAGTCGCCTGCGACGGCCGGTTCGGCGATACGCGGCCCCGTTGATCACGGCGTGCGACTCGACTGCCCCATCTGCACGGGGCGCCACCGTCGTGCACAACCCATCACCAGCCAGGGAGCGCATTCGATGAGCCTGTTGGGCCGAATCAAGGGAATCATCAAACGGCCGCCGGGCCGCAACGGCGACGCTGCGCAATGGCCGTTCCAGCGCGGGCCATATCGCGTTGTCGATGCAACCGCCACCGTCGTCGTGGCGACGCTCGACAACGCAAAGCTGGCCGATGACCTCGCCGCTCTGGCGCCCGCCGGCCTGTGCATGACCTGCCCATTGACGGGCGGGCGCGGCGATATCGAAAAACTCGCGCACACGTTGATCAGCAATATGTCGATTCAGCACCTGGTCTGCGCCGGAGAAGAGCCGCGTAAACCGGCGACACTGGCGGCGCTGCGGGCGTTATTCACGGCATCCCCCGACGAGCTCAGCGATGCGATGAACGGGGCCGGCGCATCCAAAATTCGCCTCACGGCCACTGACGTGGCAGCGCTGCGCAAACAGGTGCAGTTCAGCGACATGAACGGCTGCGACCAGATCGACACGATCATATCCCGCGTGCGTGATCTGTCCCTCGACACGCGGCTGCGCACGACCGGGTTCGTCGCCCCCGACGGCAGCGATCTCGTGCCGGAGAACCGCGTCATCGCGGCCAATAACATTACGCATGCACTGGTCAATGACAAGGCCGGCTACTTTCGGATCACCATCGGCGAACGCGGCATCACCGCCGAGCACTTTAATAGCAAGGATGAGCCGTTGCGCGTGATCGAGGGTTCCGGTGCGCGCAGCATCTGCCTGACGCTGATACGCAACGGCTGGGTCAGCAAGCTCGACCATGCGGCCTACCTCGGGCGCGAACTGACGCGCGCCGAGCTCGCCTTGCGCAACGGCAACGAGTTCGTCCAGGACGCTGACGGCTACCACGCCGAGCCCTGACGTCTCACCCGGCAGCAAGCATGGCAAACCACTCCAACACCCCCGCAAGTAGCGGCCGGTTCGGTACATTCGGCGGCGTATTCACCCCGAACGTGCTGACGATCCTCGGCGTCATCATGTTCCTGCGCTTCGGGCAGATCACGGGACAGGCCGGCGTGGTACACACGCTGCTGATCCTGCTGCTGGCCAAGTCGATCACGACGCTGACGGCCGTGTCACTCGCGGCGATCGCCACCAACACGCGGGTTAAGGGCGGCGGCGCCTATTACCTGATCAGCCGCAGTCTCGGTGTGGAATTTGGCGGCGGCATCGCGTTCGTGTTTTTTATGGCGCAGGCGGTGTCGGTGGCCATGTACGTCATCGGTTTTTCCGAGGCGATCACGGCCGCGTTCCCGGAACTGGGCCAGAACCTGGGCATAGGCCAGCGCAGCGTCGCCACGATTGCGAACATCGGCGTTTTTGCGACCGTGATCGTCGGCGCCGGCTGGGCGATCCGTATCCAGTACGCCATTCTCGCGATACTGGTACTCGCAATCGTGTCCTTCACGCTCGGCGCGGCCGATCACTTCACGTGGACGCGGCTGGCTGCAAACATCGGCCCGGGCTATACGTCCGGGCAGGGATTCCTCGTCATGTTCGCCCTGTTCTTTCCCGCGGCCACCGGCATCATGGCCGGCGCCAACATGAGCGGCGACCTGCGCGATCCGGGAAAATCTTTGCCAATCGGCACCTTTGCCGCGATCCTGACGACCGGCGCCGTCTACCTGGGACTGATCTTTCTGCTCGGCGGCAGCGTCGAACGCGGCGAACTCATCGCCAATAATTTCATCATGAACGATATCGCCGCATGGCCGGCCCTGATCGTCGCCGGCGTGCTCGCGGCGACATTATCATCTGCGCTGGGCAGCATGATGGGCGCGCCGCGCATCCTGCAGGCCTTCGCGCGCGATAACATCTTCAAGCGGCTGCGTTTTCTGGGCAAAGGCAGCGGCGACGCCGGCGAGCCGCGGCGGGCCATCATCCTGACGGCCATTGTCAGCCAGGCGGCGATCCTGCTCGGCGATCTGAACGCCATCGCGCCAATCATCACGATGTTTTTCATGGTGACCTACGGCACGCTGAATCTCGCCTGCTTTTACGAACTGTATTCACGCAACCCGAGTTTCCGGCCGCGATTTCGTTTTGCGCACTGGGGTCTCGCGTTGGCCGGAACCGTGGGCTGCGGCATCGCGATGCTGCTGATGGACCCGCTGTGGGCGGTCGTATCGGTACTGGCCATCGCCGGCCTGTACTGGCTCATCCGCCGCGCGGGCATTGAGGCGCGCTGGGGAGACGTGCGCAGCGGGCTGGCATTCGAGAGTGCGCGCAAGGCGCTGCTGCGGCTCGAGGCCGAACCGATGCACCCGAAGAACTGGCGGCCGATCGTATTGGCGCTCAGCGGCGGCAGCGCCGGTCGGCGGCAACTGGCGGAATTCGGTTACTGGCTGACGGCCGGCCACGGTGTGCTGTCGCTCGGCCAGGTCATCAGCGGCGATGTCGAGGACCGGCTCGAACGCACGCAGCAGGCCGAACGGTTACTGCGCCAGTCCATCGCCGAAGAAGGTCTGGCGGCATTCCCGGCCGTCGTCGTCGACGAGGATCTGCTCGAAGGCATCAAGTCTCTGCTGCAATGCCATGGCGTCGGCGGCATTCGGCCCAACACAGTATTGCTGGGCTGGGGCGACGATCCCGACGAACTCGAACGCTTCTCCGATATCCTGCGGCTCAGCACCCGGCTGCAGCGAAACATCGTGATCGTCAAGAGCGAACAGCAGGGTGAACACTGGACGATGCCGGACGGTGAGATCCACCTGTGGTGGCACGGGCGGCAGAACGGCCCGCTAATGCTGATCCTCGCGCACCTGCTGGTGCAGAATCCGGAGTTCCGACGCCGCAAGGTACGACTGATCTATGTCGTACCCGATGAAGCGGGCCGCCAGCATGCCTACGAGCACCTCGTCGACGTCACGCGGCGTGCGCGTGTCAACGTCGATCCGATGATCATGGTGACCGAGAACCAGCGCGAGGCCATGATCAGCATCTCCGGCAACGCCGCCGTCGTCATGCTCGGCTTCACGGTGCCGACGCCAGGCGAGCACATCGAGTTCTTCCAGGAGATCGAGGTGCTGACCGACGGTATCGCCAATACAGTACTAGTCAGCAGCGCCGGGAACGTGGATCTCGAGGCCTGACGGGATCCCGGTGCCGGGCCGCCGCCGCGGTGCACCGCGCGGCATTGTTTGTCCGCACTTCCGGCAGCGATTCAATACCTGAAAACAGGCCGCCTCGTTAGTACGATTCTTTGCGGAATTTGCCGACCGACGTCGCATGCTGCACGGCCGAAAACCGCGGCCGTCCATAGCGCCGACTTAACTTAACACCGTGATGCTTGTCACATTCGGCGCCATTTGCTACCAATAGCCGCGACTACCCGGCTGACTGCCATGGTCTTCAGCCGATGACGCAACAAACTAACTCGAAGAGACCAGACCGGGGGTAAATCCGGGCAGGCCTGTTGCCTGTTTCTTTTGTACGTCGTTCGCCAGTTCGTGGAGAGCGGCTCGGTGCGCCCTTGTGCGCCCGGGTTGTCGAACTGCCGGGTCTATTTTAATGAGCCAATGTAAGGGGATTTGCCATGAAAAAACTAATCGCAATCGCAGTGCTTCTGCTGATCGGGTCCGCCGCTTCGGCCGCCACGGTCCAGTACGACCTTGAGAAGATCACGTACACCAACACCTTTCTGGGCGGCGCCCAGTGGACGGTGACGAACGACGCAACCGTGAACCCGAAGTTCCCGGGCGCCTGCACGACCTGCTACGGCACGCTCGAGGGCACCGGTAACCCGGCCACGGCCGCCAAGGCGACGGTCAATACCATCAGCAACGCCGTGACGGTGACCGGCGCCGGCTGGCACGGCGGTCCCCAGCAGGGCAACGAGTACGACGTGCTCTGGGACCTGACGACGACGGTCGGCGGCAATTCGGTGACCAAGACATCGCAGACCTGCACCCAGATCGCCGGTGCTTTCTGCGGTACGACGATCTCCGAGTTCGGCGCCGCGGTGCTGGGCACCGGTACCGATCCGAACGGTCGCGACCTCGTGACAGTCGGCATCGCCGGTTCGGCGCTGACGATCTACATCCAGCGGGCGCTGAGCGAGAGCCCAACCAGCCCGTTCACGCAGGGCTACACGCTGCAATTCACCGCGTCACCGGTGCCGGTGCCGGCAGCCGTCTGGCTGTTCGGTTCGGCCCTCGGCCTGATGGGCTGGATGCGCCGCAAAGCGAGCTGAGTACGGATGGGTGACAACCCCATGGACGCAGGGGCGACCGGGATTCTGTCCGGACTCCTGCGATCCACCGTTCAGCTTTGCACATGCGGCCGGTAAGGCCGCGCGAGGACAAACAAAATGAAAATTCTTACTGCAATAATGCTACTTGCCGTCAGTGCGGCGTCACAGGCAGCGCTCATCGGCCGGGCACCGGCTACGTCCGGTGGCACCGACTATCAGGCCTACTGGGATGACGCGCTGAACATCACGTGGCTCGCGGATGCGAACTATGCGGCGACGACCAATTATGACGCCGACGGCCGCATGACGTGGGACAACGCGATGACCTGGGTCGGCACGCTCAACACGAGCTCGCTCCTGAACATTACCGGCTGGCGACTGCCGACGATGATCGATGTCGGCAACGACGGATGCGCCGATCCGCTCAATACCAGTGGCGGCGACTGCGGCTACAACATCGACACGGCCAACGGTGAGATGGTCGATATGTTCTACAACACGCTCGGCAACGTCGCGTTCTATTATCCGAACGGCAGCTTCCCGCAGCCCAATTTCGGACTGGCAAACTCCGGGCCGTTCACGAACCTCATCGAGTTCCTGTACTGGACCGACAGTGAGGTCGTGACCGACACGAGTTCAGCCTGGTACTTCGGCTTCCCGTCCGGCGCCCAGCGCCCGAACGGCAAGTCCGAGCTCTACCACGCCTGGGCCGTCGTCGACGGTGACCCGCTGGCAGCGCCGGTACCGGTACCGGCCGCGGTCTGGTTGTTCGGTTCCGCACTCGGCCTGCTCGGCTGGGTGCGGCGTCGCGCCGGCTAAGGCGTAACGCAGGCAATACAGTGCATCCCGGCCGAAAAACGCCGGCCGGGATGCACGTCCTGTCCCAAGGCTTTTAAAAAGCGCCTCAGAATGAGGCTGCTGAGTGCCGACCGTACCGCGGGAAGTTTGAATCCAGGCTGTCCACCTCCGGCTTGAACCATTCGCATTGCCGATATCGTCGCCCGGCTTCAGTCGCTTTTTCCGGCGTCCGATATTTCCCTGTCAGACGCGGATTCCCGCAGTTCCTGAGGCTGCCTGGTACGAACGATATTGTGCGTCGCCGCCGCAATCCGCGAATGGTCCCAGGCCGAATTGAAGCGCAACACGTTGGACATCAAGACGGCGATATAGCGCGGATCCGAGGGCGCAGCGCCCTCCACCAGGGCCACGGAATTCATCAGGTTTTGCACGTTGCCCATGTACTTGCCGCAACGAAATCCTTCCTCCGGACGGCAGGAATAGAGCGACCCGCTCTTGAAGAACAATGCGGAATCTGCAAGTTCGGGCGCATAACCATACCGATAGCGACGCTTGGTCAGGTACATGTACTTTTTCATCTGCAGGCTGGACCATGAGTCAACCAAACGCCCCTGCTCGATACGGAACAACAGGCGAGCCAGTTCCCGCGGCGTTGAATAAGACGTAACGCCGGGAACCTTGCGCTTGGAATTTCCGGTAAAGAACGATCCCTGCCGAAGATTCGCCACATCGATGCCAGCTTCCGTCAACGGCTCCGTCACGACCGCGCTCGCCAGCACCGCCAGTTCGGATTTGGGTGTCTGCAAAAAAAATCGCGTACGCTCAGCCTCCGTGAGTTCGGAATAGGCGCTGCCGAAATGCCGCAGCAACATCGCCTCCCGCCAGATGATCGTTCCGGCGCCATTGGCGGACGCGGATATCGCGTGGTCAATCCATTCGCCCAGTCGAAACTGATCGTTCTCGTTCAGTACGGAAAACAGGTTCCGCTGCTGATCCGCGTCCCACTTGGGTACCTGGTGAATTTCATCGTTGACCCAGTCGCCTGCTCTCGATTCGACACCAGCGAGGACGGCCGCACGAACATCGGTGTCCGGATAGGCCTGCGCTAGCGCATGAAACAGACCCGCCATGCACAGAAGTTTTCCGATACTGCCGGGATTCTGCTTCAGGTCAGGCCGCAGCCCTGCCCAGCGTATATCCGTTGCGTCGGAAAAATCGACCAGCACCATGCTGTAGCTCGGGTCTCTCCGGCGCAACATCTCGGACAACGCCGCCGCAAGTTCCTCGTCCTGCTCAAGCACATCGAAATCCGGCCCGTCATAGTCCACCAGGTGCAGGCGGATGCGTTCGCTGCTCCACAACGCACCGCTCGGCAGCTTCGGCCCGGTCGGCGCCTGCTGAACGAGTGCGTAGCCTTCGAGGCGACGGATGCCAGCCTCCGGCTCACCGTATAGCGGATACGGGTGTGCCGTACCGAATGGCAGCCCCGCACAACAAATAGTGCTGACCAAAACACCGCTGACCTTATTCATCACATTACCTTTCAGGCAGGCTTGTCATGTCGACAGAAACGCCGGTCGTGCTGCGGGTCCCGCCAGCGGGCCTGAGAGTGCTAATGATCTGGGTCGCGCGCTCATTGGATCTCTCTACGAGGGGACGAATCTGAAACAACGTCAACTCGCCTTCGACGAATCCAAACTCGATATCCCACGGACGCTTGCGCCCATGTTCGTCGGTCACCGGCTCGAGCATGCGATCGACCTCGGCAGCGAGCTCTCGCAACTGCACGATGTCACTATTTGTCAGGACAGCGCCCGACACCGCCGGCAACCACTCGACGCCGCCGGTCGCGGCGATTCGACGCTGATAGGGCGCCTTCGCCTCGGACATCAATACCGTTTGCCCGGCTGGCGTAACGACCACGCCCTCGGCAGCTTCTCCCGCAACGGCCCCGCCGACGCCCCAAGCGGTAGACACCGTTAATCCGGGTTCGTTCGGCGTCATCAGGTTCGCCGTCACCAGCACGCCGGATTTTTCCGACGGAACGCTTTGCATCAACAGCACCGAGGCAAAAATCTGCTCCGGGTTCGTCAACAGGCTGGAGCGCCACGCGAGCGCACGCGGACTCAGGACCGACGCCCAGACCCGTGGGATGCTCGCAAGCTGTGCATCGAGGTCGACCACGTTTGGGATCGTTTCCGACAGCCCAGCCCCGGTAAACTGCGGCAGGTCCTCGACGTTCGTATCGGAGCGGATAAACACCCCGTAACTGCCCGGCTCACCGAACTCTCGCTCCATGGCCTCGGTCAGCTGCGCGCGAGTTTCGGGCATCAGGGATAATGCGGCGACCGCCGCGCGGACCTGTGCGAGTTCGGCGTCCAGTTCCTGCCGGCTCATATCACCGCGAGCGAGCGCCGCATACGCAGACCGAATGCGCGGCATCAGTCCGCTGTGTTCCATGTGCGCGGCATAGATCCCGAAAGGGATGGCCAGTGCGGGCGCGATCCGTCTCGGGAACATTTGATTGAGTTCACCGAGGTTGGCCGCCTTCGGCCCGATAATCCGGCCCGACATCTCGCGTCGGATGTCAGCCAGGTGCAAAATGTCGACGAGTTCAAGATCCGGCGCAGGCACGGTAATACGCACCTCATCGCCCGACCGCTGCGCCGCGCTCAGCAGGTGGGCGACGCCCGCCGCCTCGTCGGCGGAACGAAGAATGACATCGCCGCTCGAGCTCGCAACCAGTATCACGTCGCGTCCCGCCAGCGGCCTGATCAGATCGATGGTTTCCATGTCGACCGCGACATTGGGAATACCGAAATTGCGCGCCAGCAACTGAACGTGTGAAAGCGCATTGCCCTCGCCCAACGTCAGGATCCCGGCGACCGGCTGTAGCTCCGCGATGGTCTCAGGCAACACTACGATATCGCTCGAGGCTATGTTGGCGGATTCTGCGGCATCAATGGTTTCGAAAATCCTCAATCGTCCGCGGGCAATACCCGGATTCAACGCGATAGCGGTATCAATTTTCTGACCTGCGATCTCGACCTCGCTGCCGGTCAGCGTACTGAGGTCACGATTGAGAACCCGCAGGACATCACCCAGCATCCAGACCGGCGAACCGCGCAACAGGTCATCCGTAAAACGGACCGCGCGCGCATCTAGTGCAACGTAGTCGACCAGCGCTTCGGCAAACGTGTAGCGCACGGTACCGGCGGCCCAGCCGGGAACGCGCCTTAGTTGAGACAGCCCGTTTTCATACCGGGCCAGCGCAACGCGCGCGTCGCCGGCAAAGTTGAGGGCCGCGGCGGCCGATGTTCGTTCGCGATCTGACACCAGGCCTGAACCATATGCGCAATTCAGGAGCGCGCGGGTCAGACTGATCAGGTCCGCCCGGGGCAGTTCACGCTCCGCACGCATTTCACCAAAAGAGAGTCGAACCTCGGTATCCAGTCCCGCCAACGAATCCAGCAACGATAGCCGATGCAGCGGTTCGAGCGTGGCCAACAACGAAGCGCGGGCGCGATCGGACGCCGCGCACAGCCCGAGGACCCGGTCGTAAGGGACCGCATCCAGATGTCGTACTACGTCGTCGCGCCAGTCCGTCGCTTGCGGGGTCGGACCAAGCCGCCCGAGTTGGTTATGCAGTCGTGCACGACGCCCGCTCGCGCCATAGAGCTGATCCAGGTCATCGGACAGACTGTTCGCCAGCGCCGCGACCTCTGCTTCGTCGACGCCGCGCGCCCAACCGCGCAACCTGTCGGCTGTTGTGGAACTGGGCGCCGTATGGATTTCAACGCGCCAGACTTCCGCCCCGGCAAAGCGCTCGGCAAGCTCGACCGCTTCGCGCCTTACCCGTCGTGACAGGTCTGTTTCTTGTCCGTGTGGCACCACCCTGACGAGCTCGCGCATCAGCAGGTAGCGGTCCCCAGCCCAGTTCCAATCCGACAGCGCGTCCAGCAATATCGCCTGCCCGGCGACAATTTCATCTTCGACCTGAACCCGACCGCGGTATGTCTGCGCCCGACGCAGCACCCATCCGTCGTCGGTATCGACAAGATAGCGCTCCAGTGCGAGCTCGCGAAAACGCTGCTCCCTCGGCTGCGAGTCGAGCATGCCGGCAAAATTTTCCGCAGCAAAAATCGTACCGACGGACCAACCCAACTCGGCCAGCCGATTTCTCTGGGCGGAGTACTCCGCGTGCTGTTTGCCACCGCCTCTTTCGCTGCAGGCATACGCTACGGGGCTTTGCGTAGTACCGTCGTTGCAATACCAGAGTATGCGACTGTAAGGCCCGCGAGGATTCAACATCATCTGCTGGACAATATTCCTCGCCTCGTTCAATACTACCGACGAAGGCGAGTCGAGAGGACCTGCCTGAGCCGCGGTCTGGCCGAATGAGACGCCAAACAGCGCCCATGACAACAGCAGAGGCGCTATCCCCGTAAAATCATGCCTACTGATTCCGACAGCGCGGAACACTATTCGTCCTTCGAGCGAGTTCTGCGAATATTCGCGGACGTCCAGCCCCGTGAGGGGGTTACCTGCGCTATTCTCATTGGCAACATTTTTCTGATTCTCACTGCCTATTATCTGATCAAGCCGGTTCGCGAAGGCTGGCTCGCTATCTCCGATATCCAGGGACTTTCAAAACTGGAAATCAAGGCCTATTCGGCTTTCGCACAAAGTCTTTTGCTGGTAGGCATTATGCCCTTTTACGCGTTGCTTGCCGCTACGCTGTCCCGCCGAAAACTGATATCGGCGGTCGGCGGGACCTTTGCCTTCATACTGGTCCTTTTCTGGCTGACGCAACCGGGCCTGCCCTTTGAAATGATGCCGTACGCCGGTGTCGTGTTTTATTTGTTTGTCGGCATCTTTAGCGTCACGCTGGTTGCTCAGTTCTGGGCCTTCTGCTCGGATCTTTACGGCGCCGAGCGCGGTAAAAGACTTTTTCCGATCGTGGCGGTCGGCGCGGCCAGTGGCGCCGTCGTCGGGTCCTGGCTCGGCGAGCAATTGGTCTCTCTGGAGGCCGTCAATGCGTTCGATCTGACACTGTTCGCCATCGCACCCCTGGTTGCCGCCATTGCCCTGGCCAACTGGTCGGACCATCGAGGCACATACGGCAGCCCGTCGGAATGGACAACCAATCGCTGGAACGAACCGGCCGCCCCCACGAACGAGGGAGCCTATCAGCTGATATTTCGCCATCGATATCTCACGGCAACGGCGTTCATGATTCTTATTTTTAGCTGGGTCGTCGCAAGCGGCGATAACATTCTGTTCGGAGTCGTACAGGAAAGTCTGAGCAATAGTCTTGCTGACCTGAATACTACGCCGGAAGGCTTCGGCAAGGCCCTGCAGGAAGCCACGACGGTATTCTACGGCGACCTGTATTTCTGGATTAATCTTTTTACCCTGGTCATTCAGGCGTTTTTCGTGTCGCGAATCTTGCGGTTTGGCGGCATGCGCATGCTACTGCTGGCAACCCCGTTCGTCTCTCTCGCCGCCTATGCGACGATGGCGATCGCGCCGATTCTCGGGCTCATCAAAATCGTGAAAGTGGCGGAGAATTCGAGTAACTATTCTGTCAATAACACCGCGCGACATATGCTCTGGCTGCCAACTACCAAGGAAATGCTGTACCAGGCCAAACCCACGGTAGATACTGTATTCGTGCGACTGGGCGACGGCCTTGCGGCATTGACGATCCTGATCGGCACCCGGGTGATACATTTGGACAACAAGGGATTTATCGTGGTCAATATTTTCCTGGTGCTGGCGTGGATAGGCTTGAGCATGTACCTGTACCACGAACATAAACGCTGGTCCGCAGCCTATGTCGAGAACTCGCCGCTACCGGTGCCGAAATAGGTATTCATTATGAAATTCCAGAATTTTCTCCCCGTGTTGGCCTTGTTGGCAACAATGACTGCCAGCGGCGCGGCAGAAGAATGGAAGCCACTGTACGATCGCATCGACCCCGAGTTCCAAACCGCTCTCGAGACGCGACTGAACGAGAACGCGCAATGGCGGAAGCTGATCAAGAACAGAAAAATGGCTATTTGCGTGGTCGACATGGGCAGCGAACCTGTGCGTTTCGCCCGTGTCAACGGCAACCAGATGATGTATGCGGCGAGCTTGCCCAAGATCGCGATCCTGGTTGCCGCCTACGTTTCGTTCGAGGACGGGTCGCTCGTGGAAACGGATGCGATCAATAAAGACCTCAACGACATGATTCGCGTGTCCAGTAATTCGGCCGCAACCCGCATGATCGAAAGAATCACCATGAAAAAGATTCAGGCTGTCATGCGCGATCCGCAATACGGCTTTTACGACGAATCGCGCGGGGGTGGCTTATGGGTGGGCAAACGATATGCATCGTCGGGTCCACGGGTAGGCGATCCGATGCACAATATCTCGCACGGCGCGACAGCTACCCAGGTATGCCGGGTGTTCTATCAGCTTGCGAACGGGAAGTTGATAAACCAGGAGCGTTCCAATCAGATGCTGGAGAAACTCGTCGACCCGAGACTGCACCACAAATTCGTTTCGCAGATCGATGAACGGGCACCAAAAGCCAAGCTGTTTCGAAAATCCGGAACCTGGCGACAGTGGCATTCCGACGCGATCATGGTGCAGGGCATCCGGTGGCGAAACTACATCCTGGTCGGATTGGTGGAAAGCGAGGATGGTGAGGCCATACTGAGAAACGTCCTGCCTGCAATCGAGGATTTACTGGTTCCATCTGAGTATGCAGAGGGCGGCTACGATATTCCGGGCAGCGATCCGCTTCCATAAGGTTCAATCAGACAGTCACCAATTGCAGGTAACTGCGGTCGGGCAGGTTAGTTCCGAGACATCGCACTGACAGGCCGTTGAGACGGGCAGTTGCTCCCCGTGTCCCTTGATCGCTTCGCACCAGCGGCCCGGCATGGCGCAGTTGATCTTCAGATCGGTCCGCAACCCGCTGGATATCGGCCCCGGCAATCGCGTCAACGCGCCTGCATCCCGCGTGATGCGCGGCAGACGCGTTCGCGTTTCGTTATGGTAAGGAGGATTGCGCATCGGAGCGGAATGAAACGGTTACCGGAGCAGCGCAATCAATCCGCAGGCCCGGGGAGGCCAGAAAATCATCGTGATGAACACCCTGTCTGCATGGCTATATCGCCTCTCGAGCGCCTACACGATCGTGGGGTCGATCGCGCTATATGCCGCATTCATCACGTGGGTCATGATCCCGGAAAGCGAGCTCGTACAAACCTATGCCGGCGACTGGGGATCCCCCGACGGCCATCTTTTTTATACGCCCGATGAGTTCTACACGCAGATCGCCACCTGGGGCGACGCCGGCCGGGCGCACTACGTCGATTTCCGGCTGGGGCTGGATCCCCTTTGGGCGCTGGTCTACACCGGGTTTCTGGTCGCGGTAACCAGCGTCGCACTGCGCCGGGCATGCGCGGCGGACGACCCGCGCCGGCTGCTGAACCTGGCTGCATTGATCCCGATGCTTGCCGATCTCACGGAGAATGCGCTCGGCATCACGCTGATCAGCGCCTTCCCGACGCGCCTCGATCCTCTGGCACGGACCACAGCCGCGGTCAGCGCGCTCAAATGGATAACATTGATACTTGCTCACGCCATCATGCTGTATGCGATGGCACTCCGGTGTCGGGGATGGTGGTCGGGGGAAAAATGAATTATCTGCATACGGACTTTCAGCGACTTGAATTGACGATTCAATATGACGAAATGTAGCGCGACACGCCGTTCTGCATTTGATTCCGAATGCCGCAGATTCTTTTCGAGGACGACAGATAACCAGGGATTCGACACGAATGCAGGCGCCCCGGAGCGCCGGCCAATCCGGCATGTATATTGTGGTCGGTAAACCCGGTTCGAACCCATTAATCCCGGTTAGAATATGATCAATGAATACGGCCGGTTAATGACAATGTCATCTCGCGGACCTTTCTTGCTCGCATTGATCGCTCTGGGTATCTGGCTTGGTCTTGCCGACAACAGTTTTGCCGAACCGGCAATCAACAGTGAATGGCAACTGGATCCGGGGCGCGTCGGCTGGACGCATATCGGCCTGAAAGCCACCAAATTTTTTCTGACTGCTTCGACCGAGGTCCGCGTGTCCGTAGCAGAAACCCCGTGCATGGCTTTCTTGTCACCGGATCAGGGAACTCCGGTTTTGGCAGGCCCGGACACCGCTGTCCTGACAATCGACTCAGAGGGTCTGGGCATCCGCTCGACGGCTACGCTATGGATGGACGCGCAGAGCGGTGCGGCACTACAGTACAGCGTACTGGACCAGGGGCGTCGGCATCGTCAGCGCTCCTATCGCTATACCGACACAGGCGCATTTCATTGGACGCGTCACCCTGACAGGGGCGAGGAAGATGCCGCTGCCGAGACATGGTCAAAGACGGAATCCGGCATGCGCGACTATCCGCCGACCGCTTCCGGTGAAAGAATTATTGACCCGATCGGACTGCTGTACATCATCTCGGCTTCAGACATGAGCCAACCGGGGGACACCATTGAATTGGTCGTTTATGCTCGTCGGCGGATCGCCCGTCTGACGATCACCGCCGACAGATTCGTCAGCTTTGATGATGCGATAAAAGGGAATGATTTCGCCAGAACGCTGACTGCCGGCCGGCATCCAAAGGAAGCGCTGCTGTTTCGCCTTACCCCCAGGGCGATGTCCGCGAACGACGACATGGAATTTGATTTCCTCGGTCTCAGTCGCGATATAGAGATTTTACTCGACCCGAATACTCGCCTGCCCCTGCGCATCTCCGGAAAAGCCAGAATAGTCGGAAAACTCTCCATCGAATTGCAGGCGGCCACACTGAAAAGCGAACCGGGGACGGCTAATACTGCAGGCTGCCCCGTTGACCAGGAACCGACGGTTCACTGAACAGCCTGCGCGCTATCTTCCTGATACCGGCAACAAAATGGCGTATCAATCGATAGATACCAAGACCGCTATTGGAAAAGGGTGTACAGCGCATAGCACCACAATAAGATTGCAGCGAAAAAGGTTAACAATACCGCCGCACTGGCCATGTCCTTGGCCTGCTTGATCAACGGATCAATATCCTTGCAAACCTTGTCAGCCAACACCTCGATCGAAGAGTTCAGCAGCTCAACGATCAAGACAGCGATATTCATCAGCAACAACTGTACTTTGAGATAGACGCCAAACGGCAGCGTTATGGCGATCAGCGACAATAACGCGATCAGGATCAATTCTTGTTGAAATGCCGCCTCTCTGCTTGCAGCATGACGCAACCCGTCCAGAGAATAGAAAAAGGCTCTGCCTATTCTTCTGATTGACCGAAACTGTTGCTTTTGCATGGTCTGCACCGAATTAGTACCCCTGCGCGCCCAGCTCAGGGTATCTCCAGAGCAATCAAGTCACGCGGGAATAGCCGGATATCCACCAGAACGATTGCATGAACAATCAGCCATGCCAACAACATCGTTGTCACGGTATGACTGATAAAATGATCCCCTATCAGCATCTTGTATATGCCCATTGTCCAGCCGAGCGCCAGAGTTGCAAACAAGGCCTGGCGCCGGTTGCGCCTGCTCTTGAACAGGAGAGATATGGATAGCAGAGCGAATCCTCCGCTGGCGTGTCCCGCCGGGAAACATCTCTGCTTCGGGACCGGGTTTTCACGCGGAGAATACGCTCCAAGGATCCCGACATATTCAATTTCGCCACCGAATTGAACAAGGTTTCGGGGGCACGCGACGTTGGTCACATTTTTCAGCAAGCCGACGCTCCCCGGAAGCAGTGCCAGCGACAGAAGTACGATCCGAATTTGTCGGGTGTATGGACTCAGGGCCGGAGAAAAACGCGCAACAATGAGGCCGATGACCAGTCCTGCGCCCAGCACAACAAGACACGCCCGCGGCCCGTCATAAACCAGCAACCGGGTCACCGGTTCCGTGCGACTCCAGACCCACTGCTGTGCATTGCTGTCAAAAAGCAGCTGTTGCAGAAACATATCGAATGGCGTGAGTTCAAACCAGAACAGGCAGACGATGAGTCCGCACAATGCCCCTAAGATATTTCTGCGGCTGTTAGCCGCGCTCATTAATCACAAACAGGGTCTTTTTCGCCGACAGAACTTCGGTATCCACCTCGAATGCAGAAAGCAATGAATGGAAAGCGGCATCGTGAGAATTTTCCACATGTCTGACATCCAGCGCACTGGTCAACTCGATGTCGGAGGTATCTCCCACCCATACGATGACCGGCACTTCGGTCTGCTCGTCAGGCGCCAGCATATTGGGCATTCCGTGCAGATACAGCCCCTTTTCACCCAACGACTCACCATGGTCGCTGACATAGAGCATGGCCGTTTCATACTGCGGCGTATTTTCTTGCAGCAAGCGGATGACCTGAGCGAGAAAATGATCGGTATAGAGAATGGCATTGTCGTAGGCATTGCCAATCTCCTCATCCGTACAGCGGGACAGTTCTTCATACTGGCAGGCCGGTACAAATCGCTCATATTCCGCCGGATACCGCTTGAAATACGCCGGCCCGTGATTGCCCATCTGGTGCAGCACGATAAGAATATCGCCACGCGTCCCATCGATGAATTCCTGCAGGCCATTCAGCATTCCGATGTCGCGGCATTCGCCGTCACAAACCGGATTTCGGTCCGGATGTGAGAAGTCCTCGAAAACTACTCGTGTCGCCACACCTTTCGAACCGGAATTGTTATCTCGCCACAGGACACTGACTCCGGCGCGCGTCAGGACATCAAGAACATTTTCCGTATTCTTTGCCCGGCGAAGATCGAATTCTTCATAACCATCCAACGCAAACATACACGGCACGGATACTGACGTAGACGTTCCGCACGCAGAAATATTAGTATAGCTGACCAGGCCCTGCTCTTTGGCCAATTCCGGATTCGTTTCACGCCCGTAGCCGTTCAGCGAAAACCTGTCGGCACGCGCGGTTTCCCCGACTACCATGATGATCAGTTCACGGTCTGTATCGGTAACCGGAATCGCTGCATCCTCAGCCACCAGAATCAATGGACCCGACTCAGCGACTCCACCGGCGCTCATCAGCATTCTCCCGGCAGAGTACAGAGCGAAGGTCGGATTGCTGTAGTACCGCAAGGGTTTATGCAGACGAAAAAACCCCGAGTACGCGTCACTGAAAGAAAACAGGCAGATTACAATGATGGCAACCGCACCACCGGCAGCTTGAATCTTGCGAAACAGTTCACGGCCACGGGCGGCACGGGAAAATGGCAGGCGCCACAAAACAAAGACCGGCAAGGCGCCGAGAAACAGAACTCGAAGTATTAATCCGCTATTGAAAAGATCCGCAGCCTCGGCAGTATCTGTCTCGAGAATATTCTGAATCATTCCCGTATCGATCACGGCACCGAACTGGTCCGAAAAATAGCCCAACATTGCTGTGATCAGGATGAATGCACTGGCGACGACCCGTACCGGAACGATACTGCCGAGCAGCGTCATCAGAACGATCAGCACACAGGTAAACCCCACGCTGACAGATAACAGAAAACCGAAGTTGCCCACACTCCAGGGATACACCTCCAGCATTTTCACGAAGAAGGCATGGTTACCGGTAAGCACCAGAAAGATTGCGGTGAAAACCACGATCGTGGTGGCGGACAACGTAAACGGAGAACGCAGACTTGGCATTGCTGAAGCCCGAGCGAATTAGCCGATCACCGGCGGAGGCGACACGAGGCTAGCTGGGCATTCTTAAGGCATGCTTAAGGAGAAATGCACCCATTTCGACATCGGAAATGGTGGCCAGGGGCGGAATCGAACCACCGACACGCGGATTTTCAGAACAGAAAATCCGTATACCAACCTGATCCATCGTAATGCAATCAACCCTTTACCAGTGATTTCTTAACACCGTAGGTTTCCATAGATGGCGGTAGATGATCCTGGATCGGGCACCAATATGGGCACCAAAGTCGTTCTCAAAATGAATATTTTCTAGCCAACATGTTGGAGGGTGTTGGGGCTCAATATGTCCAACAACTCTTACAAGGTTAACCGCCGGTTTTTATTACACTTTGCCTCTGCACTCCGCAAGGTGTTGGGGTTGTTGGAGCTATTGGATATAGACGGTCAATTGGGTTTTTCAAAAGGCAATGCGAACCGATCTGTGTTGCCAGTCACTGAGTGTCGCCCAACTTCGTATCGAAGTTCATCGTCTGGCCGATAGTGCAGCCCGGAAAAATCCAATAGCATGAATCCGGCAGCCTGAACCTCGCGTATAACCAATACCGGATCCATACGGCGCCAGTTCTCGACTGTCGTTGGCTCATTGTGACGGCGAGTATGATCGATAATCCCATAAAGCCCGCCCGGTTTTAATGACTCGAATACCGCATCATTAATGGCGGCGCGCCCAGTTTCTGAAAAATTATGGTAATT
>JAJFJS010000104.1 GCA_021773815.1 Gammaproteobacteria bacterium
TGCACGAATTCTCGTCTCAGATCCACGGTATTCACCTCTTGCCAGGGCATGATCCTCTCCATTCTCAGGACTCATGCCGTCAAAATAAGTGTTACCCATGTCTCCGAACAGTGTGTTACCTATGTCTCCGGTCTATACACACGGACGTGTTCACGGCGTGTCTCGGAAAGGTGCCGCTCCGTCATGTCGGCCCGTGCGCGATCTTTACGCATGAACGATTCCAGCTCTGATCCAGATCAAACACCGGTGACTTGATGGGACAGCAGTGGTGTCAGACACTAATTAAGTCGGCTTGACCTTGAGCGGAATTCCCTCGGCCTGCTGAAGATTTGGTGTCAGACACCAATTACATGCCGCCATACTGAAATGGGTCGTGATGTTCGAGAAATAGAAATCGGTGTCCGACACCAATTGAGATGCCCGATTGAGCGGCGTCTACACGCCGAACAGATACGGATGCGCGCGCAACATGGCGGCGTAGGCGATGCCGGCCGCGGCCAGCGCGACGGCGTCCTGCCACGCTGCATAGGTCGTCGTCGCCTTCTGCACGCCGCGCCGGGTCAGCGACGCGATACTGATCAGCGCATAAGCGCCGAACCCGCCAAACAGGATCATCGAGGCCAGATCACCGTTCGCCAACAGGTGCCCGGCGGACCATGACGCCACGCCCCATAACATCGGATGACGCGTGAGCCGGCGGAGGTTGGTCGGCAATAACAGCGCCATCAGCAAGATGAAGCCGATCGCGACCAGAACCAACGTGGCTTTCGGCGCCCAGGGCGGCGGCAACCAGATATCGACGTGCGGCGCGATTGCCTTGCCGGCGATGAGGCAGATCATGCCGGTCACCGACGTAGCGACATAGAACCCCCGGAAGCGCTTCTCGCCGAACCGCTGCACGAGCGAGGCGCGCAGCCCGAACACCCCGGGTGACAGGTGCGCGCCGAAGAACAGCACAAAACCCATGATCAGTAGCCACATGAGGCCATTATAATCCGCAGAGAAATAGTGTCAGACGCACATTTCCGTGCCTGATTTCCGGTGTCTGACACCAATCTAATCAGGCGGCGAGCGGGATTTCACAGGCGGGAGTCGATTCCTCGACGCGGCCATGCCAGTAACCTGGATGACGGTGCTGATGCGCGAGAGCTACAATTACGACGCCGTTTGCATCGATACTATAGACGAGTCGGTACGGGAATCTGTCCAGCAGAAACTCACGCAGCACTGTCTTTGTGCCCGCATTGACGGATAGCCCGATCCGATGATGACGTGCGATCAACGCAACAATGCTGCGTACTTCCTGTCGGAATTCGATGCCCAGATCCGGCCCAACTGCTTCGTAGTAATCAGCTGCGGCATTGAGCTCAAGTGTCGCGGCGGGCAGGAAACGAGCCTTCATTTCGTGAAGCGCTCCTCCAGTCGTCGAAAGACTTCATCGGCAGGAATCGCTTCAACCTTGCCGTTCTTGTAATCCTGGTACCGATGGGTCGCCTCCTCATTCCACCGACGCTCGACCTCGGCTTTCGACTCGTCATCACCAGCGGATTCCGTAAGCAACTGAATCAACTTCTGTCGCTCTTTCTCATTGAGATTCAGCGCCTGCTCGTACACCTTTTTGACTTTATTCGCCATCGTGCGATCCTAACACCGCCATCAAGTCGCAAATCAAGCTCAATCGGGTGCGATGTCGATTAGAAATGGCGTCGGTCGGAAAATGGTGTCAGACACCAAATTCATGCCGCCATGCAGGTATGCGCGGTGACGTTCGGGAAATTGGTGTCTGACACCAATTTCTAAACGGCGGGCCAATCGGCGACCCAGACATCGTTGTCCATCGGCCACGGCAGGAACCGCTCGCGGTCGCCGCCGAAGGTCCAGATCTTGTTGTCCCGGACTTCGATCCGAAAATCACTCTTGCCGTGGCTGCCCTTGTCCTCGCAGCCCCAGACGTTATTGGTGACGAGTTGCCAGCCGTCGATACCATCCTGCGGGTCCCACAGCCACAGGTCGTGCGCGATCGACTGAATCTTTGACTGATCACCTTTCGGTCCCGGGATATGGCCACCGATCACAGCGATCTTGCCGTTATGCGCAACAGCCTGGTGACCGGTGCGCGGGGTCCAGGGCGCATGACCGAGCAACTCCCACGTCGCGCCCTTGTCATCAGATTTCCAGACATCATTGCGCCGGCCCGCCCAGTTGGGCAGGAACACCGGCTTGTCGTGATCGCCGCCCATGAAATACAGCGTGCCGTCGATGTGGCAAACCTGCATGCCGGCCCGGCCCATATCCGCGGGCAACTCGGCCCGCAATTCCCAGGTTTCGCCGAGGTCCTTGCTGACCCAGAGCTCCGGGTAAAAGATCCGGTCGCGGGAATTGCGCGCACCGCCGAACAGATAAATCTCATCGTCCATGACATGGCTGTGATGACCGGCACGCACGCCCCACGGGGCATCGGCGCAGACCTGTTCCCAGGTGCTGCCCTGATCGGCCGAGCGCCAGACATCGTTATAGAACGTCGTCAGGCTCTGCCCGCCGTTCAGTATCAGGTGACCCTGCACAACGTCGACCTCCGGATAGCAGCGCTTGCCCCAGCCCGATTGCTTCGACATGCACGCCCAGTGAATGCCGTCGGCGCTGCGCCACGTGTCGCTAAAGACTGCGAACGGGCCCGCGCGGCCGCTGATGATGTAGAAATAGCCGTCCATCTGCCCGCCGCGCGGCATGGCGCGCTTGGCCCACGGAGCGGCAGCGAGAATGCGTTGCCATTTCATCGGTGCTTGCCCATACCGCTATTTCTTTCTCGCCAGCACATAGATCGAGTCGCCGTCGGCCATCTTGGCGTGCCGCTCCAGCGTGAGGATATCAAACGCATCCGCCAGCATCGCCGTCAGACCGGCCTCGTTGCGATACGCCAGCGTCACGTCGTTAAAGACATCCTCGCCGTCGCCATACCAGAACGAATGCAGTATCAGGCCATGGTCGTTGAGCACCGCATGCTGACGCGCGAACGACTGCTGCAGTTCGTCCGCCGACATATGGATCAGCGCCTTGTTGGAATAGATCGCATCGAAGGTGCGCTCGGTATCCAGCGTGCGCGCATCGAGACGGAGCAGGTCAGCCGACGGATCCTGCTGGCGATACAGGTCCAGGAACAATTGTGAAAAGTCCGAGCCGGTGACCCGGAAATCCCGGCTCAGCTGCTTGAAGTCTTTGCCCGGCCCCATGCCGAGCTCGAGGATCGTGGCATCCGGCGGCAGTTGCGCGCTGAGCGCGTCGACCAGCAGGGCCCCGTCATGCGCCGGCGTGAACCGGGTATACTTGCGGACGTTGTCTTCGTTCTCGTAGTAATTCGGGTCCATGTCATGTGCCGATAGCGCCGCTGGTTCGGCACGAGCTTAGCAGATGGGAAAAGCGTCCGGGTTCGTTTCTCGCTTGGTGACCGACCAGGCAACAGACAAATCGGTTCGATTACTTTCCAGTTCCAGGCAAATGCGTAACACTGCCCCGAACGCTCATCGTTTCATGGAGCACTGAGCAGGAAAAGCGTCGGGGTTCGTTTTTCGCCCGGCGACTGACCAGCTAACAAACACATCGGTTCGACCGCTTTCCAGTTTCAGGCAAATGCGTAACACTGCCCCGAACGTTTATCATTTCATGGAGCACTGAACATGCGCTACATTCGATCACAACTGGCAGTATTCATCTGCCTGGCCACCCTATCCATTGCCGCGACAGCCGGCGACAACGCTGCCGAGCCGTCAGGCGAGACGGTCTTCAAGGCACATTGCGCCAACTGCCACACCGGCGGCTTCGGCGGGTTCTTCACCGGCGCACCGAAAGTCGGTAGTCAGAAGGACTGGAAAGAATTGACGCCGAAGGGTGTCGATGCGTTGACTGTCAATACGGTGACCGGCATCGGCGACATGGCCCCGCGCGGCGAATGCACGACATGCACCGACGAAGAAATACGTTCGGCCGTCGAATATATGCTGGAAAAGAGCCGCTAACCGGCCCGGGGACTGGCCCCGCCGCCTGATGACCAGCTAAACAGTCAGCGCGGAACACCGGCGTATCGTTTCGATACCCGATGTCTTGCGCTTATTCTTTCAGCGCGTCGATCGCTGCGCGAATCTGCTCGCGACGACCTTTATCCGCGATGGCTCTGCCGGCGCGGGGCGGCGCGCTGAGCGCTTTCTGATAGAACTCCCGGGCCTGTGTCGGCTTTTTCTGATCGACGAGGAACCCGGCATAAAAGTAATTGCTCTCGATCCCGTCCGGATCCAGGCTCAGGCCCTTCTTCAAGAGCTCTTCCGCCTTGTCGTCATCACCAAACCCGATCGGCCAGCCCGGCACGCTGTAGTAAAGAGTTCCCAGGCTGGAGTAGGCGGAACCCTGCATCGCATCGCCGTCGATTGCGATCGCTTGATCAAAATGCTTGCGCGCGCGCTTGGCCAGGCCCAGTGCACCCAGCCCGCCCTTGGCGCCGGCAAAACTGGAGTCGACAATGCCCCGCCAGAGCCAGCCTTCCGCCTGCCCGGGATGGGCCGCCGTATAGGCTTCGCTGTCTGCCTGCAGTTGTTCGAACGATTCGATCTGGGCCTTGCCCGTCAGCGTGAAGTTCGTTCTGTCCCATTGCTGCTGAATATCCGTGAGCCCGGTCTCGGCCCAGACCGTCTGAACCGCCAGCAACAGGAATACGGTCGCGAATGCGCGCAGATCAACCAGCATGCCGGGTGCATTCATCATGGTTACTCTTTTGGAAAAAAAAACAGGGAACGTCATGCCGGCGCTTTGCCTGCGCTCGTCAGACCAGGTTGTGCCGGGCCGCGCTGTTGAAGTGATTGGCCAGCTCGGTAATTTCCGGATCATAAACTCCGAGCAAGACGGACGGCAGCGACAACCCGCTTAACGTCTCCATCGATCGGGTCAGATCGATCGCCATCACCTGCGGCTCATGATCGTAATAGTTGCCCCACTTGGCAGCCGCGTCGCCGAGGCGGGACGGGTCGGCAGCCACGATGGGCTCGATCTGAAAGCCGAGCCGACTTACGCCCTTCACCACCTGTTTCGTGCCGGCAAAGATCACGGTGTTTAATTTCGTGCGGGACATGACGCCGGCCATGATCAGGTAAAACAACTGGCAGACGCCCGGACGCAACGCGACCAGGTTACCGAGCTCGAAAATCTCCTGACGCTCGATGGTCCGCCCATACGTATGGCCGAGCACCTGTTCAACCGGATCATCCAGGTACTGCTCAAGAAACAGCGGGCCGGTATCGGCAGGCCGGATGCCGGCGGCGGCGCTGACGTTGCCGGCGCACGCCATGGACATCAGGTACGGCGCAAACCCGGTGACTTCGGCGCCATAGGCCTTGGCGAAGACACCCGCGATATGACGCTCTATGTCGCCGCGGTTCGGCGAACCTTCGCGATGCAAATTAAATTCGGGGTTGAACCGGAGCAACTTGCCGAGCATTGCAGAGCTCGCAGTCGTCTGCTGCTGAACGGCTTCTGATGGCAGGGCGAGTGTGGCGTGCATGAATTTGCTTCACGGAGAGGTTATGGATGTTGGGGTTACCGTAGAACGCGAAACTTAAGGGAGGCTTAAGGTAGACGGAGATTGGCCATATTTTGTTACATGACTGATAGATAAAGGGATTTTTTTGCCCGAAATGAGCGGTAGCGCACACGGGACATGCCGATCCGCGGGGTCAAAACGCCGCTGCCCCGCCCGGTTTCACCGCACTTGCCGGCCCGGGGTGGCGACAAGCCGGCAGTGACAGACCCGCCCGTATTAGCAGCCGACCGGAACAGCGTGTGCCGGTATGCGAAAAAAAATCGGTTCGACGCCTGCAACCTTTCTGTTGTAGTTTATCCCTACGCCGTTACCGGTAACTTGCAAAACGAAACCCGCATGCGCGTGCTACTGCCTTTACTCGCCGTTGGATTGTTCCTCGCCCTGGCTGCGTGCGCAAAGCAACAACCGGCAATCAGTCCACCCTACGCGATGGCTGTCGACATTCGCCAGACGATGGACTTCATCATCGACCCGGCCGCCGACAGGATCTGGGATTCGGCGGGCAGCATCATCACGGCTGACGGAGAACAGGATCTGGCACCGGCCACCCCCGAGGACTGGGCCACGGTCGAGGCGGCGGCAGCCGTGCTGGCCGAGTCGGGCAATTTATTGATGATGCCCGGCCGCTCTGCCGGACCGGACTGGAACGAACATGCCGGCCACCTGATCGTTGCGGGCAAACAAGCCATGACCGCGGCGCATCAGCAGGACGCCGATGCATTATTCGATGCCGGCGGGGAAATTTATCAGGCGTGCCTGGCGTGTCACAACCAATACCTGGTCGCCGACGGTGCGCCCTGACGTGCCGGCGCAGCAGTCAGGCCGCACAGTCACCTCACACCGGTGACAACCCCCGATGTATTCCAACATGCGTGACTCGCACAACCATCGACGCAACACGGGCGGCGACCCCTGGTGCTGAACCGGCTCATTTACGACGCGGCACTGTGGCTGGACGAGACCCGCTGGAGCACCCTGCTGCACGAGTCTTATTACGTGTACAGCTGGGTCGAAACCACCCACGTCCTGTCATTGATGGTCAGCCTGGGCCTGTTGTTTGTCATCGACCTGCGCATGCTCGGTATCGCGCTGCCCCGTGTGCCCGCCTCGCGCATCGCCGGGCAACTGCAATGGCCGATGCTGATCGGCTTTGGCCTCATGATCATCACCGGCCTGCTGTTGTTCTACGCCAACCCGGTACGCAACGCGCAAAGCGTCTGGTTCCGTATCAAGCTGGTGCTGCTGGTTGGCTCCGCCGTCAACGCGTGGATCTTCAATAACCGCATGAAGCAATCGGTTGCCGGCTGGGACAGCGCGCCGCTGGCGCCGCCGGGCATTCGCTCGGGCGCGCGGCTGTCGCTGCTGTTCTGGATGCTGATCGTGATCTGCGGACGACTCATCGCCTACGACTGGTATGACTGCGCGCACGAGCCGACCGGTTTTATCAAAACGTTCGCCGGCTGCATTGACGGCCAGGCGCAATTTTAGGATGCCGGCAACCATGCCACTGTCGTTCCTGACTGCCTATCGACGCTCCATGGTCACCCTGGCGTTGCTGGTCCTGGCGCTCGGATTCGGCTTTTCCGGCTGGCGCATCGATGCCTGGACCGCACTACTGCCGGTGTTCGAGTGGATGGAAACCAACTGGTTCGGCGTCATCGGCAAGACCTGGGGCGCGGCTTTTGCCGTCGTCGAGGCCGCGCACTTGTTGTCCATGGCCTTGCTGGGCGGCGCGGTGCTGATCTGCGACGCCCGCCTGCTCGGCCTGTTGCTGCGCGACGTCCCGGTGCCGGTCATGATGAATAAAACGCATCGCCTGTTCGTGATCGGCTTGTGCCTCGCCATCGCCAGCGGCGTCTTCATGGCCTGCGCCGTCGCGATGAAAATCTATTCCTTCCCGGTGTTCTGGATCAAGATGCTCGCGCTGACGGCCGGCGTTCTGTTCGTCTTCGCCATCAAGCGCCCCCTGCTGGCCGACGGCATCGAAGACCTGAACCCGTGGGTCGTGCGCACCGTTGCGGTCGCGTCGCTGACAGTCTGGTTCACGGTGGCGGCGACCGGCCGCTGGATCGGGTTTTCAGGGTAGCCCCATGGACGACAGGAACAAGGACCGGCAACTGGCGGCACTGCTCGCCGCATCCGGCATTATCGGTTTTGCGCTGGTGTACTGGGCGGTGCAGATCGGCGATGTGCTCAAAACGCTCGCTATGGCGTACGGTTAAAGCGCGACGGGCTCAGCTGCGGATGGTCGACTTCTTCGGGCGGATGAAAGATCAGCCCGGCCAGCCAGCGAATGCCGTTGACACTCGGCGAAGTGCTCAAAACACTCACTATGGGGTACGGTTAAAGCGCGAAGGGCTCAGCTGCGGATGGTCGACTTCTTCGGGCGGATTGAAGATCAGCCCGGCCAGCCAGCGAATGCCGTTGACACCCTGCTCCCGTTCACCGGCCAGGATGCCGGGCAGGCCATAGTTGCCCTCGTGGCAGGCGTACTCGTAGATCTCGCCATTGCTGGGCCGGAAGGTGAGCTCCCCGCGCCACGGCTGACGATAAATCTCGTCGTCGGTGACGGTGAACGCGTAATGGATTTCCTGCTCGCCGATCCGCGTGAAGCGCTCGGTCACCCGGCTGTCCATGCCGACGTACAACTGGTGCTTGATGGCGCCGCGAAAGCTCTGTTGCGGATGAAACTGCGTGGTCTCGACCACGAGCGTGTCGCCCTCCCAGTGACCGATGGAATCGCCGAGCCACGGCCGTATGGGTGCCGGCAGCGGCGTGCCGTCGATGCGGATCGTGCGCACCGCGTGATTCATTTCCACGAGGATCAGGACCTGGCCCGGCGACTGCACGAACCGGTAGTTGTTGTTGTATAGCACCGGCAACATCGGCGGCCCGCCGGTCGAACCGAAACCCACGACGCAACGATCGCCCAGCAACTGCTCTTCGGGGTTATTGCGTTTCTGCGATTTGATCAGAGTCCACCAATACCGGGCCCAGCCGGTCAGCGTGTAGGGCACCTTGCCGGTGTCGGGATCGACGATAATCGACGTTCTCGGCTCGCCGCCGACGCGCAACACGCGGGTGCCCGGATCCAGCCACGCGGTGTTATAGCCGCCGACGATCTGGCCGGCCGGCAGGTCCCCGTCGGGCAGGCTGTCGATCTCGGCCATGAACCCGGCATCCCGCTGCTCCAGCTCGCGCGCCTGTTGCTCGCTGATCACCAACTCGTCGATGCCGGGCATGCGCTCGAGGGATGTCAGCGTCGCGTTGCTCCAGGTGCCCTGCAGATCGGGATCACCCCAGGGCATGCGCGGCAGCGCCCAGTCCTGGGCCGCGGCCAGCGACGACAGCAGCAGGAGGGGCAGCGACAGTAGCGTCATTTTCATGCGGAGTTGTTACCGGGTCCGGCGCGCCTGCAGCGGGCCGGCGTTAACGGTCATTCGGATCCAGGCCGTCCTTGGGCGCGCCGGTACCCGAAGAACCCATGAACACCTTGCGCCCGTCGCTGAAGACCAGATCGCGCCCGTTGGCTTTACACGCCGGTTTGCAGCTGCGGTCTTTACTCTGGTAACCGCGCACGACGATGTCACTGCCGATCGGCAGCGAGTTTTTGTTCAGGCCGGCGCGCAACAGGGTATTGGGCGTGCCGGCTTCGACCATCCAGTCGATGACACCGACATCGGCCTGCTCGACGGCCAGGTGTACCCAGGCGTGGGGATTGATCCACTCCACCTTGGTCACCTTGCCGCGCAGGGTCACCGGTGTATTGGCGTCGAATTCGGCGGAAAAGGCGTGGTGTGCCCGGGCCCGGTCGGACGCCGAAAAGGTGGCGACAACGATCAGCAATAAAAGCACTGAATATTTCTGCATGGCAGGGTCTCCGGGTGAACGCGTCACCGATTCATCACGTTACCGTTACGGCAACGGGTGCTTGCGCAGGTGCCCGTACAGCAGCTCTTCGACGAACTCGACGCAGTTGAACTGCAGCAGGCGATCATCCGGCGGCACGCGCCGATACACGGGCATGCTGATTGTCCACGGACGGGTGTACACGGTGGGGTCTTCAAGCGTGGCCTCGTAGTGCATCGTGTGGTCGCTGGTGCGCGTAAACCGCTCCGTAACCTTCAATTGATCGCTGTGAAAATTGCCGGCCCGGTCCAGCCAGGTCTGGCCGTTGAAGCCCGTCGTTTCGATGACCATCGTGTCGCCTTCCCAGCGCAGCCACGACTGTCCCATCCAGCTGTCGATCGGCGCCGGGCCGGGGTCCGACAGATGAATGTTGCGCACCGCGCCGGCATATTCATAGGAAAACAGCAGGGCAGCGGGGTTCTGCACGATCTGAAAACCGAACCCCATGTAGTTGGCCCGGGGGATGCCGGGCAAATAACACTTGATCTCGGGATCGGACTGCAACCAGTCGGCGCGATTGCTGTCGCGCCGGGCCCGCGCCGCCGGCGTATACGGTATGGTCCCGCCCTGCACCACACCCAGCCCGGCCGGCACGTCGACGACGCCGCGCAGCGCTTCCGGATTGCCGAGACCGGCTTCCGCCAGCAACCGATCGACGACCTCAAGCGGGTCGGCATCGTGAAAGTTCAGGCCTACGCGGCGAATGCGCGGGCACGAGATGAAGCCGTCGTCCCGGCCGAGCACGGTTGCGCGGACGCTCTCCACCCGATAGCGGTGCCCCTGGATACGCCGGTTGGCCAGATTGATCCCGGGCCGGTCGCGAGAGACATCGTCGTTCAACATGACGCCTCCCCGATCACCTCGACGCATTCGTGAAAGTCCTGCTCCAGCCGTTCGGGATCATCGGGCATGATTTCGTTGACGAGACACCAGCAGAACAGCTGCCCCGCTCGTTCGGCCCGCGCGCCTTTGAGGCGGTTGAAAATCCGGGCGAAGCGGGTCTTGCCGGAATGGTGATCATTGATCCCGGGCCTTATCTGAAACCAGCGGATTTCACCTTTGACCGAAAGTGCGGGACCGGCCATGCGGCCGAGGTCCCTGGTGCCCTCGGCGCCGATCGGCAACCGCCCGGCGACGGCGGCCGGAAACGCCGCGAGCGCGAACGCGGTGGCGCGCTCGCGCGGTTCGTTGGCGATCAGTTGCTCGATCGCAATCGAACCGGTGTCCGGGTCCGGACATGAGCTGACCAGTTTCCTGGCCTTGCCGGCCAGTGTACGGGTGATCATGAACTCGTGGATCCACTTGTCATTGCCCTCGAGCCTGGCCGAGTCCCAGGCCAGCCGGTGGGCGGCGGCAACCTTGGTCGCGTCGGGCCGTGCACCCCAGGCCGGCTGCGGCAGCGCACTGTCGAGCACGGCGCGCGCAGTGGCTTCGTCAAACTCACCGGCAACGATACTGGCAGCCAGCAACGTGCGCGCGAGCAGCCGCGAGCGGCGTGGCGAGACGCGGATGCCGGCGTCGTTCAGCGTCGTCGTCAGCGTCGCGGCGTAATCGACAATCGTGCGCGGGCAGCGTTCGACGCGATCGGTGAATTCGGCACGCCAGTTTTCGATATCGGCCTTCAGGGTGCCGTGATCATCTGCAACCAGCCCCTCGCCGGACGGGTCGACGATGCGTCTCCTGTCTTCGTCGCGATACCCGCCCCAGTCACCGACCTGCACGATCACGGCAAAACGATCGGCCAGCGCCGGGTCCAGCGGCTCGCTGCCGGCATAGTCCTCGCCGCCGTCCTGGTCCGCCCCGCACGGGTTCATCGCGGCCCACCGGAAGCGCAGCTTGTCGAGCGCGATGCCCTGCACGCGCCGCTCGTGCACCAGCGAGAACAGCCGGTTCTGGTGCTCGGGCTTGCAGCGGCTGATCTCGTCGATCAACACCGACTCGGCACTCCAGACGGTCGCCGGCGTCTGCAGGAACCGGATCTCCGTCTTCGCTTCGTCCGGGTACGGGAACCCGACCAGGTCATCGAACGCGATCAGGCTCGCGTTGTAGTGACGGTGCTCCAGGCCCAGCGCCTCGCTGATGCTGTTGAGCAGGTAAGTCTTGCCGGTACCGCCGCGGCCGATCAGCAGCAGCGGATCCTCCGTGACCAGCGCCGCGAGGATCGGCAGCTGGAGTTTCTCGAAGCCGAAAACGCCGACCGCGGCAAAACGGTCGGCCGGCTGTTGCGGAACGGATTCCGCGCGCACAGATTCAGACATGACAAAGCTCCCAATGCGGTTGAACCAACACATCGGAAGCTGACGCAAAAGTGGTGTTCCCGTTTAGTTGCCGGGTTGGCCACATCCCCTTGCGGGTACCACCTTGCCCGGGTAGGCAGGTTGGCGGAGCGTCAGCTCACTCAAGATGCAAGGGGAACTTTAGCATGAGGGTGGCTCATGAGGCGAGCCCGGGAAAGAAAATTTTCGGCGGTCAGTCGCGGCGAGACTGATGCACGACCTCGA
This sequence comes from Gammaproteobacteria bacterium, assembly GCA_021773815.1. Classification (GTDB taxonomy): domain Bacteria; phylum Pseudomonadota; class Gammaproteobacteria; order Steroidobacterales; genus SMWD01. The sequence goes on from JAJFJS010000104.1 coordinate 11,995, forward strand.
ATCCCCGCGACTCGAGATCGGCCTTCATCTCCGCGAAGCGGGACAGCGGAAACTCCCACCACGAACCGCTGTTGAAAGAACTGACCCACGCGCCGTAGGTGTCGCAGAAATCTCGCGGCAAAAACCTGCCCTGTTCCGGCTCCAGGAAAGGTGGATAGTCGCCGTCACAGACGGCGGGAAGGCTCAGCGGGTCCAGTGAATCATCGGCGTTAACCACATAGTCGTCCATGTCCTGATCGGCCTCGACGATACTCTCCAGGAACGCATCGGCCGTCTCACCTCGGAAAAAGAAATAGTGTTCGCCATCCCGATATATATGCTCGCCCATATTGCAGTCCCAAATGAGCAGCGATTCGAATTCACCCTCTGGCAACAACGCCCGAAACTCACGCCATGTTTTTGCGTTGTTAATCGCAAACCAGATTTGGTCGACAAGCGCTATTCGGTCTTCATGAGCAAATAATCCGACGGGCTCGCGATCTTCACTGCAGCACGTCTCACGCAATCGAAAAACAAGTTTCGTCTTCATGGGCTGATCATACCGGCAAGCCGTACCGCCACCGACTGTCGATCACCTCACTAACGCCTCTCTCGCAACATGATGCCCTGCAAACTCCGCTTATACGCCCATTCGATCGTTGTTGGCTTTCTGGCAGCGGCCGTGCACAGGCGTTCCGGATCAGGCCGGATTCCGACCCGACCCAGATCCAGTCGGTCGGCATCCCAGCACGTCATGACGGTGATATCGCCATTGAGCGTACCGTGACTGTGCTCACGGCAGGCGATCTCCAGCAATCTGAATTCGTCGTCATCCAGTGGCAAATGCCGGTCGCGCAGTTCCTGCGCAAATCTGGCCGCACGCTGCCCGTGCTCCGAATCGAACCCGTCGTGCAGGCGCCTTGAATCGTGGAGAAACGCGAAATAGTCGATTACACGTGGATTGGCGCCGGTTTCCCGGGCCAGTCGCCGGCCGTTGATCCGCACGCGGGCCCAGTGCGGCGCACCGTGAATGCCGCGCCAGTCCAGCTCGAACTGTGGGCGAATGACCTCGATCAGTTCGGCCAGGTTGTTGGCGGACATCTTTAACGGGCGCTCACTGTGCAATCGGCCGCGTCGGTTGTCCTGTCATTTCAGCCCCCCTCGCCTGCTGACTCTTAATCTTTGTGACTCGCCAAATAGTGCTTGAGTTGGCGCGCAGCATCCTTTAACCCAGCGAAGATTGTATCGGCCACTTTGGCCGGAAAACCCACCGGAATCGTCCCGGATACTGCTTCGATCACCTGCGGAGTCCGTTCCACGATCGCCGCGATGTCAGCCCGTGCATGGGTCTCGAGCCCGCAGGCCGCCGCTGTCGAGAGCCAGTGCCGGGGCTGGATTTCGGCCCAGTGGTAATGCCGGTTTTTGCCGATTGCGGCCATGGCCATTTTCGCTTTCTGCGGCGCGAGTTGATTTGCGCCGGTCCCGAGAATGGGATACGCGGACATCACGTCATAGAGCGGCGTCAGCGAATAGCGCCCGGAGGATTCGATAAACACGCTGAAATTTTTGGCATGGCCGTCTATCGCGCAAAGCATCCAGAAAATCACCTGGCTCCGGAAAAAATTTCGTCGATCGGCACCGGCGTTGCGCGAACCGAGCAACAGGGCATTGATCCTGGCCATGCCCGGGCCTCCATCGGCCTCGTATTTTAGCCCGGCAGGCGTGCCCGTGGCCTGACACAAATCTTCCTGGGGCAACCGCAGCCACCACTGGCCGCTTTTTGCGAGCCTGCGATCGAATCGCTCGACGATCAGCACATGCTGATCCTCAAAATCAGCCATGTCACAGTCGGCCGTTTCGATCCCGAATCCGTTCAGAATTTTCGCGCACAGCCATTCGTTCTCGACCGAGGTCGTCAGATCCGCCTGGAAGTTGCCGACCCGACCCAGCGGCAGCTTGAAGATATGCGTCGACGGGGTCGAGCCGCTCGGTTGGTGCCACTGCTCCTGGTGCCAGAGCAACGCGGTCTTTTCCTGGGCGCCGGCAATTGAAATTCGAAAAGCATCGTCTTCGCGCTGCCCTAAGGGCGCCGGGGAAACGGTTTGTCGAAGGACATTGGCCACGCCGGCTTCGCCGAGCGGTTGTCCCTGTATCCGGTGCAGTCCCTCCGGAGCCGCGTCAGCAGGGAGCAATTGCACCGCGCCGACGCAATCGCGACCGATCTCGGCCAATAGATCGAACGCCCTGGTCGAGCCGGCACCGAAATGCATCTGGACGCGCCGGCGAATCTCCGCGCTGTCGGGTAACAGGTTGTCGAAGAAGGCTTCGACCAGCGGCCCGCGGTACGGCAATTCGACGGGCCGCAATGGCATCGACAGCGACAGCGGTCGCGCGTCCGATTCTGCCAGCCAGGTTTGTTCATATCGAAATTCATGCTGGCCCTGCGCATGAGCGCTCCAGCAGCCTACCTTTTCACCGTTCATCCAGACCGCGAGCTGGCGTTGCTTTGTGCGCCGCGGCATAACCTACCACTCCCGGGTCGATGTTTCCTGCCGCCTGGACTGCAGGACCACTTCTATCTGCAGTGCCGACAACAGCTTGAACAGGCTCTCAACTGTGGCGGATTCTGGATTTAGCTCCAGTTTCGATACGGTTTTCGGCAGCATATCGACCGCGTTGCCAACCTCTTGCTGGGTCAGCTTTTGCTTCTTGCGCAGCCCTTTCAGGACGGGCCCTAGCTGCTCTGGTGTCTGCACGGTAAAACTCATTGCCATCCCCTGTAGGGTATTAATCCAAGATATACCCCGTGGGGTATGAATTAGGAATATACCCCTTGGGGTATATATATGCAATATACCCTCCAGGGTAAGAATGGGGATTGGCCTGTGCCGGCAATGGCTCAATAGAAAGTTACACAGCTGTGTAACATTCAAGACTCAAATCAGCATCAGCTTAAGCGTGAATAATGATCTTCGCGGCACCCTCCGACCCGACCCAGGCCCGGTATTCATGCTCGTCCCGACCGAAGAACTGCCATTGATGACTTTGATCCCGGCCATCACCTGATGCGGGTCACCGATTCAAACCGGCAATACGTACCGCCACCGACTGTCGATGACCTCGAACCGCTTGCCGAGCACCCACCCGTGCGCCCGCGCCACCTCGCCCTGCTCGTAAGCCCAGCGCGCAACATGGCGCGAGCGGTCGGCATCCACCAGCACGCCGGCAGCAGCAAAATCGGCATCCAGCAGCGTATTGTCGAGCCGCGATTCGGCCCATCGCGCCAGGTGTGCCTCCGCGGCCAGGTGATCGCGCTTGTCGCCGTTGCACTTGTCGTGCGCGAGCACGAAGTTGTGCGCGAGATCGACCGGGTATTTCGACCACGGCACGAAGTGATCGACATGCGATTTGCCGCGGATGGTTTTGCGGCAGTAGAAACAATGATTATCCTGGTAGTCCGTCAGCAGCCGCGTGACGCGGGCCAGCCCTGTGCGCGAGGACGCGAACAGGAACTCGAACAGGTCGTCGTCGCGGCCGAGCAGGCTGCGATTCTGCGTCATGCCGCGCAATGTTTTCACCCAACCGCCACGGATCATGTTGACGATCAGGCCGTGAAAGCTGCGGAACGTATCCGCAACGCCGGCATTGAGCTCGATCGACCGATCGGCAATGCGTCGCGGCCGGTCATCGAACGTGGCGCGCCGGTATAGAAATTCGTCTGCCTCGCCGACGTTGCCGAGCGTCTGCAGCTTCCACAGCGGCATCGTCTTGATCGTCCCAGCGACGCTGCCGACGAGTCGTTCCCATTCGCCGGCGTCGTGCGCCAGCGGTGCGAGGTTCGCGCCGTAACTGCCCTGCGCATCGCGCAGTGCGCGCAGGATCGCGGCCTGTTTTCCCGAATTCTGCGCCAGCACGCCGCCGCGCGGGCCACCGGGCCGGTACGGCACGACTTGCCGCCAGTAATACGAGATGACCTTCTCGGCGATCTCGCCGATACGTATCCGCAGCGGCTCGCCGTGCACCACGTGCCGCTCGATGCAGATGTCGGCC
>JAJFJS010000105.1 GCA_021773815.1 Gammaproteobacteria bacterium
GATCCTGCACCTCTTTAATAACAAGGCGATCACCAACGGCGCGCTCGCGAGCCTCGGCCTGCCGGTCAAGGTCGTGGCCTACCGGGGCCAGACCGGCAACATCAAGCGCCACGACCCGGCCTGTTACCTGACACACCTGAACCCGCGCATCGACCGCATCACGTGCGTCGCCGAGGCCGTGCGCCTGGACCTGATCGCCAACGGGGTCGCGCCCGACAAGCTCGTGACGATCTACAAGGGCCACGACCTGCGCTGGTATGACGGCACACCGACCGAAGATCTCGGCACGCTCGGCGTGCCCGACGGCGCATTCGCTATCGCCTGCGTCGCCAACAACCGTCCGCGCAAAGGCGTGCCGGTACTGATCGAGGCCACCCGCTTCCTGCCCCGCGACAGCCGTATCCATATCATCCTGGTCGGCAACGGCATGACGAGTCCGGAAATCCGGGCGCTCGTCGACTCCAGTCCGCTGGCGCACAACATCCATCTTGTCGGCTACCGCAACAACGTATTGGAGCTCGTCAACGCCTGCGATGCGACCGTGCTGCCGGCCACGAAACGCGAGGGCCTGCCCAAGACCGTCATCGAGTCGATGGCGCTGGGTATCGCACCGATCGTCACGCGCACCGGCGGTAGCCCGGAACTCGTCGCGGATGGGGAATGCGGCATCGTGGTCGAGCCCAATGATCCGCAGGCTCTCGCGGCGGCGATGCAGGCGCTGGCCGCCGACCCGGAACAGGCCCGGCACATGGGCCAACGCGCGCGGGAACGGCTCGCATCGCACTTCGGCCTCGAACAGGGCGTTGAGGCGCACCGGGCGCTGTATGCCGAACTGGCCGCAGAACCGGAAGACTAACCGCTACCTGCGCCTGAACGCGCCGCCGATCCTTGCCCGCCCGCAATCGGCATCGGCCGATGCCGGATGAGGAGTTGCGCCTGATGATTTCTCCACCGGCCGACGTCGGGCGCAGGTTGCGAGAGCCGGTCAGCTCGGCAGGCACGCGAGGCGGCTGAATTCGATGGGCGCCGTCCTGCGGCAAATAACTTCAGAAACTTAAGAAACTGTACACCGGCACCAACAGGTTCATTGGGGCTGGTCACCCGCGGATGAACGCTCACGCTCGACGGCGCGGTCCGCGTACGGCTTCATGTATTTGAAGAACGTGCCGTTTGCATCGCTGATCGCGATAACGAGCCCGCGCCAGCCGTCGAGAATGCCGAGACGAATAAAATACGAGCGAATAAACGACCAGGTCGAGCGCGCGACGATCAGCGGCAGCATCGATGCCGACGGCGGATCTTCGCGGCGCAGTTCGGAATACCGGTCGATCTTGACCAGAAAACTGCCCAAGTCGCGCACGGCATCGTGCAGCAGGTCGCCGTGCAACCGCACGACGCGCCCGCCGGCCGGCGGCAACACGATTTCGTGCACCATGACCTCGGTAAGGCGGGTCGCCTTGCGGTGATACAGCCGCACGAGCCAGTCATACCCCCAGCCGGCGTGCCGGACCTCGCGCCCCATCAGGAAATTTGCGCGGTGCACACTGTAGGCAACGGCCGGATCTGCCTGGTCCGCCGCGGCGATACCGGCCCACAGTTCCGACCCGACGCGCTCATCGGCATCGATCGACAGCACCCAGTCGTTTCGCGCGAGGCCGGCGGCATGGTTTTTGGTCGGACCGAAACCGAAGAAGTCACCCTCATGCAGCACGACGTTGGCAAATTCACGGGCGATGGCGCAGGTATCGTCCTGCGAACCGTTGTCATAGACGACGACCTCATCGAAGCCGGCCAGCGACTCGAGCGTTGCGCGCAACGTCGGTGCCGCATCACGCGTGATGATGACGGCGGAAATCGGCAGCGGGGACGCGTCGGCATTCATCGACAGACCAAAAACGACAACCCGGAAACGGGTTTGCGGATTTTCGATGATCCGCCGCACAGCCGCAAGGCATGGCGAGCCGTATCCCGTCGTCCGGCCTGCCGCATGAGGCGCTGCGCCTGATAAATCCAATCCACTAGCCGACGGCGGGACCGGAAGGTGCGAGCCGGACAGTTCACCGGACACGCGAGGCGGCTGAATTCAAAGGGCGCAAAGGGCGCCGTCCCGCAGCAAATAACTTCAGAAACTTAAGAAACTGTACACCGGCACCAACTGGCTAGTCGAGCCAGCGTGCCACGCAATCTTCGCTGACGCGCCACAGGCGCTCGGCCTGCTCACGGTCCTCGCGAATCTGCATCGGCGCCAGGCCGTCGCCGTGCGATTTCAGAAAAAACGCGCCGCTGATCGTCGCGGCCTCCGGCGCGGTCGCAAGAAAGACCGGCGTCCGCGCGCCGTCTGCGGCGCTGCGCATCGCCGGTTTCAGCCGCGCGATACCGTCCGCGCCGAAGTCCCGGTTACCGGCCAGCAGGCCCGTGTCGATCAACCCGGGACAGAACGCATTCGCGACGACGCCGGTGCCGGCAAGCCGCTCGGCCAATAGCTGACTGCACAGCATGTTCGCCAACTTGGTATTCGCATACGCCGTCCAGCCGTCGAATTGCCGCTGCATTTGCAGATCCGCGAAATCGAGGCGTGCGCCGCCCATCGCCGACGATGAATTCCACATGATGCGCGCCGGCGCGCTCGACTGCAGCCGCTCCAGCAGCAGCCGCGTCAGCAGGAACGGCGCAAGATGATTAACGGCGAATGTCAGTTCGAAGTCGTCCTGGCTGGTCTGCCGATGATCTGTCAGCAGGCCCGCGTTATTAATGAGTACGTGCAGCGCCGCAAAGCGCTGGCTCACCTGCAGCGCCAGCGCGCGCACCTGGTCCAGCGAGGCAAAATCGGCCAGCAATGCGTGGACCTCACCACCCGCCGCCAACGCCGTCAGTTCGGCGACAAGCGCCTCGGTCTTGTCGGCATCGCGGCCGTGCACGAGCAGCGTCGCGCCGGCCCGCGCCAGCGCCTTGGCCGTCGCCCGGCCGATGCCGTTCGTCGCGCCGGTCACGAGGCAGACCCGCCCGGCCATCGCAGGGCCATTCATTGACGGACAATTCATTGCCGGATCGCGCATCGCCGATGCGCTGCCTGTGCGGCCGGAAGAGTGGTGACGGCAGCGATGTCAGCCGATGGATGCACGCGCCGCGACGCGTCGGGCGCGCCGCTCACCATCGATCGATATGCAACACGTCGTCGAGCGGCTGACGCAGTGACGGCTTGAAGTCCGTACCGATAGTCCAGGCGGTCGGGATCAGCGCAACCTGCGAATACCGGTCATACGGAATGCCCAGGATATCGGCGGCCTCGCGCTCGTACATCAGGTGGCAAGTGGTCCACACCGTGCCCAGACCCCGGGACCGGGCGGCGAGCATGAAGCTCCACGTCGCCGGCAGGATCGACCCGTAGACGCTGGCCAGCCCGACGCTCGCGGCTTCACCGGCCGCGGCGATCCGGTCAACGCGTCCGCCGATGCACGGGATCACGTGTACGGGCACGCGGTGCAGGTTGTCGACCAGGTAATCGGCCGAGTCGGCGACACGGCCGAGCTGGCGCTTGCGCGCCCCGTCGGGTTCGCGACGAAACAGGTCATAGACCGAGCCGGGCGCCTTTCGGTAACCCGCCCACGCCTTCCCGTACAGACTGGCCAACGCGGCGCGCCGGTTCGCATCGGCAACGACGACGAAATGCCAGCCCTGCGAGTTGCCGCCGGTCGGCGCCTGCATCGCGATCTCGACGCAGGCTTTGATGACATCGAGCGCGACGGGCCGGTCGAGATCGAGGCGCCGGCGCACGGCGCGCGTCGTCGTCAGCAGTTCGTCGGGAGTCAGCGTAGTCGCGGGAGTGTCGGGCACAATTCTTCCGTCATTGCAGTGGGTGTATGGTGCCCGGGGCCGGACTCGAACCGGCACGGAGTTGCCTCCGAGGGATTTTCTTACCAGCTACAGCTTTCACTGCTGCGGACGAACCGGCGGTGGCCGGCCCAAACGCATTTGTGGCCTGGACTTTCTCTTTACCGTATCCGGGCGGTCGAACCGTCGCGGACTTAGGCAGGAGCCGTCAAGTCTCTACACTTTCCCGGTCGCGATGCTCTGCCACCGGGCTT
>JAJFJS010000106.1 GCA_021773815.1 Gammaproteobacteria bacterium
CGGGCGCGCGGACGGGTTGGCTGCACTTCGTCGAATTCGATACGCCCGGCGCGGCGGTCCGGCGTGATGCGGCCGTCACGGATCTGGGCCCGAAAAACCTCGATGTTAACTGCCGCGACATGCCGGACAGGCACGCCGAACTGCATTCCGCCGGCTATTCGTTTCGTTCGGTGATCAGCGAATACGCCGTCGATGACATCCGGGCGCGCGAGGTCCAGATGCCGGCGCACGATGACGTCAATGTCGTGCTCATCGAGATTCTGAGCGACGGATTCGATATTGAATTCTCGCCACGAGGCTACGGCGCCGTGACGTCCTTCGTTGTCATCGTGCCCGATACCGCGACCGAATCGGTTTTTTATCAAACGGCGTTCGGTCTCGATGAACTGATGCACCATCGTATCGCCGGCGCCGGCATTGAGCGCGCCGTCGGCCTGCCGCCGGGCACGACGCTCGACATGCGTTTGCTGGGGCGGGATGAACACCTGTTCGGCCGTGTCGAATTGATTAATTACGAAGGACTCACCGGCGGCGATCGGTTCGCCGCGGCCAGGCCGCCGGCCTGCGGCATCCTGCAGGCCGGGTTTGCCGTGGGGTCGGTGATGGCGTTCACGCGCCGTGCCGCGGCCGCCGGCTTCGATGTCGTTACCACCGAGGGTGTTGACACGATTTTCGGTACCGGGGATGTGGCCACGCTGCGTTCGCCGGCGGGCCTGCGCATCGACGTTTATAGTCGACGATAAACGCTGCTGGCGGGCGACGCTTCCCGGTGATGCCTGATCGTCCGGTGCGGCGGGTCGTCGGTGTTTGCGTTCGGCTCAGCTTCGCAGCAGAATTTCCAACGCGGCGCGCTCGCCGGATTCCATGGCGCCTTCCATGCCCATCATCATCACGGCCGTGTGTACGCCGGCGAAATGAATGCGACCGTGAACCTGCGCGGTGATGTTCCCAAAGCGAGTGATGTTGCCGGGTGCACGATAGGCATTGCCACCCATCAGCCAGGGATGGCGGCTCCAGTTGACCACGCCGGTCGGTTCGATCCGGCCGACAGTGCTCGGCCGCAGCGCCTGCAGATCCGCCTGCGCCTGACGCATGATGTCGGCATCGTCCATCGTCCGCCATCGTGCATTGTTCGGCCCGTCCTTGAAGACCCACAGGTAATGACCTTCGTCTGCGTGATAGCGCAGCACCCAGCCGGACATCGTGTCGCTCCACAGGCCCGCCGGCAGGCCGTCGACATCCCAGTACGGTTCCTTGACGTGGAAGAACACCGACGTGGCGTGGCCCTGCGGTGTCTCGCGGAAGGCTTCGGCCTGGAGTGCGGGTAATGCGGGGTCGAATCGAATGTTGCGCGTCATGGTCAACGGCAGCGTGCAGACGGCGTGCGCTGCACGGAACGTTGCGCCCGAGCGATCGGTGATCTCGACGCGGTTTTTGTCGGTACGCACGCCGACGACCTCGGTGCCGAAACGAATCTCGCGATTGAGCAGACCCGCCATGCCTTCCGGCAACCGGCTCATGCCGGCCTTGATGCGGGACAGGCCCTGGACGCCACCGCCATTCTTCTCAAACCGGTTGCCGCGCAGTTTCCACAACGCCGAGACGCCGTTCAGGTTATCGGCCGGCGATTGCGCGGCGATCAGGCGTAGCGCCTCGTCGCTGGCGCCCTGGTTGCGCAGGTAGTCGCCGAGCGGGATGTCGTATTGCTGCGCGTCCGCGTCGAGCCAGCTGGACAGGTCGCGTAGCGGGGACTCGGCGGGCATGAAGATCGGTGTCAGTGCAATCGGCAATGCGTTGCGCTCGGCGCCGACAAGGTGATTCTGCGCTGCGCCGGGCCAGTCGGCCATCCGGATGCTCTGGCCGTCGATGTGCATCGCCATGCGCAGATCGGCGATCTCGAGCCACTTTACGGTGTCCAGTGCCCCGAGCCGGCCGATCATGTTCCAGACACGGGCATAGTCGGAACCGATTTCCGAACCGCCGGCCTCCGGGTGCCCGGGAATATCATCGCGGGTAAACACGCGTCCGCCGGCACGTCGGCTCGCTTCGAGCACCAGCACGTCGAGTCCGGCGTCCTGCAGATCGATGGCGGCTTGCAGGCCGGACAGACCTGCGCCGATGACGATCACGTCGGCATCCAGCGCGGCGGTGCTGCAGGCCGACAGGTTCAGCGCCGGCGCCACGGTCAGGCCCGCGACTGTTTTGCCGATATTCCGTAGCGCCTGTCGGCGGGTTATTTTCTGACCTGGTTTTGTCATGGGTTCGGCTCTCTGGATGGCTGGATTTTCAAGGGCATTATCGGGATACTGGCTACGTTGTTCATCGTCGGGGCGGGGTCCGCCGTCAGTGCTCTCGGTCCGTCAGAAATTCGGCGAACGTCGGCCTCGTTGGCCGCGCGCCGCGCAAAGCGTGCGCCGGTGCGCTCAGTCACACCTTATATATTCGGCGCATCGCTATAGGTTAACTCGTATTGACATCATATACATATGATGTCAGCATTTTATGCTAGCATTGATCGTACGGAAGATCGAGAGCCGGAAGTGCGGGCGACGCTTCCGAATTCTGGATAAGGTTGTGCCGGCCGCATTGTGCAGGCCTGCACGCCGATATTGCTTGTCATTGGAGTCTTTAGAAATGGTTAACAAAGCGGTTTTATCTCTCTCGTCGGCGCTCGGATGCGCCGCGGTTGTCTTCCTGTCGATCGGTTGCGCGGGCGCGGCTGACAAGCCGGAGGGCCGCAATGTCGGCGCCGGCGAGATGGGTGTTGAGGCCGTCGTATTCGATGCCCAGCCGATCAAGTCCGATGAGATCAAGGGCAAGGGACATATGAAGTACCAGCGCGGCATGGTCTGCGCCGAGTGCCACCATGTCACTTTCGATCTGTCGACCACGGCGACGAAGCAGTTCACCAACAACTTTCCGCAGTTGAGCAACGACGAGATCTGGGAAAAGATCTCGGCATTTCTGCCGGGTCGCGAGCGTTTTGCATTAACGACGTCCTATAACGGCGAGCCGACGGCGACCACCGTGGACATGGTCCTCGATAAAGAAGAAAAGGTGCTGTTCGTCGTATCCGAGAAGGGTACCGAGAAGCTGCTGCATATCCGCAAGAATCCGAACATCAGCGCGGTGCGCTTCCATGGCTGGACTGTGGCGGACGGCGGTAAGAAGGAATGGCGCAGTACCCAGATCAAGGGTACCGCAGAGATCATCGAGTACACGGATCCGCGATTCGATGCGGCGCTAACCAAATACAACCTGGTCCGCGTCACGAAGGAGCGTGCTCACCTGCGTTTCGACCTGATTCGGATCACGCCGACGCAGATCTACTACTTCGATACGGAGCTCGGTGCAGGCGAAGATTCCGTCTACCAGCTCTGGAAGCGAGATTAGGCGACACGCGCCTGGTGGCCGGGAATGGATGCCCGGCCCCCGGGAGCGTTTCGGCGCCATAAAGAAGATGGCTGCCTTCCCGTGCAGATTTCGCCTCGGCCTGCTGCTCTTGGTCGTGCTGGCTGTTTCCCCGGTTCGGGCGGACTGGTTTCAGGCGGGCCAGGACAAGATGGGTACGCGCATCTTTGTCAGGTTATGGCACGAGGACGGGGTCCGGGCGCAGCAGCTGCTGGCCGATGCCATGGCCGAAGTCGACCGGATCGAGGCCGCAATGAGTACCTATCGGGTGGACTCGGAGATTTCCCGGGTCAACCGCGCGGCCGGCGAAGGCTGGGTTCCCGTCAGCCGGGAGCTATTTGACCTGATCGGGCAGGCACTCGAACTGTCGAGCCGCACCGGCGGCGCTTTCGATATCACCTACGACAGCCTCGGACAGCTGTACGATTTCAAGCGGCGAGCGCGGCCCTCGACCGACCAGGTCGAAGCGGGCCTGTCGGCGATCGATTATCGTCATGTGCAACTCGACGCGGATGCAGTCGCGATACGTTTCTTGCACCCGGATGTGCGAATCAATCTGGGCGGGATTGCAAAAGGTTACGCCGTCGAATCGGTTATTCGCCGGTTACGGGATGCCGGCATCAGCCATGCGCTCGCCAATGCCGGTGGTGATACGCGGGTGCTGGGTGACCGTCGCGACGGTCCGTGGGTCGTCGGCGTGCGGGAGCCGGACGATGAAATGCAATTCGTGACCAAAGTGGCGCTCAACGACGAGGCGGTTTCGACGTCGGGTGACTATGAACAGTTTTTCGTCGAAGACGGCGTTCGGTATCATCATATTCTCAACCCTTCGACCGGTCGGTCGGCCGGCGCGGTTCGCAGCGTAACGGTGATCGGGCCGGATGCCACGATGACGGACGGTCTGTCGACCAGTGTGTTCGTTATGGGCTCCGCGGCGGGGATCGGGTTGGTCGAATCGTTGCCCGGCTATGAGGTCGTCGTTATCGACCGGGACGGTGAGATGCGTTCAACTGCGGGCGTCCGTTTTCATTGATCGGTTCCGTTATGCGCCGCGCGCACATCACGATCAGCCGTATTCCTGCGGAATCGGGGGGCGGTCTTCGGTTATGGCCGGCTGGTGAGATTTCCGGGCCAGGGGGGGGTGATGTCATCGAAGCAATCGACAAGTGCTAACCGCCCGCGCCTGACGCAGGGGCCGGAAGGGCGGGCCATTCGCTCCCTGATGTATCCCACGCTGCTGGGCATGATCGCGATGGTGTCCTATAACATTGCCGATACCTTTTTCGTCGGTCAGCTCGGGGCGGCGGAATTGGCGGCCATCAGTTTTACGTTCCCCGTCGTCTTCTTTGTCGGTTCGGTCACGGTCGGCCTCGGCCACGGTACCTCCGCGGTGTGTGCCCGCCTGTTCGGCGAAGAAAACATCTCCGACGTGGGCCGGGTGGCGCTGCATGCAATCCTGCTTGGCGTCGCTACCGGGCTGGTGCTGCTCGTCGTCGGGCTGACGACAATCGACCCGTTGTTTCGACTGCTCGGCGCCGACGATGTGACGCTGGAGATCATCCGTCGCTATATGCGGATTTATTACTACGGTGGCGTCTTCATGGTCGTGCCGATGATCATCAATCCTGTTCTGCGTGCTGCCGGTGACGCCCGGACGCCGGCCATCATCATGTCGACAGCCGCGATCTTGAAGATCGGGCTGGACCCGATCCTGATTTTCGGACTGTTGGGCGCCCCGCGTCTGGGCGTCGAAGGCGCCGCGATCGCAAGTGTTCTGGCAAATATCGGGACGATGATCGCATGCCTGTTGGTGATCTGGCTTCGCGATCACCTGATCGACTTTCGATCCCTGTCGCTGGGTCTGTTGACCGATTCCTGGCGCCGGATTCTGCATGTGGGCCTGCCGTCCATCGCGAGCACCGTCATCGGTCCGCTGACAACGGCATTCATCACGAACCAGGTCGCGCAATTCGGTCAGGAAGCCGTGGCCGGATATGGCGTCGCATCGCGTATCGAGAGCCTGGCGTCACTCGTCCTGATGGCGCTCAGCGTGGCCATTACGCCGTTCGTCGGGCAGAATTTTGGCGCCGGTCGTGCCGATCGTGTCGATGCCGGTGTCCGCTGGGCGCAGCGATTCTGCCTTGTCTATGGCGCAATCGTTGCCGCAGTGCTCGCCCTGTCGGGCGCCGCTATTGCCGGGGCGTTCACGGACAGCGAAGTGGCGATTCACACCGCATCTCTGCATATGCGTATCGTGCCGCTCAGTTATCTGACGCTCGGGATTGCGATGACGGCGACCAGTTCGTTCAACGCGGTCGGCAGACCGATGCTGGGAATGTTCATTTCAATGACGCGAACGATACTCGTCTATGCGCCGCTGGCGTTTCTGCTTGCCAGGAGTTTCGGATTGGTCGGCGTTTTCGCCGCCGCCTGCGCGGCGAATGTCGTGGCCGGAGTTTTTGGTTTCGAGTTGCTGAGAAGGGTCGTTGCCGGCTTGCACAGGGTAGAGAATCGCGTCGGCCTGCATCGATGAGCGAAGTTCGGACATGGGGGCCGGCCGCATCCAACTTTGCGATCTGTCGACTATGCTACGATACGACCGTTAATGGTCCAGATCCGGGTACGGCGCCGTGAATGATAATGCTGATCCGCGTACGCGCTCGCCTCGCTACGTGCGCGTGTACACAGCCTTGCGCGAGTGGATTAATGTCGGCAAGTATTCGCCCGGCGACAAGATTGCGTCCGAAGAAGAGATCGGGCAGATGTTCGGCGTCTCAAGAATAACGACGCGCAAAGCGATCGATTTACTGGTCGATGATGACCTGGTCTTCCGGATGCACGGCAAGGGGACGTATGTCTCCGAAAACGTTCGGCAGCGCGTCGGCCTCGATAATGTCAACAAGCGAATACGTGCCGCGCGGCGTCGCGCCCTGCACAGCAAAATCACCGACGTCGACATAGCCGTCATCCGGTCGGATCCGCGCACCAGCCTGGATCTGAAGTTGAGTGCAGAAGCCGACGTATTGCGCGTCTCCTATGTCAGGGTATTCAGCGGCGAACCGGTCGGGTATATGGAATCTTTTATTCCCGCCCGGCTCGGGTTGACGATCGAGCCGGCGGAGCTGAGTGGGGACACGCCGTTGAGCGTGCTGGAGAAGCATGGCGTCAAGGTGGCGCATGCGATTCAGCTGACGAGCGCGACGCTTGCCGACTCACGATTGGCCGGATTGCTGAAGACACTGGTCGGGAGTCCGTTGATACGAATCAAACACATCGTGATGGACGCGAATGACAAGCCGGTAGAGCGTTTTATCGCTTACTTCCGAGCCGATCAGTATGAGCATCCGATGATTCTGGATAAACCCGAGGAGATCGCTCTCGTCCACGGTCTGCTGCCGTCGCGACGCTAGCCCGAAAAGAATTGGCTGCTAGTTCGGGTTTTTGTTGTCCGGAGTGACCGTCCACGTGTCGCCGGTATTTACGTAGCGGCCAAAGTCCCCGACGCCGAGATGCTGTTTGGCCGTTTCGACCTGCTCGCGCAGCAACTCATCATAGACCGGTCTTTCGATGCTCCTGAACACGCCGAGGGGTACCGGGAAGTCCTGCTCGTTGAGCTGCGCCAGGATCTGGATAATGCCGGGTTTTTGCGATGCTTCGTTAAACACCATCAGCCTTTCATCGGGGTGTTCGGCGAGATTGACGATTTCCGGTGTGCCCCGGCGCAGGCTGACGGCTCGATCCCGGTTCTTGCCGAAGATCAGCGGCTTGCCGTGTTCCAGGTACAGGGATCGGTCGTCACGGACGGATGCGGCCGTGAAGGAGTCGAATGCACCGTCGTTGAACACATTGCAGTTCTGCAATATCTCGACGAACGCCGTGCCGCGATGGCGTGCAGCGCGCAGCAGGATATCCTGCAGACGCCGGGTGTCGGTCGCCACGGCCCGGGCGATGAAGGTGGCTTCCGATGTAATTGCAAGCGAGAGCGGGTTGATCGGCTGCTCGATCGTGCCCATCGGACTGGACTTCGTGCGCTTGCCCTGTTGCGAGGTCGGCGAATACTGGCCCTTGGTCAACCCGTAGATTCGATTGTTGAACAGCAGGATTTTCAGATTCACGTTGCGGCGCAGGCAGTGAACGAGGTGATTCGTGCCGATGCTCAACCCGTCGCCGTCGCCGGTCACGACCCATACCTGCAGTTCCGGCCGGGCGAGTTGCAGGCCGGTGGCAACGGTTGTCGCCCGGCCGTGAATGGTGTGAAAACCGAAGGTATTCATGTAGTAGGGGAATCGACTGGAGCAGCCGATGCCCGACACGAAGACGATATTCTCGCGCGGGATCTCCATTTCCTCGCAGATCTTCGGCATAACCCGCTGCATCTGCGCGAGGACCGCGTAATCGCCGCAGCCCGGGCACCAGCGGACCTCGGTGTCCGGCGTAAAGTCCTGCCTAGTGAGTGCGATGTTCGACATCAGTGTAATCCTGGCGGTTGGTATCGTTGTCGGATTGCGCGTTCGGTGCGCCGACGAGTTCGGCAATGCGTTGCTCGATCTCGCGCATGTGCAGCGGCTGGCCGCTGATCTTCTGCAGACCTACGGCATCGACGAGAAACTCGGCGCGCACGATCATCCGCAGTTGGCCCGAGTTCAGTTCCGGGATCAGCACGCGGCGGTAGCGATGCAAGACATCACCGAGATTGGCCGGCAGGGGATTGAGATAGCGAAGATGCGCGGCCGCAACCGACAGGCCCCGGGCTCTGGCGTTTCTGGTTGCGTGGTGAATGGCGCCGTAGGTGCTGCCCCATCCGAGTACGAGCAATTCGCCGTTTTCCGGACCGTCGACTTCGATCGGCGCTATGTCATCGGCAATCCGGCGGATCTTGTCGCGGCGAAGATCGACCATGCGCTGATGGTTTGCAGAATCGTAGCTGACGTCACCGGTGACATCCTGTTTCTCGATGCCGCCGATCCGGTGCTCCAGGCCGGGGGTTCCGGGAATGGCCCAGGGTCTGGCCAGTGTATCCGGGTTCCGTCCGTAGGGCTTGAATGTGTCTGGATCGGTCGGGAAGGTGACGTCGATGGCGGGCAGGTCGGAGAGCTCCGGAATGCGCCAGGGCTCCGAGCCGTTTGCGATATAGCCGTCAGATAAGACGAAAACGGGCGTCATGTAGCGGATTGCCAGTCGCCAGGCTTCGAGTGCGATCGGGAAACAGTCGGCAGGACTTTGCGGTGCGAGCACCACGACCGGTGATTCTCCGTTCCTGCCGTACATCGCCTGCAGCAGGTCTGACTGCTCGGTCTTGGTTGGCAGCCCTGTCGACGGGCCGCCACGCTGAACGTTGATGATGACGACCGGCAGTTCGGTCATGACTGCGAGTCCGATCGCTTCGGACTTCAGCGCGACGCCGGGGCCGCTCGTGCCCGTCAGGCCCAGCGAGCCGCCGTATGCGGCGCCGATCGCCATGCCGATGGCGGCGATCTCGTCCTCGGCCTGGACCGTCAGGATGCCGAAATGTCGAAACCGGGACAATTCGTGCAGGATGTCACTCGCCGGCGTTATCGGGTAGGACGCGTAGATTAGCGGCCGGCCGGAAACCGTCGCGGCGGCGAGAAACCCGAGCGCCGTTGCCTCGTTGCCGGTGACGCGCCGGTAGGTGCCGGCCGGCAGTGCGCTTCTGCCGATTCGGCAGCGGCTGGCGAACAGCTCGATCGTGTCCGCGTAGTTGAAACCGGCCCGCAGCGCCAGTTTGTTCGCCTCGATCAAGACATCATATTTTTCCGGTTCCGTGGCGCTGCGTTTCTTTTTATCGAACATGGCGTCGATCTGCTTGAGCAGGCCGTCCATCGGGCGATCGTATATCCAGGCCACCATGCCGAGCGTGAACATGTTCTTGCACAGAGAGGCCTGCTTCTTGCCGAGACCGAGTTCCCGGACCGCTTCGAGCGTCAGCGTTGAGATCGGGACCGGAAATACCTGGAACTCCGATAGCGTGCCATCTTCGCGCGGGTCGTTCTGCAGTTTTGCTTTCGCCAGGCCGATCTTGTCGAACGCATCCTCATTCAGGATGATGATGCCGCCGGGCGCCAGTTCGTGTTTATGCACGGCGACGGCGGCGGGATTGAGTGCCACCAGTACCTCGGGTCGATCGCCGGGCGTGTGAATTTCACCGGAACTGAAATTCAGCTGAAAGCTGCTGACGCCTGCGCGGGTGCCCGCGGGCGCCCGTATTTCCGCCGGGTAGTCCGGAAGCGTGCTGACGTCATGTCCGAACGCGGCCGAATCCTGTGTGAACAACGAACCCGTCACCTGGATGCCGTCGCCCGAGTCGCCGGCGAAGCGAATGATGACGCTGTCGAGGTCTTGAGTCAGCGAGCGCTGTTGTTCCGCGCCTGACTCATGCGGATTATTGGACATAATCTTTATCTTTCCAAAGCGGATCGCTGCCAAGTTGTAATGTTAGCATGATAACATTACAAGAACAAAAAGCCCGGCCGCAAACCGGGCCGAGTGTTCGTGCCTTGCGATATAACGGTTACGCGACATGGTTGGCGTTCTCCGTGGCGCTGATACGGGGTCGGTCGCGGGCTTTACCGGGCATTGTCATATGGTTATTATAACCATATGACAACTATTGAGTGCGGTCCACCCTTTGGGCGCGAATCTGCCGATCTACCATGAATAAAAACGTGCTGATTATCGGCTGCGGCTATACCGGGCTGCGACTGGCGACCCGTTTGATTGAACGGGGCTGCCGGGTCACGGGCACGGCGCGCAGCGATGCCCGTATCGCGGCGATGCAGGCAGCGGGCGTCGAGCCGGTGACCGGCGCACTGGACGATGCAGCGACCCTGCGTCGGCTGGTCGCATCGCAGCCGGCCGCGGTGGTGTATTTCGTTCCGCCGCCGAGGAGCGGCGTGGATCCGTTGCCGGACATCGTGCAGGCATTTCGGCCGCTGGGCCTGGAGGCCTTTATCTTTACCAGCACGACCTCCGTTTACGGTGATCACAAGGGGGGGTGGGTCGACGAGACGACGTCGGTCACGGCCGACACGTCGAACGACCCGGCGCGGATATGGGCCGAGCGACTGGTGTTGGATGCGGGGACGAACTACGGAATGCCCATGCGTATCTGCCGGATCAGCGGCATTTACGGGCCGGGCCGGACGTTGCGGCCGCTATTGCAGAGTGGTCGATACGCATTGATCAAGGGCCGTGACACCTGGGTCGGCCGGATTCATGTCGATGACCTGGTCACGGGCCTCATCGCGACCTGGCAGTGCGGGGAGAACGGACAGGTTTACAACATGGTCGACCAGTGTCCGCATCTGGCCTCTGAATTCGCGAACCTGGCCGCGGATCTGAACCACCTGCCGCGTCCCGAGTGGATCAGTGAAGATACGGCCAGGCAGCGGTACAGCGACGACGAATTTTATCGCAAGGTGTCGAACAAGCGGATTCGCTGCGCACGCCTGATCAATGATCTCGGTGTCCACCTGCAGTATCCGAGTTACCGGGAAGGGTTGCCGGCCTCGGTGGCCGAGGATTGCGCCAGCGCAGCGTGACGCACCCGTGCCTGCCGCCGCATTGTCGGGTGGGCAGGGTTCGCCGTGCGATTGCTTCGGGTGTCGGCACGGATGGTGGATGCCGGTCTGCCGGGGTCAGGATCTGAAGTGGTTCTCCATGGCCTCGATGTAGCCCTCGAAGACCGAGTAGTTGTCTGCCACGACATCGACGCGCAGATCGCGTTGCCTGGCGCCGTTGGCGGTTACGGGTCCATAGCAGGCGATCGTGCGCTGATTCAGGATGTCGCGTCGTTCTCCCAGCAAGTGCAGCAGGCCGTCGATTTCTCCGACGCTGGTGAACGCGATCAGGTCCGGGACGTCGTCGAGAATCATCTGTAATTCCGGTTCGAGTCCGCCTGTCATTCGCCGTGTCGCATACGCGGGTACGCGGTGGACATCCATTCCCAAGGCCTGCAGCCCATCAACAAAGTCGGGAATGACCGACGGCTCGTCCATACCGTAGACCTCGGGCACCGGCAGCAGGATCCTGCTGCCGTTCTCGCCGCGGCGTTCGAGTTCCTCGATGACGCCGCGTGTACTCGCGGCCGGCGGCAGCAGATCGACGGCAACGCCCTGAGCTTCCAGCGCCTTGCCGTCATTGCCCAGCGCGCTGACGCGGGTTCCGGACAGGACGCTCTTGTCCAGACCCAGCGCGTCGAGCCGGTTGAAGAATGCCTCGATGCCATTGCGGCTCGTGAAAGAGATCCAGTCATAATCGGCGAGGTGGCCGATGGCTTCGTCGAACTTGGCATAGTCCTGCATCGGTTCGATGACGATCGTTGGCATCCAGATCGGCAGCGCGCCGTGCTGCACCAGCAGGCCGGCGAGCTTGCGCGCATAGTTCCGCGGCGCGCAGAACAGGATGCGTTTGCCGAACAGCGGTAGGTCGCTGCGCGCGATCAGTGTCTTTTCATTGTCCATCTTCGGTCCTTCCCGAGTCGTCGGTCTTCTCTGACCAGGTTTGCAGTACGCCGTAGCCTTCGCGCATCAGCGCCAGGTCCCGGAACTCGATTTTCTCGGGTCGTATACGGATGATCGTCGTCCGGCGCGGCTCCTCGTCGGGCATGCCCATCGCCCGGCGGTACTTGCGCCAGTCATAGACCTGCAAAGCGTCGGTGTATTCCTCCGGACGTTCATCGTAGCGCAGCAGTTCCGCGTACCCGGTTAATTGCACGCCCACGATAGCGTGCCAATCCGTCCAATCGGTATACGGAGCGCTATAGATGCCGACGCTGACGCGCGGGTTAGCCTCGATATTCGGTACCTTCGTGCCGCGTGAGGCGGCGATGAAAATCGTCAGGCCGTCGGCGTAGTACTCGATCGGTGTGGCGCGCGGTTCATCATTCCGGCAAGTGGCCAGCACACAAATATTGCAGCGCCGCAAGAATGCGGCGATTCGGCATTCCATATCGGTTCGCGACAGTTGGGTCGTCAGTCCGGAGGTGCGTAGTCGTCCGAACTCCGTCAGCTGCGTGGCAGGGTCTTTCATCATCTGGTTTGTTCCGAGGCGGCCCGTGGCGGCGGGCAGGGTGATACTAACTTGTTATCCTAATATAATGACTATGTTGACTCAATGCGGGCGCCGTTGCTGGGGTACCGGGGCGTCGGCAACTGATCTTCTTGTTATCTTGTTATAACGACAATATAATCGATTTTTCCAGCGGATATCGGAGATAGCGGCGTGACCTATGACCTGATCATAGTCGGTGCGGGCCCCGGAGGCGCCATGGCGGCGCGCAAGGCAGCCCGTGACGGCTTGAAAGTGCTGATCCTCGAGAAGAACAAGGAAATCGGCACGATTACGCGGTTTTGCAGTCGGCTGCTCCGGCTCGGCAGCGGCGGATTCTCGTCCGACAAGCCGGTAACCGATATCAAGATGGACCGGGCGACCTGTACGATCGAAGTCGGCCCCCCCGGCGAGCATGTCGTGCATATGAACACGCTGCCGGCCGATGCATCCTTTGCTTATCGCGGCGAACTGGCCCCGTGTTTTAACGAGACCTGGATGTCGCCGGGTGGCGCCGGTTTCGACCGGGATCCAAATGGCCGGCAGATCGAAGGTTTTGTCGTCGACAAAGAAGAACTGATCAGGGGCATGGTCGGCGATGCCGCAGGCGCCGGATGCGACATCCGCCCCGGGACGAAATGCGTCGGTATCGAGGACACCGGTGATGGCGTTCGCGTCACCGTGAAATCGGAGCTCGGCGAGGAAGTCCTGCAGGCACGGCGCGCCATCGTCTCCGACGGTTCGTTCTCGCCGTTGCTCGATCAGATGGGGTTCAATGACGATCGGCCGAAAGGAATCGGTCGCATCAAGTTCATGAGCTATATCCTTGACCGCTGTGACCCGCCATTCAAGGAAATGCGCCGATTGCGGTGCACCTATCCGTCATTGCACACGGGGTTCATCAATTCCGGCCCGTGGCCGCCGGGGCTCTGGGAGATCAGTTGTTCCGCGCCGGTCACCAATCCCGTGAAGCTACCCGATGTACTCAACGCATTCCTGGCAAACTCGGCGTTCAGTTATATGTTCGAGGGCGCGAAGATTGTCGGCAAACAGGCCTGCAATATGGATCTGCGGCCACCGGTCTGGGAAGCTGCGCGCGGCAACGTGATCTGCGTAGGCGACAACGCCGCATTTGCCGAGACGGCGATCAAGGGTGCGATTGCTTGCGGGTATCGGGCGGCCGAAGCAACGTCGAAGGCGCTCGATGCCAAAGACGGTAACGGTTTCTATAACGAATACTGGACGCATGCATTCAATTTCTTCAGCCCGCAGTACAACAAGCGTAGCCGGCGGTTGCCGCCGATCCCGACCGTATTGACCGACGGCGAGACCGATACGTTGTTCCGTTGGTTTACGGATCAGGAGATATACGGCGTCCCGGCCGATATCCTGCCGGATAACCGCGAGCGATTAGCGGCAGATTTGCCGGAGATTGCCGCAAAGTTTTTCGGCGGTGCCAAAAATACCGGCGACCGGCAAGCAGCATGAAACAGGATAAGCGAGGAATCCGAAGGAGGTCACAATGGCGTTGAGAATTACTGACGAATGTCTGAATTGCTATGCTTGTATTTCTGATTGCCCGAATGAGGCGATCAGTGAGGGTGACGCAATCCATGTCATCGATCCTCAGCGCTGCACAGAGTGTGTCGGGTCTTATGACCGGCCGAGTTGTATCGAGGTTTGCCCCGTCGAGGAAGCGATCGAATGGGATCCGGAGCGCGTGGAGACGGCCGATATACTGACCGAGCGCTGGAAGGGTCTGCATCCCGGCGAGACGCCGACTTTGTTTGATAAAAAGGAAACCGCTTGATGAACGACACGTTCCTCAGGGCCTGCCGAGGCGAAAAGGTTGATTTCACGCCGGTCTGGCTGATGCGTCAGGCCGGACGCTACCTGCCCCAGTATCAGAAAGTGCTGGCCCGGTCGGATTTCCTGACGGCCTGCCGGACGCCGGAGATCGCCGCGGAGATTACGATACAGCCGGTTGACGTTCTCGGTGTCGATGCCGCGATTTTCTATTCGGACATCACGACGACGGTCGTGCCGATGGGCATGGATTTGCATTACGAGGCGGGCAAGGGTCCGTCGTATTCGAATCCGGTGCGCACGGCTGCCGATGCCGAACGACTGATCGTGCCGGATGATCCGGCCGAGGGTCTCGGTTTCGTCTATGAAGCGCAGCGAATCTGCGCGCGCGAGCTGGAAAACCGAGTGCCGCTGATCGGCTTTGCCGGTGCGCCGTTTACGGTCGCCGCTTATATGGTCGAGGGTGGTGGCAGCCATTCGTTCGTCAATTATCGGCGCATGGCGTTTGCCGATCCGGCCACGTATTCGACCCTGATGGACAAGGTTTCCCGCCATACGGCCAACTACCTGAGGGCGCAGGCCGCGGCCGGGGCGAATGCACTGATGCTGTTCGATTCGCACGCGGGTCTGCTCGGGCCGCAGGACTACGAGTCACTGAACCTGCCCTACGTCAAACGAATTATCGCGGATATCAAGGATACCGGGGTGCCGATCATCTATTTTGGTCTCGGTGCGCACGGTTCGCTCGGCGCTATCAGTGAATGCGGTGCGGATGTCATTGGCATCGACTACGGGTTGCATCTCGGCGAGGCGGTCAAAGAGCTGGGCTCCGGTGTTTCCGTTCAGGGAAATGTCGAACCGCATATATTTTTCCAGACGCGTCGTGAGATCGAACGGCGCGTCGTTGAGACGCTGGCCGGCGGCAAGGCCGCGCGAGGACATGTGTTCAATCTTGGCCACGGCGTACCGCAGCACTCGCCGGTTGATCAGGTCAGGGCGATGGTCGATATCGTTCACGAGACGAGCCAGGCCCGGGCGGCCTGAGGTAGCCGCATGCAGAACGCCGTTATAAACAACAAGATGAATGACACGTTCCTGAAAGCATGCAGAGGCGATGATGTCGATTACACGCCAGTCTGGTTGATGCGCCAGGCCGGACCGTTTCTGTCGCGTTATCGCAAGGTGCTGGCAAAGGTCGATTTCCTGACGGCCTGTCGAACCCCGGAGATTGCCGCCGAGATTACGATTCAGCCCGTCGATGATCTCGGCGTCGATGCCGCCATTTTCTATTCGGACATTACGACGACGGTCGTGCCGATGGGCATGGATTTGAGCTATGTGCCGGGTAAGGGCCCCGTCTATGCGAACCCGGTCCGCACACGGGAGGATGCCGACCGTCTGCGTGTTCCCGAAGATGTTGCCGACGGTCTGGGGTTCGTGTTTGCTGCCCAGCAAATCTGTGCGCGCGAACTGGCGAACAAAGTACCGCTGATCGGTTTTGCCGGTGCGCCGTTTACCGTGGCGGCCTACATGATCGAGGGTGCCGCGAGCCATACGCATGTCAATACGCGGCGCATGGCATTCGGAGATCCGACAACGTTCGCTGTCCTGATGGAAAAAGTTACGCGCCAGACCACGAACTATCTACGGCGCCAGGCCGAAGCCGGCGCCAATGCGCTGATGTTGTTTGATTCAAATGCGGGCATGTTGGGTCCGCGGGACTACCGCGAGTTGAATTTGCCATACGTGAAGCGCATTCTCGCCGACTTGGCAAACACTGGCGTTCCGCTGATCTATTTTGGCCTCGGTCAGCACGATACACTGGCCGAGATCGCGGCATGCGGCGCCGACATGATTGGCATCGATTTCCGCAAGGACCTGCGTAGCGCTGTTGAGCAACTCGGTCCGGCAGTGTCGGTACAGGGCAATATCGAGCCCTACGTCTTTTTCGAGACGCGCGAACGGATGGAGCGGCGAGTTGCCGAAACACTGTCCGGCGCGACTGGTGCCCGTGGCCACGTTTTCAACCTCGGGCATGGTGTGCCCGCCGACGCGCCGGAAGCGCAGGTAAAGGCGCTGGTCGATGCCGTGCATCGGCAAAGCGCCCGGTAGCTCCAGCAAAGAATAAACCGGCCGACAAGGACCGGGTTCTCGAAAAGAACGACTCGATTGATCGTGCCCGGATACAAGCAGGGTGCGCGAATAAGAATAAGGGGGTATGAGCAGTGCAAAGGTCGCGAACCATTGTCGGTGTCATCTTTTTAATGATTGCCGCCACTACCACGCTGCTGAGCAGCGCGCGCGCGCGGGCCGATGAGGCGTCGGCTGCGCCGGTGCCGGACCGGGCGAGAACATCTCGTGGTCTCGAAGAGATCATCGTAACGACGAGGAAAAAATCCGAAGACCTGCAAACGGTGCCGCTGTCTATTGCGACGCTCGGCGTCGAGGAAATGCAGAATCGCGGTATCGAGACGCTCGACGACCTGGCGGCGCAGACCCCGGGCCTGGAGTTTGCCAGCACCGGCAACGTGGCCGGCACCCGGCCGATCATCCGCGGCCTGTCCCAGCAAACGCGGGTCGGTGATGAAACGAACGTCGCCAGTTTTATCGACGGCGTGTATTCGCCGGGTTTCTCCGGGTCGACGCTGCTGTTTGACGCCCTGGAGCGCATCGAGGTTGTGCGCGGCCCGCAAAGCGCGGCGTATGGGCGCAACAGCTTCGCGGGCGCCATTAACTATGTATCGAGCAAGCCCGGTGATGAGTTTGACTTCGGCGTGCGTTCGACGCTGGGGACGGATGAGAAGAGTTCATTGTCCGGATATGTCAGCGGGCCCGTTATCGGGCCGGTTCTCGCGGCGCGCCTCGACGCTGCCTATCGCGATACCGGCGGTACACTGATTAACCAGGAAAATGGCAAGCCGTTGTCCAGCAGCGAGACGAAGTTTGTACGCCTCTCGTTGCGATCTGAACTCGAGTGGGTACTGATCGATGCCGCGGTGAACTGGAACGATGACGATTTTTCTCCGCCGGCACGCACGCAAATCGCCGATACTGATCCGCGGCGCGTCGGCAAGCCGCCCGGCGGTGGCAACCCGTTCGAGATCGGGTCGGCCCTGTTGCAGGGTCTGCCATCACCGCGCATCGGCAGGCTGGCACAGGGAGAGATTACTGACGTTGCCGACCAGTTCTTCTTCGATCCCCGCGCAGGCGGTGAACGCGAAGGAATTCTCTACTCGCTGAATTTCGATTTCGATCTCGGCGACTTCAATCTCGAACTGTTATCCGGTTACTCGGAAAGAGAACTGACATCGATTTCCGATGTCGATCAGACGCCGCTCGGAACGACGTATGCGAGTGGCCTGGCGTCATCCTTTCCTAACGGGCCGATCACGGTGCAGGGCGTCACGGGCTCGCGCGAAGATCGAGATCAATTCAGTCAGGACGTGCAGCTGAGTTTCGACGGCGACGGGCCGTTCAACTGGAGCGTCGGCGGCTACTACAGCAATGAGAACTTCCGGGATCAGCGTATCCGCTCGGGGACGCCGGCGCTGGAATATGTTTCAGGCGATTGTCCTGCCGAGTTGTTTGGTACGCCGCCGCCGACGGAGTGCCTCGTGGTCGCGGCAATTCCGCAGATGAGCATCGACCTGGATGCGGATCTCGAGAACACGTTCTATTCTGTCTACGGCGCCTTCGAGTGGCTGTTTTTCGAGACGTGGGCATTGAACGTCGAGGGACGCTATACGTGGGAGGAGAAGAGCGCCGTGCAGCTGGCCGACAATTACCCCTCCAACCGGTTGCCCGTCGGCGATCTCGGCACGCAACGTTTCAATTACTTCACGCCGCGTATCAACCTGTCGAATCAGGTGACGGACGATTTGCTGCTCTACGGGCTGGTGGCCAAGGGCATCAAGTCGGGCGGATTTAATTCCAACGCATCGTTGGTTTTTGAGCAGACCTACCAGACCGAATCGAACTGGACGTTCGAGCTCGGTGGCAAGTGGACATTCTGGGACGATCGGGCGCGCCTGAATATTGCGGCCTACTGGATCGAGTGGAATGACCAGCAGATCACGACCTTTGCCCAGGAACTCGAAAACGGCATCCTCGTGCGCAGCATCGATCCGATCGTCGACAATATCGGCGCATCGCAGATCAGGGGGTTCGAGACGGAGATTGTCGTCGTGCCCGCGGACTGGCTGTCACTGAATCTGGGTTATTCCTATAACGATGGCGAATACGAGGATGCGGTCTTCAACACGTCGGCCGGTTATGCCGACTGCCTCGATATCGGCGTGATCGAATGCGTTTTCGATCCGGCCGAGAATGCATTCGTCAGCACGGGCCGGGCCGACGGGAATCAGCTGCAAAACACGTCGAAGCATCAATTCAATATCGGCGTCGAGGTGCAGCAGCCGATCGGTATCGGCGAGTGGGACGCATTTTTCCGTACCGACTTTGCATACCGCTCTAAGCGCTATGTCGATGCATTTCAGGTCGGCTGGGTACCCAGTCGCGAGACGGTCAACCTTCGTCTGGGTATCAGGAATCCGCAATGGAATGTGGAGAGTTTCTGCGAAAATCTGACGGACGATGACACGCCGACGACCGGATTTCCGCCGCGGGATTTCCTCGGCGTGCCGCGTTATATGACGACCAATCGCACCGGACGCATCTGCGGGATGACGGCCGGCTTCCGGTTCAAATAGGGTTCGCGCCATGTATCAGATAAAAACAAGAGTAAATTGCGGCCGGTTGCAGATGGCCCTCGTCGTGTTGTGCGCGATGGGTTGGGCCAGTCCCGGCACAGGCGCCCAGAAGCAGATCGATATTTCCGGTGCAGGCCGCGTCGCCGATTCAAACTGCCCGTCGCCGGTGGCGATCTTCAACCAGGACGACTGCGCGTACGATGCTTCGAGTCCGCTCGGGGGGGGTGGCATCGTCACCCTGCAGTGGATCGGCCCGTTGTTCAGTGCCGGTTACTACGCGCCGGGTACGGCGCCGGGACCGGATGTCGATGACGGCATCGAGCCGGTGCCCGGTGACGGGAAAACGCCGCCGCCGGTGACCGGTACGATTCAGATAGACGATCAGGACACCGCGACCGGCACCGACGATACGATTGCCGGCGCGCTGGTCATCGGTCCGAGCGTGCGGAACTTCGGCGCCGGATCCGACGGCACCGGTGAGGAGACCTGGACCAGCCGGACGATCAATTTCACGGCTGTCACGGTCGACAGCGCCGTATCTAACGGTGACGGCGGGTTCGACTACCTCATCGGTGACCAGGGTTTGCCGGCGCCGCTCGTCGACATCGCGACCGGCACGGACTTCTGGCCCAGCGAGGACGGGCCGGACTCGGATTCCAACCCGACGATCGGTGACTACTGGGCTGCCGCGGGGCCCGTGGGCATCGCGACATTCGAAGCTAACCCGAGTCTCGGCACGACCGGCACGACATCGGCCGTCGGCTACAGCTGCAACGATGTCGTCGACGGCGTCGGCGGGGCCGACAGCGCCTGTGATGGCACGAGCCTGCTTGGTGACGGCGTTTCGGTTGGCAATCTGGACTTCGAGAATATTCTGCTCGCGCTGTCCACGAACGCGGATGGCCATGTCACGTCGGCAAAACTATTGTGGGTACAGGAAGTCAAGATCTTTTTCTTTCTGCCCGGGGCCGACAGCTGGATTGCCGGCGTCATCGATTTTACGGGCACCTGCAATAATTGTTCGGTGCCGGCCGACGCCGTCGACGATACTTATAGCGTCGATCGAAACTCCATCGACAATGTGCTGAGCATCGGTGCGAACGATGTCGGCTTCACAACACCGGCATCGGTCGTCATCAGTACATTGCCGGATCAGGGCGGCGCGTCCGTCGTGCAGAATTCGCCCGGAAATCCGACGAACATTTCAGTGAATTATACGCCGCTGGCCGGTTTCTCCGGCACCGAGACCTTCGGGTACACGATGGCTGACGGCGTGAATTCGCGAACCGCGACGGTTACCGTGCTGGTGACGACACTGGGCGTCAATGACGACCTCGGTGCCACGCGTCTCAATGTGCCGATCAGTATCGCGATCGGCGCCAACGACCAGGGATTCGTCGATCCGACCACGGCAACGATCTCGCTGGCGCCCGACCAGGGCGGGACGGCGGTGATTCAGAACTCTCCCGGCGCACCCGCTGCGATCAGCGTTGACTACACGCCGATTGCACCGCTTGGCACGCCGACCTATATCGAGCGATTCGGCTATACCCTCAACGACGGCATCACGACCGGCGCCGCGACGGTGGCGGTCACGGTTCGCAATGCCGTGCCGAGCGCGCCCGACCTGTCCGTGACCACGGGTGAGGCTGAGCCGCTGGATATCGCCCCCATCGGGGCCGGCGCGGATCCCGGCGACGGTCCGACGAGCGTCACGGTTGCCGCACAACCGGTCAACGGCAGTGTCACCGTTGCGAACAATGTGCTGACCTATACGCCGACGGGCTTCTTTATCGGTGCGGATTCCTTCGACTACGCGGTGCAGGACGTCGATACGGAGTCGGCGACGGGCACGGTAGACATTACAGTCGGCCCGGCTGCGGTGCCGGTTGCGCAGAACGACAAGAGCAACGTCGTCGAGGGCCAGTCGGTGCAGATTAACGTGACCGCAAACGATGTTGCCGGCAGCGGCGCGCTCGCGGACCACGTGGTCGCCATTGTTATGCAGCCGGCGGGCGGATCCGTGGCCGTCGGGGCGGGCAATATCGTGACGTACAGCGCGCCGGTTGACGGTGCGGGCGGCGATTCGTTCCAGTACACGCTCGAAGACCAGAATGGCGATGTGTCCGCACCGGCAACCGTCGAGGTCGGCATTGCCGCCGATCGACAGCCGCAGATTCCCGGATCGGTCAGCGCCGCAACGGGACCCTGGAGTCTTGTGCTACTGATCGGCGCGTTGCTGCCGGCGCGACGCGCGTGGCGCCGGCGACGAACCGTTCACTGATCGAGCGGGTTTCGGCGGCGTCAGGCGACGCCGTGTGCATGCACGGCGTCGACCATCGCTTTGACGTGGTCGACGGGTGTGCCGGGCATGACGCCATGGCCGAGATTGAAGACATGGCCGCGTGCGGCCTTGCCCTGAAGCAGAGTCTCGCGCACGCGTTGCTCGATTTCGGTGGCTGATTGAAACAGCACGAACGGATCGAGGTTGCCCTGCACGGACACGCCGTTGCCGAGTTTCTTGATGGCGGTATCGAGGCGCAAGCCGTAATCGATACTGATGACGTCGGCGCCGCAATTCCCGAGTTTTGCCAGTGATCCGTGTGCGCCGAGTCCGAAATAGATCAGCGGCACGCCGGTGTCAGCGAGTTCGGCGCACAGTCGCTCGATATACGGCAGGTTCAGCTGGTCGAAATCCTGCGGGCTCAGAATGCCGGCAAACGAATCGAACAACATCAGCGCCTGGGCGCCGGCATGCGCCTGCGCTCGCAGGTAGTTTGTCGTGTGTGCCGTAATCTTGTCCATCAGCTGCAGGAATGCCGGCCGGTCGCCGAAAATCATTCGGCGCAGCCTGGCGTAGTCGCGGCTCATGGCGCCTTCGACCATAAAGGAGGCCATCGCCAGCGGGGCGCCGGCAAATCCGATCAGCGGCACCCGGTTGGCAAGTTCACCGGCGCAAATTCGGATCGCGTCATAGACGAAATCCAGCCCGTCATCGTCCGGATCCGGCACGCGCAGGCGATCGATGTCGGCCCGCGAGGTGATCGGGTGCGGGTAATACGGGCCGGTGCGATCGGAGTATTCGAGTTCGAGGCCCATCGGTACGACGGTCGTCGTGATATCCGAGAAAATAATGGCGGCATCCACGCCCAGAATATCGACCGGTTGAATCGTGACCGCGGCAGCCAACTCCGGTGTGCGGCACATAGTCAGGAAATCCGTTTTTGAATGGATTGCCATGAACTCGGGCAGGTAACGACCCGCCTGGCGTTTCAGCCATACAGGTGTGAAATCGACGGGTTCTCCGCGGCAGGCGCGCAGGAAATTGTCATTCATATCCGGCTCGTTGTGGTTATGTGCTGGGGCGGGCAGGTGATCATGTATGTCCGTGCCGGACGTGCCGCGCTAAGCGGCCCGGCTGTCCTGGCGTTTCGGCGGCGCCGCGAAGATCTTTCGGGCGATGTTCGGCAGGTCGGTGGTCAGTTCCGCCCGGTTGGCGGACAGGCAATCGTCCGGCACGCCCGAGATATGGTTGTCCTCGGTCCAGGCGATCAGCGTGTCGGTCTCCGCATCGGTCAAAACCGACGGCAGCGACTTGATCTGCTTGGTGTTGCGCCGGTACTCGGGACTGAAGTAATTAACCGCGTGCAGCCAGAAATCGTTATAGGCGAAATTTCCGTCGCCGCCCGCCAGGGCCGTCACCGTTGACTTCGCTGCGGTGTAGCCGAAGCCGATGGCGCCCTTGATCGCCGCCTCCGCATAGGCCGCGTTGTCACCGACGCAGATGACATTCCCGCGTGCCGGTTCGCGGACCGGCGGTCGCAGGTCCATGTTGCAGCCGATGCGGCTGATCGACTTGGTATTGGCGAACCAATCGGCAAACGGCGATTCGGTCATGACCTTATGCAGTATGTCGGGCAAGTGCACCGAGCTGCCGGCGACCGTCGATGCGCCCAGCTGAAATTTTCCCGGTGGCCACTGACCGAGCGTGACATAGCCATTGTGAAGCGAAGGCAGGCACAGCTTGATTCGATGCCGATCCAGTATCGGCGCATCGACGCGGTCAAGGATCAGCGTCAGGAACTTCAGTCGGAACCGTGCTTCGGGCCGCCCCTCGTCAAAGCCCAGCTGCGCGAGCAGCGGTGAGAAAGAGCCGTCCGCGACGATCGCGCGTCGCGCGCGGACTGTTTCCTTGCCGGTGCCGGACTTCAGCGTTGCAACGACGCCGTCCGGGCCGTCTTCGATCGCGATGCAGCGCGTACCGACGCGCAGTTCGCAGCCCGCTTCACAGGCCTCCCGGACGAGGCCCTGTAAAAGCACATCCTTGTCGACGACAAAACCGGTGATTTGCAGATCGTCCGGGTCCCGACTAAGGCGATGCCCGGATGGCGACAGCCACGAATCGTTGAAGCAGGGGCCCCAGGTGCCCGAATACTCGATCTCGGCATCGGCCGGCAGCGTCTTCGGCCGTATGATCGAATGATCCTTGTCGATCTCGATGGAGACGGTCACGCGCCGGCTCTCGATGTCGGTCGGTACCTTGTCGGTACCGAATCCGCCGCGACCAAGTCGCAGCAACCGGCTGCACAGGCGCCGCGCCATGATTTCCTTGTTTTTCTCGACCAGCAGGACCTTGAGTCCGTCGCGGGCCGCCGTGCGAGCCGCCATGCTGCCACCGGGTCCGGCGCCGATGATGATCAGGTCATAGTGCAAAACGGTGTTTCTCCGTGGCGGTCCCCGCCGGTCGATCGAATTGGCAGGTTGACTTGTTGTAATGCTAACATAACGACCAATAGGCTGCGAGCGTCAGGCGGCAGAACCGTGATGCAGATCGTCCCGGCGACTGGTCTTGGTGATTCGTGGTGTCCTGGCGTACGGATTTACAGTCGCCGCCGACATCAGGTTGCGGCCGTTGTTATGATCGCGCGTCCGGCGCAATTGTAGGAGGTTCTGACATGCGTGTCCCCATCGGGTCCAGTCGCGGATTTCGCGCCTGGGCGTTCTGCGTCGCGCTCGCGTGCATCATCGTGGCAGGCGTCGTGCAGGCCGGCGATAAGACGGCGTTGCGTCGCGGAACCCAGGCGGAACTCCGCTCCCTTGATCCGCAAGTGGTCATTGGCAATTCGGCCGGCGCGATGATGTACGACCTGTTCGAAGGTCTGGTAACGGTCAGCGCCGACGGGCAGTTGCTGCCGGGGGCCGCCGAATCCTGGACGGTGACGGATGGCGGACGCACCTATGTGTTCCGGATTCGCGAAGGGTTGCGCTGGTCCGATGGCGCGACGCTCGACGCGCGGGACTTCGTTTATTCTCTGCAACGGATCGTCGATCCGAAAAATGCCTTACGCGGCGCCGGGGCTATCTTCCCGATACGCAATGCAACGGCCATCACGCGAGGCGAGAAACCGGCCACCGAACTGGGTGTGCGGGCCATTGACCCGTTGACGCTGGAAATTTCTCTGGATAACCCCGCGCCGTTCTTTATCGACATGCTGGCATCGTTTGCTGCATGTCCCGTGCCCCGACATGCGATCGAGCGATATGGCGCGCAGTGGAGCATGCCGGGCAATATGGTGACCAGCGGCGCCTACGTGCTCGAGGAGTGGATCTCCAACACCCATTACAAACTCGTCAAGAACCCCTGGTTTCGTGATGTCGACAACGTGCGAATCGACGAGGTGTATTACTACCCGCTACTCGACAAGGAAACCGCCGTGCAGCGGTTTCGGGCCGGTGAACTCGATATCACGCTGGACGTTCCTCCCAATCGCCTCGATTGGTTCAAGAAGAACATGCCCACCGAAACGAAGAACTATCCGGCGCTGGGCGTCAGGTACCTGGTCGTCAACACGGAACGACCGCCGCTCGATGACGTCCGGATTCGTCGGGCGCTGTCGATCTCGATCAACCGTGAAGTGATCGCCGAAAAGATTCTCCGCGACGGCAGCCTGCCGGTGACCAATATTGTTCCGGCTGCGTTGCCGGAGTACGGTCCGAATCCGGCACCGTTTGCGGAGCAGCCCTACGAGCAGCGGCTGGCGGAGGCGAATCGTCTCGTGGCCGAGGCAGGATTCGGCGCCGAGCGACCGCTGCGATTTACGATGGAGATCCTGCCGGGGGAAGGGCCCCGACGCGTCGCCGTGGCATTGCAGGCGATGTGGCGCGCCCTCGGCGCGGAAGTCACGATTGTCAATATCGGCACGAAGGGGCACCAGAAAGCGTTGGCCACCGGCGACTTCGGCCTGTCCTGGTATACGTACTTCGTGCCGTTCTCCGACGCCACTGCATTCCTGTTGCTGCTGGAGTCAGACAGCAACCGCAATTATTCGAAATACCACAACACCGAGTTTGACGCGATGCTGACGGCGGCGAACGATATCGCCGATCCGGCCGAACGGATCGCGTTCTTGCGGCGCGCCGAGCAACTGGCGCTCGCGGACTTCCCGCTGATCCCGCTGTTTACTCCGATGCGTGTATACCTGATCAATCAGAGAGTCCACGGTTGGATCAACCATACTGAGCCGCACCTGGCGCGCCACCTGTCTGTCGTCGACTAGCCGCTGGTGGAAAAAGTATCAGGTGAGTTCGCCCTAACGGCACTTTCTTCGGGCGCAAGACAAGGCAAGAGCGGCCAAAAAAAGCGCAGTGTACACGCCAATACATGAGCCCTCGTCGCATCGGCAAGAGTGAGCCATTCTTCATGCCGGATCGTACCGCCTGCGTGTCTTTCAACCAGTTGCTGGCGTGAGGGCGGTTGGGCACTGCGCAACACGAAGAGGTCTGT
Organism: Gammaproteobacteria bacterium; assembly: GCA_021773815.1. Classification (GTDB taxonomy): domain Bacteria; phylum Pseudomonadota; class Gammaproteobacteria; order Steroidobacterales; genus SMWD01. Next base: position 25,777 of record JAJFJS010000106.1, read on the forward strand.
CGGCGATGCGATTCTGATCAGCGGTCGGTGGCGCCGGCGGATTGGCTATCAGTCTCGTCGCGATAGTGACAGGCGGCCTCGTGTGACGTTGTAATCGGCTGCAGAGTCGGCGCCTCTCGCTGGCATCTGGGCGTCATCCGCGGGCAACGTGTATGAAAAACGCAGCCGCCCGGCGGCTCCAGCGGCGACGGTACCTCGCCGGACAGGATGATGCGGTCGGGTCGTTTTGCGCCGGGTGCGGCGGCCGGGATCGCGCTCATCAGTGCGCGCGTATATGGGTGCCTGGCATCGTTAAACAATTCATCACGACTCGCGATCTCGACCAGTCGCCCGAGGTACATCACGACGATGCGCTCACACATCAGGCGGACCACGGACAGATCATGGCTGATGAACAAAAATGCCGTGCCCGAGTCCCGTTGCAGCTGCTTCAATAACGTGATGACCTGGGCCTGCGTGGATACGTCCAGAGCGCTGACCGGTTCGTCGCAGATCACCAGTTTCGGTTTAAGAATCATGGCCCGTGCGATGCCGACGCGCTGACACTGCCCGCCGCTGAATTCGTGCGGATAGCGATTGATCAGGTCCGGTTCGAGGCCGACTCCGACCATCATTTCCCTGACGGCCGCGGCCCGTTCGTCCGGCGGCATTTTCGGTCGGAACACCCGCAACGGCTCGCCGATAATATTGCCGATCGTCATGCGCGGGTTCAGGCTCGACAGCGGATCCTGAAAGATGATCTGCAACTCCTGCCTTTTGCTGTTCATCTCCCGCCGGCTCAGGTCGCCGAGGTTCTCGCCGTTCCAGATGACGCGGCCGGATGTCGGCCGGATCAGCTGCAGAATCGCGCGTGACAGCGTCGACTTGCCGCAGCCGGATTCACCGACGATGCCGAGCGTTTCACCCTCGCGCACCGTCAGGCTGATGTCTTCGACAGCCCGTAAAACCTGAGTTGCCGAGCCACGTAAAGCACGCGGCTGGCGGACCGGGAAATGGACCGCGAGACGCTCGACGTTCAGGATAATCGGCTTCATGACTGCCCGTTCCGGAAGCAGGCCGACAGGTGCGCGTCGAACGCGGGCATCAGCGGCGGACGTTCCGTGCGGCAGCGAGCCATCACCTGTGTGCATCGATCGGCGAATGAACAACCGGCGGGGAGATGCTGCAGGTCGGGTGGGCGTCCGGGAATCAGCGGCAGCCCGGCGTCCGGGTCAGAATCGAGTCGCGGCGTCGCGCGGAGCAGGGCCTGCGTATACGGATGCTGGGGGCGGTCGAAGATATCGGCAACATTGCCCGACTCGACCATGCGCCCCGCGTACATGACGATGACGCGATCACACAACTCGGCCGCGACGCCAAAATCATGGGTAATCATGATGATGGCCGTGTCGGTGTGCCGTTTCAGGCCGGCCATGAACTCGAGGATCTGGGCCTGTATCGTGATGTCGAGGGCGGTCGTCGGTTCATCGGCAATTATCAGGTCCGGTTTGCAGGCCAGCGCCAGCGCAATCATCACGCGCTGACGCATGCCGCCCGATAATTCGTGCGGATACATGCCGAAGCGTCGTTTCGGCTGCGGGAATTGCAGGATGTCGAGGACCTCGAGTGCGCGCGCCCGGGCCTGGGCGTTATTCATGCCCTTGTGCTCGACCAGCGCCTCGCACAGTTGTTCGCCGATACGCATGAAGGGCGTCAGTCCCGCCATCGAATCCTGAAAGACCATGCCGATCGAATCGCCGCGTATTCGGTCCATCGCCTTGCGCGGCGCATTGAGGATTTCCTGGCCGCGAAACCGGACGCTGCCGGTCGCGGCGCCATTGCGTGGCAGCAGGCCCATCAGCGCCATGCAACTCTGTGTCTTGCCCGATCCCGATTCGCCGACGATGCCGACGCACTCGCCTCGCCCGACCGAAAAACTCAGGCTCTCGACCGCGTGCAGGCTGCCGCCCTTGATGTTAAACCGGACGCTGAGTTCCTCGCATTTGAGCAGCGGTGCCGTCATCGGTCTTTCGGGTCCAGCGCGTCGCGCAGCCCGTCGCCGATGAAGTTGAAACAGAACATCGTCACGGTCAGGAAGGCCGACGGAATCAGCAGGAGCCACGGGCCGGCTTCGATCTCGTTGGTGCCCTGTGAGATCAGGCGCCCCCAGCTGGTGTAGGGTTCCTGTACGCCCAGGCCGAGAAAACTCAGGTAACTCTCGACGAGGATGTTGATCGGGATCAGCAGCGTTACGTAGACGATGACGGGGCCGAGGACGTTCGGAATGATATAGCGCGTCAGGATGGCCAGCTGGGACAGGCCCATGGCACGCGCTGCTTCAACATAGTCCTTCTCGCGAATCGATAGTGTCTGGCCGCGGACGATGCGTGCCATCGTCAACCATTCGACGGCGCCGATGCTGATGAAGACCAGGATGAAGTTATTGCCGAACACGCTGATCAGGATGATGATCAAGAACAGCGCGGGAACCGCGTACAGGATGTCGACCATGCGCATCATGACGGTGCCGATGCGGCCGCCGAGAAAACCCGCGACGGCTCCGTACAACACGCCGATCGACAGGGCGACCAGCGTCGTCAGAATGCCGATGGTCAGCGAGATGCGCGCACCGTAGAACACCCGTGCAAACATGTCGCGCCCGTTGACGTCCGTGCCGAACCAGTGATGATTTTCCAGTGACGGTGCGACCAGCATCCGGTCCCAGTACACCTCATCGAGGGCATGCGGTCCCCAGATCGGTACGATGATCGCCAAAACAAGGATCGTCAGCATGATCCCGGTACTGATCATCGCGGCCCGGTTGGCGACAAAGCGGTCGGCCGCGTCCCGCCACAGCGATCGGCCGGCCGGTGGCGTTTCGGATGTCATGGTGCCGAGTGTGCTCACTTCTGTCGAATCCTCGGATCCAGAAAGCCGTAGAGCACATCGGCCACCAGGTTGAGCATGACGATAAATACGGCATAGACGATCACGATGCCCATGACGACGGGGTAGTCGCGGTCGATTGCGCTATCGACAAAAGCACGCCCGATGCCCGGCAGGCCGAAAATCTTCTCGATGATGACCGAGCCGGTCATGACCGTGGCAATCGCCGGACCAAGGTAGCTGACGACGGGAATGAAGACGGGGCGCAGGACGTGCCGCAGGATAACCTTGTGCTCCGGCATGCCCTTCGCGCGCGCCGTCCGGACGAAATCCATGTGCAGCGCTTCGAGCATCGCGCCGCGGGTGATGCGGGCGATGGCGGCGACCTTTGGAATGGCCAGTGTCGTAACCGGCAGAATCAGATTCTGAATTTGCCCGCCGTTCCAGCCCGAGATCGGCAGCCAGGCAAGATACAGGCCAAACACGAGGATCAGCAGCGGTGCGGTCACGAAGGTCGGCACCGCGACACCGGTCATCGCCGCGGCCATGACCGCGTAGTCCACCGCGGTATTCTGTCGCAACGCTGCGATGATGCCGCACAGCAGCCCGATCGACAGGCCGATGGCCATCGCGCTCAGGCCGACCGTGATGCTGACCGGCAAACCGGTCGCGATAATCTGATTCACGGTGAGTTCCCGGTATACAAGCGAGGGTCCGAGATCGCCGCGTAACAGGTTGGACAGGTAGTGCACAAACTGTTGCCAGATCGGGTCGTCGAGATGATAGGCGGCGCGCAGGTTGTTCAGCACCTCGGGATCGAGATCCGGCAGATCATCGAACGGTCCGCCCGGCGCCGCGTGCATCAGCACGAACGTCAATACGATGATCACGAAGATCGTCGGTACGGCAAACAACACGCGCCGCACTACAAAACTGAACATTCTCGGCAAACCCTCGCCGCGGTCGCGCCGCGACCGCCTGTTATCCGGCAGCGACCGACACGGGACATGTCGATGGCGCCACGGGTCGGGGATCAATGTCTGATCCACGAAGTTTATATGTTTATAATGACATTACAAGTTTGGTCCGCGGCGGACCTGCTGCCAGCGGGCAATATACCCCGCAGGTTGCGGTAAGTGGAGTGGACCCGCTGCGCCTATGCGGGCGGCCGGGCGCCGGTATCGGCATCCCCGTCGCCGTGGGCGGCGACATCGGCGGCGGTCAGGGCCCGGGCGAGCCGCGGGCGCCCGGCCCAGACGATCATGGCCGCCGCACCCATGATCACGGCGCCGTACAGAAACGGAAGTGTCAATCCGAATGCCTCGGTCCACACGCCCATCGCGAAGGCGCCGAGCGCCGGTCCGCCGCGGTCGAGCAGGGCCCAGAAACTCATGACGCGGCCGCGCATCGACGGGGCCGCCGCCATTTGCGTGAGCGTCTGACCGGCCACATAGGACAGTGTGGTCGCGGCGCTGTAGAGCCCGATGATCACCATCGCGATGATCATGTCGGTCGTCATGCAGAATCCGATAATCATGAGTGCGGACAGCAGGGCGCCGGCGCACAATGACGTCGTCAGTCCCGCGGCCGTCTTGCGCCGTGCCATCCACAGTCCGCCAAGCAGGCTGCCGCAACCTGCGGACGATGTCAGCAATGCCAGGCCTTCGGGACCCCGGCCCAATACGAGGTCGGAGAAGGCTGCGAAGAACTGGCTGATCGACCCGATCGTCAGCACGCGCAGCAGAAAGAAGCCGAACAGCACGATGATTCCCGAATGGTGCAGAACATACGTCATGCCCTCGCGGATCGCGAAAACAGCGCCGCGGCGCTGAGATATCGCCGTTCCATCCTGCGGCGGCAGCCGCAACAGGCTTACGGCGACCAGTAACGCCATAAAGCTGATGGCATTGATCAAGAATGCCCAGCCGATATCGCCGAAAGCAATGATGATGCCGGCGATCGCCGGGCCGATGAATCGGGCGACGCTGAACGTGATGGAACCAAAGGCAATCGCCGTCGGCAGGTCCCGATCGCGGACGAGGTCCGGCGTCATGGCCATGCGGGCAGGCTGGCTCAGCGCCAGGAAGCCCGAGATCGAGGCTTTTGCGGCAAACAGCCAGACAATCGTCAGCATGTCGAATTCGTACAGGGCAAAAAGCGCGAGCGTGAGCACGCAGGCACAGGACTGCGCAATGAGCACGACTCTGCGGCGCTCATACCGGTCGGCGAGCACACCCGCCCAGGGCGTCACGATCAGGGTCGGCAGCAACTGTGCCATCGCCATGATCCCGAGCCAGAATGTCGACTCCGTCAGTTCCCAGGTCAGCCACGCGATCGTGACGATCTGAATCCACGTGCCGATCAGCGACAGGATATTGCCGCCGATGAAGATGGCGAAATTTCGATTCGAAAAGAGGCTGGTCAGTGAGGCCGGCAACATCGTCGATCGGCCGGCAACGGCGGACGAAAAAGGGTCTGGCGCGCCCGGCACTCGGTTGTTGTCATCGTGTTGCCCATCGTCCTGGTGACGCGCGATCGCGGCGATGGCGTTGATCGCCGTCCGGATACAGCGGGCCAGGCACCCTTGTTCATATGCCTTTGCGGGCAGGAAAGTGATTGATAAATATCGGCTCTCATCCTACACTCATCATAATGTACTAACAACATACAATACGACGGATCGACCGGCGGGCATGATCTTCGGTGATCATCCCTTGATTTCACGACCGTGATCCTTTATTGCCGAACAGATAATGTCCGTGAGCAAACACCCGCTGTTGATTCTGTCGCTGATCGCCGCCGTGGCGGTCGGCGCCGTCACGATCAACAAAATCCTCGGCGACCAGTCGACGGCGCCCCGCCGCCCCGCGGCGCTGCTCCGGGTCGTGGTCGAACCGGCCCGGCTGCTGCCGTACCAGGATTCGATCGAGGCGAACGGCACGGCGCGTGCTATCGAGTCGGTGGAATTGATGTCGACCGTGACCGAGACGGTCCGGGCGGTGCACTTTACCGACGGCATGACGGTTCGACAGGGCGATGTGCTGATCGAACTGACGAGCGCTGAGGAAAGCGCCGTGCTTGCCGAAGCCCGAGCGGCGCTGGCCGAGGCACGCCGGAAATTCGAACGCAATAAAAACCTGGTCGCCAAAGGCGATATTGCCGAGTCGGTTGTCGATCAGGCGAAGGCGGATCTGGAATCCGCCGAAGCGCGGGTCGAAGGTATGCTGGCGCGTCTCGACGACCGGGTGATTCGTGCACCGTTTTCAGGCGTGCTGGGTTTTCGGCAGGTGTCGCCGGGTACGCTCATGTCGGGCAATACGGTGATCACGACGCTCGATGATATCAGCACGATCATCGTGGACTTCTCCGTCCCCGAGGCGTTCCTCGCCGGCCTGCGCATCGGTCAAAGTATCGATGCCAGGAGTCCCGCCTATCCGGACAGGGGATTTGCCGGCAGTGTGACCACGATTCGTTCGCGCATCGATCCGGTGACGCGAGCCGCCACGGTGCGGGCGGCGCTCGACAATGAAGAGCGTTTGTTGCGACCGGGCATGCTGCTGGCGATCGAACTGATCGAGCGGCGCGGTGAATCGCTGTTCGTGCCAGAGGAGTCGTTGGTGTCGATCCGGGATCGCCGGTTCGTATTTTACGTCGACGATACATCGGCGGCCCGGCAGGTCGAGGTGCAAACGGGCCGGAGGCAGCGCGGCTTCGTCGAAGTGGTCGAGGGTCTGCAACCCGGGGATCGGGTCATCACCCGCGGTACGACACGAGTTCGTGACGGTATGACGGTCAGCCTGGGCGACAACGATGCGTCGGGTGCGAATCGGCTGGCCCGGGACCGGGCGGCCGGTGGCGCGGCGGCCAGGTAGGCAACCGCGTGCCATGGCAATCGGCCGCATGATCATCCGCTGATGCTGATATCTGACCTGTCTGTCCGGCGTCCGGTGCTTGCCATCGTGATCAGCCTGTTGCTGATCGTTTTCGGATTGATGTCGTGGTTTCGTTTGCCGCTGAGTGAGTTCCCCGATGTCAACGCGCCGGTCCTGTCGGTCAGAACGCAATATCCGGGTGCGTCGCCCGATATCATCGAGAGCAAGATCACCCAGCTGGTCGAGAACCGGATCAGCGGCATCGAGGGCGTCAAGACCATCGAGTCATCGAGCAGGGAAGGCCTGTCGATCGTGACGATTGAACTGGATCCCGATCGTGATATCGATGCGGCGGCCAATGATATTCGCGAGAACCTGTCGCAGGTGGCCGGCAAGTTTCCGCGCGAGGCCGATGCGCCCGCGATCCAGAAATCCGGATTTATTGCGTCCCCCATACTGCGTATTACGATTCTCAGCGATCGATTGGACCGCATGCAGATCACCGACTATGTCGATCGGTACCTGGTGGACGAGTTCACGACGATCGACGGCGTTGCGCAAGTGACGCTGAACGGGGCACGTCGCGCAGCGATGCGGATCTGGCTGGATCCGGCCGCCGTTGCCGCCCGCTGGCTGTCGGTCGCCGGCATTCTGTCCGACCTGCAGACCGAAACCGCCGAGTATCCCGCCGGCCGTATTGAATCGGCGCAGCGCGAACTTGCCGTGCGGGTCGCGCCGTCGTTCCGGACGCCCGAAGACTTCGCGCAGTTAATTATCGGTCAGGGCGTCGACGGTCACCTGATCCGGCTCGGTGAGGTTGCCCGGATCGAGGTCGCGCCCGAGGATGTCCGCAACGAGAATCGCTCGAACCGGCAGAGCGCGGTGGCGATCGGTATATCCAAGCAGGCGCGGGCCAACACGCTGACCGTGGCGCGCCAGGTTAAGGCCCGGCTGGGGCGCATTCGCGAGTCGCTGCCCGAAGGTACGGAAATGCTCGTGACGATGGATGATTCGGCGTTCATCGAAGAGGCGATCGAGCAGGTCTACAAGACACTGTTGCTGGCGATGCTGCTGGTCATCGCGGTGATCTATGTATTTCTCGGCAATTGGCGCGCGTTGCTGATGCCGGCCGTCACCGTACCGATCTCACTGATGGCGTCGTTCATCGTGCTGATGGCGCTGGGGTACTCGGTCAACCTGATTACGCTGCTCGCGCTGGTCCTGTCGATCGGTCTCGTCGTCGACGACTCGATTGTTGTCCTCGAGAACGTGCATCGTCGCATCGAGTCTGGCGAGCCGCCGCTGCTCGCGGCATTCAATGGGTCGCGGCAAGTGTACTTCGCCGTCATCAGCACGACGCTGGTGCTGATCGCGGTCTTTGCACCGATCATGTTTATCGGTGGCCAGATCGGGGGCATGTTCAGTGAGTTGGCCGCGACCATCTCCGCGGCCGTGGCGTTTTCAAGTCTCGTGGCGCTGACGCTGACCCCCGCGCTGTGTTCGAGGTTATTGCGCAAGAGCGAGGGTGGCCACACTTTCCGGGGGCGTGTCGACCGGGTGTTTGCCTATCTGCAGGAGGCCTACCGAACGTCGCTGCGCGGTTGTTTGCGTCACTCGAAGCCGGTCTTCATCGGCATGGCCGCGCTGGTCGCCGTGACCTGGTGGTTTTTCGACAGCCTGCCGCAGGAGTACATCCCGAAAGAGGATCGCGGCATGTTTTTCGTCTTCGTTCGCGGCCCCGAGGGTGCGAGTCTCGAATACACGGACGGGGAGGTGAAGAAGATCGAGGAGATCCTGATGCCGCTGGTGGAATCCGGTGAGGCGGTCCGGATCGGCTCGCGCATTCCGAGCTGGGGAGGAACCAGCAATGTGTCTGGCGCGGTGATCGTCGTATCAATGGCGCACTGGGATCTGCGCCGGCGCTCGACGCAGGAGGTGCTGCGCAGCGTGTTCCCCAGGCTAAGGGCGATTCCGGGTGTCAGCGCCATCGCGATCCAGCCCACGGGTTTTGATTTCAGCGGTTCGGGCAACGAGGTCGAATTCGTGCTCGGCGGCACGTCTTACGAAGAGCTGGCGCGCTGGCGAGACATCATCCTCGCGGCTGCGGCGGATAATCCGATGCTGATGAACGTTGACGCCGACTATCGTGAGACCAGCCCGAGGCTGATGATCGATATCGACAAGGATCGTGCCGGCGACCTGGGGGTCTCGGTCGACGATATCGGCCGAACGCTGGAAACGATGCTGAACTCGCGGCGCGTGACGACGTATCGGGACCGGGGCGAGCAATACGACGTCATTGTGCAGGCCGAGCCGGCGGCGCGTGAAACGCCCAGAGATATCTACCGCATCAATGTTCGCTCGCAGACGTCGGGGCAATTGATCCCTCTGTCGAATTTTGTCAGTTTCCGGGAAAGTGCGGGGCCGGGTGAGTTGAATCGCTATAACCGGCTGCGGGCGATTACGATTTCCGCGACCCCGGCGCCAGGTTACTCGATCGGTGAGAGTCTGGCCTTCCTCGAGCGTATTGTGCTCGAGCAGCTGCCCGAGCATGCCGTGATCGACTACAAGGGTGAGTCGCTGAAGCTCAAGGAAGCCGGTCAGTCGATGGTGTGGTCGTTCGGTTTTGCATTGCTGATTGTTTTTCTGCTGCTGGCGGCGCAGTTCGAGAGTTTCATGCAGCCGGTTGTCATCATGCTGACCGTGCCGCTGGCAGTGTTCGGCGGCATGCTCGGACTCTATCTGACCGACGGCACGCTCAATATCTACAGCCAGATCGGTATCGTCATGCTGATCGGAATCGCGACGAAGAACGGCATTCTGATCGTCGAGTTCGCCAACCAGTTGCGTGATGCGGGCAGCGACTTCGAAGCGGCGGTCATCGAGGCCTCGAGTGTGCGTCTGCGCCCGATCCTGATGACCGGTCTCTCGACGGCATGCGGATCAATTCCGCTGGTCGTGGCGACTGGGGCCGGGGCCGCCGGCCGGTATTCTCTGGGGGTCGTCGTTTTTGCCGGCGTCCTGTTCGCCACGCTGCTCACGCTGTTCGTCGTGCCCGTACTCTATTTTTCATTGTGTCGCCGCACGCGGTCGCCGGGCCATGTCGCGACGGAACTCGAACGGCTTGCCGGCACCTCGGAAACAGGCCGCGATCGTTAGAGGAGATACCCAAGCATGACCGCTCCTGAACCGAGCCCGCTGGGCAAATCGACGCCGGTCAACCCGCGGGTTGCATTGATTTACGGGGTCGGGGATCAGAACCGACTGGCGGAGATCCAGGGCCTGCTGCAGGTCATGGGCGCGGGTCGGTATTTTGCCGTCGATGAATTCGATTCGGTCGATCCGGATCAATACAATTTTTACGTCATCGGCGCATCCGTCATCGATGGCGAGCCGGATGCGGGAGTTGCCGGCTTCGTGGCGCAAAACCGTGACTGGTTGTGCACCAAACGTGTCGCGCTGATCGCATTCTGTCGACCCGGGCAACAGCCTGGCGCGGCGCTCGAGGGCCTGCGGGACATGCTCGGCGATGCGATCCTCGCTACCGAGACGCTGTGCACCGATCCGCAGACGCCGGACCGGAAGGCGATTGTTGACGTCGGTGCCCGTTTGCACCGGCTCAAAGAAGACGGCGGCAGCAAGCTGGCGCCGGCGGAAATCCGCGAGATCGTCGACGCCTTTCTGCGCCGCCGCAAGCACTGCGTATTGTCGACGGGATACGGCGTCAACGTGCGTGGCACGTCCGTCAGCTATACGTATCACGACGGACATGTCTACATCATGTGTGAAGGCGCGGGAAAATTTCAGAACATCCTGCTGAACGACCGGGTCTGCGTCGCGATGTTTGCGCCGCCGAGTACGAAAAGCAAAGTTGCCGGCGTGCAGCTCACCGGCAGGGTTCGGATCTTTCATCCCGACACCGAGGAATACCAGCGCATCTCCGCGATCCGGGACCGCGATTGCGAGCGCCTCCGCGGCCTGCCGTTCATTCTCTGGGCGCTGGACATCACGGTGGAGCAGGCCGAATTCTGGTGGGGCGATCTGACGGCGCGGGGTGTGGCGCCGAAACAATCGGTTCGTTTCGACGAGCAGAATAATTAAGGGGACAGTTTACTTGTCTCCAGTGAAGTTTCTGAATTAAGGGGACAGTTTACTTATCTCCGGTGAAGATCCTGCAGGTGATTCATGTGACTTGTGAGAGACAAGTAAACTGTCCCCTTAATTCTGCATCGGAATACGGTCCACTTGATGCCAGTCCGAATTTCTCCGTGTCCGTCAAACGACGGTACTTTTGACCGCTAAGCCCACAACGACGTCGTGCATAATCGGCCGTTGATCAACGGGAATACGTAAGTCACGGTTCCGACGGAGAGAGATCATGCACATCGAAATCATGCTGGAGCCGGATCGCACGCCGGACGAGATTGCTGAACTTGCGGTTCTCGCCGAGCAGGCCGGCATAACCGGACTGTGGGTGCAGAATTACGCCTCCTGCCGCGACCCGATCGTCAGCCTGGTGCCCGCGTGCCTGGCGACTTCCCGGATCAAGCTCGGTGTGGCCGTCGTCAGCGCTTACGAGATGCATCCGACCAAGCTGGCGAACCAGATGCTGACGCTTAATGAGTTCTGCGGCGGGCGCGCGGCGCTGGTTGTCGGTGGCGGCGGCGAGTGGCTGGTGCGCCTGGGCATCCAGCCAGAGCGACGCGTGCGGATGGTCAAAGAGAGCCTGGAGATGATCAAGGGCGCCCGTCCCGATCGTGCGTTCAGCTACGAGGGTGAACTCTTCCAGATCCACGGTCACCAGCCGGCTTATGCAACCGACACGCCGCCGTTGATCTATACCGGCGCCAACCGGGAACAGATGCTCCGGGTTACGGCGCCGCTGGCCGACGGCGTGATGATGAGCGACATGCCGCATCCGCGTATCGACGAGGCCGTGGCGCAGATTCGCGCGGCGCTTACGGCGGCGGATCAACCCGCCGACGGGTACCGCATCAACAATATCTGGGCCTGGCACATCAAGCCGGACGCCGAACGGGGAATTCGCGAAGCGCGACGTGAGGTGTTGCTCAGGGGATTGCTCGAGCGATGGTACCTGGCGTCGTTCATGAGCCCCGACGACTGCGATTTCATCGTCGAGCACAAGGCCGCGTTCTACAAGGCCTATCACGGCAGACACGACAAGATCGAGGGTGTGCCCGACCGACTGGTGCAGTCGTTGCTGGATAACCTGACGATCACCGGTGATCTGTCGGCGCTGGATGAGAAGCTCGATGCATTACGGGCGTTTGCGACGGCCGGCGTCAACGAACTCGCATTCCGCCTGCACGACGATCCGGATGAGGCTATCGCTATCATCGGCGAGCATGTCGTGCCGGCCTTTCAATAGACACATCAGACGTCGAATCAGGCGGCGGGTGCGGCCGCCGAGCCGCCCGGGTGTTGCCGGTGGCTCATCCGCTGCAGCGGGTGAGGCGACTTGTGTTGTCGTGCCGACGGCCGGATCGAAATTGGTGTCTGACACCATTTTCGGAAAAATGTGAACCATTCCCCGTAACGCTTGCCCGCTCAATCGAGTGCCGGGTCGAGACCCTACAGGACGGACTGCCACCGACCCGAATGATCGCGCCGCATCGTGCTGCGATACTCATAGAGATCCGGCCGATACAGGCTTTCCATCGCCAGCGCCGGCGAGTCCTGCTCGTCAAAGAAGACGGTGCCGATCAGAATCAGCGGGGTGCCTACCGGAACGTTCAGTAACGGTGATGTCGTCTCGTCGGCGACCGTTGCACTGATGCGTTGTTCGGCGCGCTCCATCGACACGCCACTCGATTCCAGCGCGACCGGTGGCGCCATCGTCTTGAGTGAGCGGCGATCCAGGTTGGCGGAGTGTTCGGACAGAAAATAGGCCGTCATCAGCGTGAAGGGTTCGCCGCGCACGCTGCGCGCCCGGATCAGGCGCAGGACCTGCGTGTCCAGAGGCCTGGCTTCATCCGCGGTGGGTTGGGCAAGCCGTTCGGCGATATGCCCGGGCGCCTCGATCATGTCGATCGACAGCGTCTTCATGCGGGCCTTGCTGTCGACCCGGGGCCCCGTTTCGAGCAGGCCGCCGATGTTGTAGCGATCCCGGAACTCGATTGGCTGCGGGACGGGAAAGCTGCCGATGCCACAGCGCTTGGTAATAAAACCGTCCAGTTCCAGGTTGGCCAGCGCCTTGCGGATCGTCACGCGCGATACGCCAAATTCCTGCGCGAGCTGGTTCTCGCCCGGCAGCGGCTGGTCCATGTCCAGTGCGCCGTCGCGGATCTTCTGGCGCAGCGCCACATACACCTGATGGTATAGCGGCGTTACGGTGCGTTCATCGCCGCCGATCCGGCGGCGCCCGAACTGGTCTTTACTCATCACGGATCCTGTGTCACGTCCATTGCGGTTATCACGTATTTTAGCGCCTCGACCGGCCTGTATCATTAATAATACAGGTTAATTCCAAGGAGAGACTCATGCTTATCAATTTCTGGTATGCCGCGGCGTACAGCGAAGCGGTCACGGCGGACAAGCCGCTGAAGGTCAAGATGCTCGGTCAGCATTTTGCCCTGTACCGCGATTCGAAAGGGGTCGCCCGTTGCGTTAGCGATATTTGTATCCACCGCAGTGCGTCGCTGGCCGGCGGCAAGATCAAGGGCGATTGCATCGAGTGCCCGTATCACGGCTGGCAGTTCAACGGCGACGGCGCCTGTACCAAGATCCCGTCGCTGGGTATCGACGGCAAGCCGCCGGCGCGCGCCAAGATCGATGCGTACCCGGTTGAGGAACGCTACGGGCTGGTGCACGTATTTCTCGGCGACCTGCCCGCGGAAGAGCGGCCGCCGATCATGGAGATCCCGGAATGGGACCAGGAAGGCTGGCGCTGCATTCATCTTGAATATGACTGGAAAACGAACTGGGAACGTTCGGTCGAGGCGGGCCTTGACCCGGCGCATGCCGAGTTTGTGCACACGGGCATGAAGTTTGCCGGTTCAGACGAGGAATACATCATTCCTGAGTTAACTGTTGAACGGACTGAGTGGGGCGCGCAACAGAGTTTCGATATCAAGACGATTGCGGCGCGCGGCGATCTGGAACACGTCAAACCCGAGGCCGCGCAGGTGACGGCCTTCGCATCGTTCCACGGACCGACGTGCACGGAAACCCGGCTGACCCTCGCGCCCGGGCAGATCGTTATCCAGTACATGTTCGAGACGCCGATCGACGAGTTTCATATTAAGAAGCACCTGGTCAGCGCCCGCACGGTCAACCTCGACCCCGGTTTCGATAAGCCGACGAACCAGATGAACCTGTTCGTTGCGGAGGAGGACCGGGTCATCATCGAAGAGGTAGATCCGGCGATATACCCCGAGTCGAATACCAAAGAATTGCTGGTGCCGGCCGACAAGCAGATCGCGATCTACCGCGAGATGATTGCCGAATGGGAAGCGCGCGGCTGGCGTATCGATACGCGCCAGGTGGCGGCGGATCGTGGCCGCATCGGCTATGCCATTCCGTGCCCGGCACGCCGTACGCAGGCGAACTGGACGCTGGATTCGACGCCGATGCTGCCCGGCAAGGAGTAAACCCGGCCCGGCTCGGCGGCCCGGCACGTTCCGGGCCGCCGATCGATTCGTTCTGCGCACGCGGGTGCTGCGGGTGGCGCCTGATCAGGCGGGTCGAGTGGTTATCTGCCCGGCATTTGCGCGCAGTGGAAGGGTTCAGCGATGAACCGCAGTGTTGTCTGCTACATCGCGTGGCGAACTCGACCGGGGATCGAACGGGCAAAAGAAAAAGGGTCGAATCGCTTGATGCACCGTGCGGTGCCGGACGATTCGACCCTCCTTCCCGGCGTATACCGCTCTCCGTCGGATACGCCGCACTATTCAGGTCAGAACGACAAGGTCAGACCCGCACCGAGGCAGTAGATTCCACGTCGGCGTGAGTCTTACCTGATTGTCTAGCGTACCTGCTGCCAGACTTTTCGTGCGATATAGGCGCCGGCCAGCGGATTGTCGCTCGGCGGCTCCCACATGGCCCACGTACCGGTGTACTGAGACTGCACCGGCGCATCGGCATCGACCGGTCCCTGTGCCGGGTCATAACCGAGATGTCCGAACTCGGACACGGCATAGGCCAGGTGCGGATCCAGCGCGCTGATCGGCTTGGTTGCCAGTGACTGCCGCTCGGGCGGGTAGGGTTGTGCGGTAGCCGGGCAACCACCCATCGCGAAACAGCAAGGCTCCGTGACCGAGTCGTCCAGACTGCCCGGCAGGCGGCACTGCGTGTCCGCCCAGTTGCCCCAGTAGTCGGCGAACGGATGGCCGACGGCAGGATACGTGTCGTAGTCCTTGTCGTTCCAGTACAGCCAGTTCTTGTAGCCGACTTCCTTGGCGATCTGATTGGGTATCTCGACGAGACTCAGGACAGCATCGGAGAAGATCTGCGGGAATGCGATCACGATGTGCTTGATGCCGCGATCCTTGAGTATCTCCAGCGCATCCCAATACAGGTGGCCGTCGAGTCCGTCGGGCAGAACCGCGTCGGTCTCATACAGGTAGGCTTCGCCAAGACTCTCGCCGCGCATCGCCCGGGTGCGTTCCAGCTGCGAAAACGTCGGCGGCGCCGGGATGATGTTCGGGTTGACATCCTTGCGGCCCAGCCAGGCGCCGAGGATGTTCTGCTCCTGCAGTCCCGGGAAGCGGATCTGCAGCGCATCGCGGATCTGCTCGTTCAGGATCAGCGTGTCGTCGATTTTCGGATCGAAGAATTGCTGATCGGCACGGACATGATGGTTCATCAGGACGACGGCCTGCTCGGAGTAGGGTATATCCGCGCGCATCGTGGCGTTCACGCCCTGGACGTACAGCCAGGCCAGCAGCGGATCCTCGACGAACGGGTTCGGCCGGCCCGCCAGTGGCACGGCGGAATCGAGCGTCGGTGCGCCCAGCGAAGCGGTCCAGCCCGCCGGTTCGACCGGGTAGGATTCCGTCATCAGGTCGGTGGGATCATTGACCCATTCGATCGTGATATCGGTGCCGTTGGCGGCGTTGTAGGCGTCGACAACGGTGCGTGTTGCCGAGAGCTGATCGAAGGTCTTGAAGAACCGTACGCCGGTGGTTGTCGTGTCGACTATCACCAGTCGATCGATGTCATTGGTCAGCATGCGTTCTACCGCGCCGTCGACATTGAAGCGCTCCGGATCGCAACCCGGCCACGGACCACCGTCCATGAAGCTGCCGCAGTAGGTCAGCGGTGCGCCGCCGGTCACCTGCGGATTATAGATGCCCCGCGGGTTTGGCAGATCGGCCGGGTCATCGCTGATCCAGCTCATGCGGTCCGTGATGAATTGGACATCGTTCTTGTTAAACAGGTTGTGCCAGAAGGCGATGACATTGAGCGTGTTCGTCATGTCTTCGAGCTGCGCGTCGGTGATCGCATCGTAGGGGTCAGTGCCGCCGATTCGTGCGTACTCGAAGTCGTACTTCATTGACTGTGCCTGGCCCGATTCCTCAAACAGCATGAACGGCCAGAAACCGGGGTTCCAGATTACGTTCCTGTAGACGAAGGAATTGGGATCGTAGGAAAAGATTTGCGCGGCCGAGTCCCAGGATGCCTGTGGCCCCCAGGTTGCTGCGCCGCCGTGGACGGCATAGAGCACGCCAATGCGTTCGGTTTTGCCTTTGCCGCCGGCCTGCGCCCATCCCGAGGCGGTCAGAACCAGGCTAAGCAGGCCCAGCTTGAGTAGTTTGATGACTGACATGGATTCGTTCTCCCCTTAATAAATTTGCATTGCAGACGATCGAGTGGCGTTTCAAGCGGTCAAAATTTCACGGCTTCCGATCGCCGGACCGGTACTTCCATACGTTCAACATAATCTGAACCGGTCTGATGTATCGCAGATGCAGGCAGGCTGTTGCTTGCGACGCGCCTGATGCACTCCGACAGGTCACTATTCGCACCCGAGCCGAGGACAGGCAAGGCAAAAGTCATGGGGCGGCGGGATATGTCTCGGTGTGCGCGCCGTGCCGGGTAGGGGCGGCATGAAATCCCGTTCACGTGACATGAAATAGCACATCTGCGATGATGTTTGCCGGTTGAAAAACAGAACAAAGACAAGGTGGTGCCGTTGAAATCACCGCGGCTTCCCAATCAGGTTGATTACCTGGCGTTCTACGTCGCCATCCCGGTCCTGTTCGGCATCTGGGCTACGCCGTACATCGTGCCGCCGACCGACGTGCTCGATTTCGGTGAGCCGTTCATCTATGTCTACGTCTGTTTCCGGGCGTTTTCCGCATGGTTGATTATTGACCTGGCCTGTCGCTGTATCGGCCATTCCGGCGCCCGGTTTCGATTCCCGTTGTGGTTAATTTTTCTGATCGGCTTCGTCGTCGCGTGCGGACCCATCATGCTGTTTGCATACGTCGCCACTGAGGTGTTTCGTCTGCGGAATCCGAACATCGCCGAATTTATCGGCCATAAGTATCTCGGCTGGAATCTCAACTACTTCTGGACCGTCTTCAAGTACGCCGGGCCTGGTTTGGTGGCCTGGTTCATCGCGGCCTACGGCTACATGAAGTTGTTCAATGTCCGGTTGTTCAGCTATGCGCCCGACCGATCAGAGGAAGATGTGCAACAGGATGATGCGCGGCAATCTGCGTCGGATCCTGACTCGGCGGCCACGGCGTTGAGTGCGTCGCTCGACCCGCTATCCGACACCGCGCCGGATGCGGTACCGAGCTTTCTGCTGAATAGCCGCTTGCCCGAAACCGCGTGCGTCTATGCGATCAAGGCCGAAGAGCACTACATTCGGATATGGACGGAAGGCGGCACGGACCTGTTGCGCCACCGGTTCAAGGATGCCGTCAATGAGATGCGGTATGCCGGCGGGCTGCAGGTGCACCGGTCCTGGTGGGTCAGGCTATCGGCCGTTGCTGAATTCCGTGCCAAGGGCAGGGCGATGGAACTGACCATCGATGCGCTGGATCTGCAGGTGCCGGTCAGCCTGTCTTATAAGCAGGCATTGCTGAATGCCCTTGAAGAGCGGGGCATGGTTGACGAGGCGGAAGACGCTGACGGTCGACTGCTGGTCTAGGGTCTGTTGCGACAGCCGCCGGGTGGCGGGAGAGTTCGCGACCGGATCTGCTTCTCAGCATTCGGTGATGCTGACCGCCAGCCCGCCCAGGGACGTTTCCTTATATTTCTCGGACATCTCCAGGCCGGTCTGTTTCATGGCAGCGATGCAGCTGTCCAGCGGCATAAAGTGTTGACCGGAACCCCGTATCGCCAAAGATGCGGCCGTGTAGGCCTTGATGGCGCCGAAACCGTTGCGCTCGATGCACGGCACCTGGACCAGGCCACCGACCGGGTCGCAGGTCATGCCGAGATGATGTTCGAGCGCGATTTCTGCCGCGTTTTCGATTTGCGCAGGCGTACCGCCGCGAGCCGCACACAGGCCCGCCGCGGCCATCGACGCGGCAGAACCCACTTCGCCCTGGCAGCCGACCTCGGCGCCGGAAATCGAACTGCGATACTTGATGATGCTGCCGATCGCGCTGGCCGTGAGCAGAAAGATCCGCACCTGTTCTATCGTGCCGCCCTCATGATGGATCAGGTAATAGAGGATGGCCGGTATGACACCAGCCGCGCCGTTGGTCGGCGCCGTGACGACCATATGGCCGGCGGCGTTCTCTTCGTTGACGGCCATCGCATAGGCGCACAGCCAGTCGTTCACGCTGACATTGTTGTCGGCCTGGTGCAGTTGTTCCGATAGCGATTTCGCGCGCCGTAACAGGTTGAGCCCGCCCGGCAAAGAACCCTCGGCGGCCAATCCGTTCCGCACGCAGGTCTGCATCGCCTGCCAGAGTGCGTCGAGCCCCTGATCCAGCGTCTGCCCGGATATAAATGTCAGTTCGTTGGCCCGTTTCATCGCTGCGATGGATAGACCGGTGGCGGCGGACATGGTCAGCATGGACTTGCCCGAATCGAAATCATGCGGAACGGTGATATCGGGCGCAATGCCGAGCGGTGCGATCAATTCACTGATTTCGGCAAGCGTCTTGATGAACCCGCCGCCGATCGAGAAATAGGTTTCTGACAGCAGGACTTGCCCGGCGTCATCTTGCCACTCGAATATCATGCCGTTCGGATGTTCCGGCAGGCGAGCACCCCGATCGAAGATAATATCTTCGTCGGCAGAAAACCCGACCGTCAGTGCAGCATCGATGAACAGAGTGGTTGCCGTGCCGAGATCCGCAACCAGCGCGTCCACGTCGCGCTCGGCCAGATCCTCAGGCGTGTGGCCATGCAGGCCCAGCAGCACGGCACGGTCCGTGCCGTGGCCCTTGCCGGTTGCCGCCAGCGATCCCTTGAGCGTGCAGCGAATGCGGGTGTGCCCACGGTGCTGCTGTGACTTGATGGTTTGTCTGGTTCGCGCGAGAAAGTCTCTGGCGGCCGCCATCGGTCCCATCGTATGTGAGCTCGACGGTCCGATACCGATCTTGAGCAGTTCCAGGACGCTGATGAACATCGCAGGTTTCGAGTGTCCCCGGGATTAACCGGCCAAATCAGACAAGTGGCTTCGGGTCCGTGCAGGCAATGACCGCGCGGCGGGCTCGACAGGTTCGCAACAAATCATTTGCGTGTCAGGCGGGTTTGAGCAGCATCATCGAATACGTTACCAGCAGCAGCAGGAAATGGCCGATATGCAGCACCACCTGCATTCCCGACTTGATCTCGCTACCGCCGACCGAGACAACCTGGCGCTTCGGTTTCGTGACGCGTTTGAGCATGGTCAGATAAAACACCATGATCAGCAGGCTCAACCAGAGCCAGAGCTCCGACAGCGGCCAGTCGGCCATGAACATCGCGATGATGCCGGTCAGGGCCACAAAGCCGGCGGTGATGGTTTCGATCAGCCCGACTGAATTGGCTCTGCTCAGCAGCTTGGCATTGGCCGGGTCGGCGGCCGGCTTGACCGCGATCATCACGGCCAGCAGGACCGATGTCAGCGCCAACGTCAGCAGCAGGATGGCGGTACCGGTGTGACTCAGGGTGATGATTTGATAGAAATTCACGACAACGAACCTTTTGTTCCTGCAACCAGCCGACAGTCCCCGTCACGGACCGGGCGTGGTCAACGTTATGCGTATTACATTGATCAATAGAAAGCGACGAGTCCGGATCCGGCTGTCCAATCGGACGGCGAATCCATCCTGATCCGGCGATGCCGGCATCCGCTCCCTTCGCTTTCGTCGGGGATTATACGGTGTGGCAGCCACCGCATGTACCGCTCGGGGTGCACGTTATTGGTGGGCATCCGTTTTCTCCGGCCAACGGATGGCGGCTGCGGACCGAGCGGAGCTGCGGCAGGGGATCGTCGATGGACTTGCCGGCGCACCAAGAGGTTGAGGCGTCGCCGGCTCGTCGGGCCCACGGGCTGGCGGATTGCGGGCTGCATCCGGTATTGATGAATCGACCGTGGCCGCCGGGCCTGACTCTATAATAAGTGCAGCCCGCGAGGGGGCGGGGCGAGTACGGGGCCGCCGTCAGAGGCGTGTTGCATTTGTCAGGTTGCATAGACCGGGAGGATGGGTGATCCGCATCTCAGCGATGATTTTACTGGCGATTGCTGTGTTGCTATCGAGCGGCTGCGGCGATCCGGCGGGTGCGCCGTGCGAGATCACCGATAGCGGCTTTACGGCCCGGCATGATTGCCGGAGTAAATGCCTGTCGCGCTGGACCGTGTACTGTTCGGATGAAGCGAAAATCATGCCGAAAATGTGTGCCGGGCGTGAGGGCTGCGCGCCGGGCAGTTGTCCGGCGGGCCAGTTCTGTTATCACTTCGATGACCCGTTCAATGAGGTCAGCTACTGTTTACCGGAAAACGTGTGCGGCGAGCCTCCCGATGTCGCCGGTATCAAACTATGGGAGCATCGCTCTCTGGAGCGTGCCGCTGCGATGCGGGCACGCTACGACCGGATTCGACCGGGGAAGGAAAGCACTCTTGAAGCCGGCTCAACATCTGCTGTCGGCACGGCGCAGCCGCGCGTGCCGGCCGGACGTTAATTCGAAATGCCAACCCGGGTATCGAAACCCGAAGACCGACAGAGGAGATGATGATGCGAATCGTGATCGGGCCTGTTTTCGTTTTGCTCATTGCCACACTGGTATCTGCCTGCGGTGGCGATGACACCAGCGAGGCACGTGAAGCGGAGATGGAAGAGTACGCGAGATCCTACGGCGTGGATGTCGATGTCGAGATCGATGAATCGACCGGTGAAGAAAGCGTAGTCATCAACCAGGGTATCGGCGCAATGGCCGGACAGGTCGGGACCAATCTGCGGGTACCGGCCGGATTTCCCGATGATATCGTGCTGTTTCCGGGTATGAAGATCCATTCCTCAAGCGGGATTCCCCAGGGTCACACGCTGCAAGGTACGGTTGAGGGCTCGTCCGAAGATGTTGCCGAATTCTACCGGGAAGGCATGGCCAAGAAAGGCTGGCAGACAGAAGGCCCCGGGATGCAATCGCCCGCAATGCATTCGCTGCAATTCAAGAAGGACAATCGACAGACGAACATCAGCGTCATGCCGAACGGCGAGCGCAGCACCGTGCAGATCATGACGATGAAGACCGGTTGATCGGGATAGCGAGGATTGCAGCGGGCGCTGCTATCGATCGGAGTACACCTGAGAAATATTGGCGCGCCCGGAGAGATTCGAACTCCCGACCTTCTGGTTCGTAGTTTTTTTCTGATCCATTCCCCTACATTGTTTGTTATTCATCTACGTTAAGAAACCTTTACATTAGAATCACTTGAGCATAATTTCGGCCTCAACAGGTTCACCGCGATTAACGCATATTTCGCTAATCGGGTGCATATAGGTTGCATCAGTTGATCTGACTCGATCCGCTGGTGCCCCAGTGGAAAGGTCGATGAAAAGCAATCGGTTTCGATTTACCAAGGCATGGTTGAATGCCTTATTGGTGCCGCCGGGAGTCCGGCAACGCTTCTATTATGATGAAGCAGCGCATGGGCTATGCGTCAGCGTTACCCAGTCGGGGACCAAAGCATTCTATGTGCTGCGGAAATTCAAAGGCCGCACTGAGCGCGTGCATGTCGGTCGATACCCAGCGACAACAATTGCCCAGGCCCGCAAGCGAGCGGGCCAGATCAACAGCCAGTTCGATGCGGGACACAATGCCAACGAGATCAAGCGCCGCGAGCGCGGTGAACTGACGCTCGAGGATCTCTATGCGGAATACATGAAAAGACATGCCTATGTGCATAATCGGCGGCCGGATTTGCCCGAGTATAACTACCGGTTATACCTTTCACATTGGGCCAAGCGGCGCCTATCGATGATTAGCAAACTCGACGTTCAGCGCTGGCACGCCCGAACGGGGGCCGAACGCGGCGAGCGCACGGCGAATAATGCTCTGAGCCTGCTACGCGCCATATACAACCGCGCAATTGATTGGGATCTTTTTACCGGCATCAATCCTGCCACGGGGGTCAGACAGTTCAAGAATCGATCTCGGGACCGGTTCCTGCTGCCTGATGAACTTAAGCGCTTTCTCGATGCCCTCAGGGAGGAGTCGAACCACACGATTCGTGATTTCATTTTGCTGTTGCTGCTGACAGGTGCGCGCAAGACCAATGCCCTTACCATGCGCTGGAAGGATCTTAATCTCGACAGCGGTGTGTGGACGATCCCGGATACCAAGAACGGTGAGCCGCTTGTTCTGCCGCTCTCACCGCAGGCACTCACAGTTTTGCAGCAACGGGCCGCCAGAATGTCCGTGAAGTCGGAAAAAATCGTACCTATCGACAAGACTATAGGTGCCAGCATTGGAGGCCATGACAGGCTTTTCCTTGAATCTGAATATGTATTTCCGGGAACTGGTAAATCCGGCCATCTGCAGGATCCCAAAAAGCGTTGGAAGGCTTTACTTCAGAGAGCAAACATTCAGAATTTTCGCATGCACGATTTAAGGCGTACGCATGGGAGCTATATGGCTGCAGCGGGGGTAAGTGCCCTAGTGATCGGGCGAGCCTTGGGACATAAAGATATTGCGACCACGGCCATTTATGCGCGCATCGATCTTGAGCCTGTTCGTATAGCTGCCGATCAGGCGGCTCGTATAATGCTTCAGGATATGGAAGTATCGCTATTCACGCCCCAAGAAATACAGAAATAAAATCTATGTCAGAGCAACCAGACAACCGGCTTCTTGAAGCATTTACTGAGTTCAAGAGAGTTACAGAAGAGAATGCGCTGAAAGCATCGACGGATCCGCGAAATTTGCCTGGTCATCCGGCATATGGCTATTGGTGTCTTGATTACATGCTAAGGCGGGATATCTGGGAAATCTCGGAGGCCATTAGCCTGTTTATGGGATGCCTTCCATTTCGTCCGCTAACGGTTTCCTATCAAGATGATCTGAACCGTAAAGCGAATCATCTGTTATCTACGATGAAGGCCTGTCAGGGCGAATCACTGACGATTCTGAATCCCGAGGATCCACCCAAGAAGTGGCGAGTGCGAGCAATCGATGTGCTCAATTGGGCGGTAGAAAAGTGCCTAGATCTACCAGATGAAATATCGAATTATCTGAAGCCAGCGAATCCCGAATCTCAACGGGACCAGACTGGTGGTTATTCCACTCCGCTAATGGAGGCCGTTTTTACGGTGGTTGAGCAATTCTGGAGTACCTACGACCCGGATGAACCTGCGACGGCGCCAAAGCAGGCAGAAATCTTGGAATGGTTGTTGGCGAATCTTGATCTGTCCAAGACACAAGCCCGCGCAGTTGATCAAATTGCACGCGCACCAGAACGCAGAAAAGGCGGGCAAACCAAGATCATTGATACGCGCCAATAAAAGGTAATAAAAACAATTAAATAGCATCATAAATCATTGGGGCGCTTCACCTGCCCGTTACCCATCGCGGGTTCACAAGCATATCCGGGTGCGTTTCCCTTGTTTGCAGAAACTATTCTGATGAATGAGGGAATGCCCCGATGCAAGACAAGCTATTACACCCCGGCCAAGTGGCTGAAGCGCTCGGTGTTTCACCACAGACTCTCGCGGTCTGGCGCTGCGAAAACCGTTATGACCTGCCTTACGTGAAAGTTGGGCGACTCGTTCGATATCGCGACCGCGATGTTGATGCGTTCATCGAGAGCCGGACGCGCCTGCTGAAAACGCAAACCAATCGACTCTGACAATCGCGTACGAGCGATCTAGGCGAATGTACCAGGACGGCCTTATGGGTGAATCTCTAGCTCAAAACTCTCGACCTCTCGTGCCACATAGCGGGTCTCGCGCTCTCCTGGATGCCCGTCTTGCGACCATTGATATCGCGGGACTGCATCGACGTGTCCGCGATCGTATCTTGCCGATCTACCCGCCAACCCTGCAAAGCGCACTGAAAAGCGAATACCTGGATATCGCCGGTCTGACCCGAACTCGGATTCCCGGTGCGCCTCACTGGCACCATGATTCCTGGGCGCGAGCTAACCTCAATCTGCATGATCGTAACCGGCAACTTAAAGCCGGTCGCTTTGCTTTGGCTGACCAGCCCCAGGAAGTACGCGCCAAAGCAGCTCGCTGCGCCCGAATCTGCCGGGGGCTGACACGCAAGCGTGATCATCAGGCTGCCTATGCAGCAGCAAGCAAGTTTGCGATCTCCCAGAATATCAAGCCTCCCGCACCAGCCGGACCGACTCGATCAGTTCACGGCTGCCTCTTGCGGTTGACCGACGATAGATGGTGGCGTCGCGTTCTCAAGCGAGCCGTTTACAAGGCCTCAGAGGAAGTCGAACGCGATCTGGGGCTGGTACAGGCCCAGGCTGGCTTGTATTCCTCCGATGACGCTGTTAACCGCCGCCTGGCTGACCGGGAACGCTCGCACAACCTGCTGCAGGAAACCTATGCCGTTAATGAGTTGGGTGAATCATTTAGCCTGGCAGAACTGGCCGAATTGTCGGTTAGTAACCCGGTAATCCGGCGCACGGAGTTGATGGTTCGCCTGCGGGGCTTTGAAGAATACGGCGAAAAGCACGGCCACATCGGGGAGTTTTTCACGCTGACATTGCCCAGTCGCTTTCACGCCTTTCGCCGCTCGGGCCAGAGGAATCCACGTTATGAGGGCCGAAATCCCGGTGATGGGCAAGCCTGGCTAAATTCCGTTTGGGCCCGCATTCGCGCCAGACTTCATCGGCTCGGTATTCCGATCTATGGCGTTCGCGTTGCCGAACCTCATCATGACGGCACACCGCATTGGCACATGCTGTTGTATTTTGACGGTTCACATCAGGCAACCATCCATCAGGTGTTTCGCCAATATCTGTTGGCAGAATCCCCGGATGAGCCTGGGGCGCTGGAACATCGCCTTAAGATCATTGCTATCGATCCGGAGAAAGGCAGCGCTACCGGCTACTTTGCCAAGTACATCTCGAAAAATATCGATGGCCATAAAGTCGGGCAAGATTTCGAGGATCATAAATTTGGGCGCGATGCTGCCGAAACCTCGGTGCGCGTCGAGGCTTGGGCCTCGCTTTGGCGAATCCGTCAATTTCAACAGATCGGCGGGCCGCCGGTCGGTGTATGGCGCGAATTGCGCCGCTTAAAGGCCCCGACGGGTGAACGCTTCGAGCCTGCTCGCCAGGCCGCCGATCAGGGCGACTGGTGCGCTTTTATGGAGGCCATGGGGGGTATCTCGGTTCTGTGCCGGGACCGGCCGATACGAATTCTGAAGGTTTGGAGTGAACTGCCCGGGACTTATGGCGATCCGGTCGGTTTCGTAATAGACGGAATTGAAAGCGGTCCGGAAAGTATTTCGACGCGGCTCGTGGAATGGAAAATTTTGTGGGGGTCCGATGTCGTGCCCTCTCGGACCTGTGTCAATAACTGTACGGGTGGTCATCACTCAGATATTGATTTTCGCGGCCAATCACCCCCGGAACTCGGCCGGACGGGCAATTCCGTTGGGTATGAGATGCGAAATTGACTAAAGAGAAGCCAGAAATCCAGCCGGGATCCGGGTTGGCGCAACCAGTTATGCCATGGCATTACAGTGGCATAACAACGCCTACGCGGTGTGTTATGCCATGGCCGAAAACCGGTTCGGCCCCGGTCAATCCCGGGTATTTCCGCCCTATTCGAGCGATAAGACAATGATCACACCCGAACAATCCAGGGCAACCCGGGCGCGCCTGGGCCTGTCGCAGCGACACACAGCCGAGCAGGCCGCCGTGCCTCGCAGCTATCTCAATCAGTTCGAGCGGGGGCGCTGGATACCGACGGACGAATTCTCGGCCAAACTTTTGGCTTTCTACGTAGATCAAGGCTTGCCCGATCCTGCCACCTTGGATGCTCCGGATGATGATTCGCTGGATAACTCATCCACCTTTTCTGCAGATGTCTCGGCTTCGCCTCCAGTGGTGCGATCTCAATGGGCGGCTGTTTCCAAGGCCGCGCTGGTGGTGGGCGCAGTCGGCGGCATCCTGATAGCCTCAGGGAATGTCCCGGCGGCGCTGGCATTACTCCGGCGCGTGCGAGAGGGGCGGCAGCGGATCTAAATAAAAATCGCGCCGGGCTGCAAATTGATCTTTTTTGTTGTCATGCAACATGTTAAGTTCTACTGATGAATGCCCAGTTTTTCAACCAACTGCCGGCGCAGGCAGTAAAAATAAAAAACAAGGGCTGTCCGCTGCTCTGCCAGAACAGCGGCTAAGCTCTAGAACCAGCGGTTAGTCGGCAAATCAGTATATGCACACTAAGCCGCAGTAGTCTGAGGTATCAATCGAATTTGGGGATTTGGAGTATGGCCGCAGGAAAGACCAAAGAACCGCCGCCCAGTTCGGACGGGGTTCGAAGAAATGTGCTGAGCTGGTTTTTTTTGCTCAACAAGAAGGGCGGCGCAGCACGGGGAATGCAAGACCTTTGCAAAGGCATTAAAGACGAGTTCGGCTACAAAGCACCTCTTGTTAAGGAGCATCTCACTTTCCTTTGCGACCTCGACTACGTAAAAAAAGAAACGGTTATGACCAAAGTAAAAACTGGGCAAACCGAGCGTGAGCAGGCGAAATCTACGTATCGTATCGGGGCGAAGGGAATAGAGTTTATGGAGGGGAAGTCTGCATTTTCTGACAAAGATCGATATCCTGGTATCAACATAACTGCGACTGGCTCAACCGTTGTGCTCGGTGATGGAAACGTAGTCAATTCTAACAATAGGGAAACCTATGATGAACTGGGCAAGCTATTGCATGCAATAGCCGATTCGTTGGAGCTAAATGATGCTTCTAAGCTCGAAGCCTCTGTAAACGTCGAAACAATTCGGGATCAGCTAGCTCTCAACCAACCGAATCAAACAATTATCGAAGCCGCTTGGCAGGCGGCTAGCAAACTGTGCACTACGGCTACTCTTGTGGAATACGTAACACGCATTGCGCCAATGATCGGGGGCCTGTTCTAGTATGCTGCCTAATCAGTGTGGGCAGTTCGCTCGCTGCGCGAGCCGGATGGTTGACCCGTCTGCGCTCTTGCTTTGCAGCAAGGCCACGGCCGCGTCAAATGCCGCTGCCACAAGCGTTATGGGGCGGGGAGGCTTTCGTGACTCTTTTTAAGTTGATAACCCTTTTCCTACTATTTACACCGGGCTTAAGTTTCGCAGATGAATTCTACTGTACCTATATCGGCGGTGTTGCTCGAGACATCGATAAACTGAATTCAACTGTTCAACCGGGATTTGATGGCCAACCCTGTAGGAAAGGCGATGCTCTTGAGATCCTGACTTATGATGCAGCGGGGTTTAATCGCGAGTGGATGTATCTGGCAAGCGAAATTGCACAATTATGCGACCTTGAGTTTCCTGTAACGATCATTGGTCCTATCGATGAGGGCAATCTGGAATCGGGTTCTGTTAGGGCCGTGTGTGTTTTTGTGGGCGAAATACGGGAGCTACGGCGGTAATGCCCCATAACCATCACCGGCCGCGGACATTTGAGCCGTCAGCGGCTTCGGCGCCGCAAAACGCCTGTCGCTTCAAATGCCCCTGGTGTGGGCGTTATGACGCATCTTCAAACGCCGTCTGTGGCCCAGAAACTCGCGCGAGTAGTGATCAATAGCATGTTCGGAAAAAGTAAACGAGAAATTTTGGAGCTCAAGGCCCGGCTTGAGTCGCTTGAGGAAGATCTCGACAACGCCAAAAAACAGATATCTGAGCTTCAACAAAATCTGAGTAAACGGACGTCGATAAGGGAGCTTAAGGAAAAGAACCTCGACGGAAAGTTCAAGGAAGGAATAGGCGGATATTTTGCAAGCTTAGTCAATCTCGAGAAGGAAGATATAGCAAGTACTTTCGATGCATCTGACAAAAGCGCAGCTGAAGCAGTGCGAATGATGGATCCTATTAGGCGGGGGTTTTCTGAGCTTCGACAGGGAATCCCTGCCGGTTACGAAGTAGAGCTAGGTGGAGGTGGGCCAGGCCATGCTGAGTCCTTCGCCTATAGAAGCATTAGGGGCTATATATTTGCAGAGCCTGAGCGAGGCGGCTACAAATGCTCGTGCACCCACAGCGGTCCACCTGAATCATGGACGACAGAGAAATTTCTAGAAGCGCCGGAAACTGTGCTGCAGTTTGTAGCGAAGGAATTAGCAAGAGAAATTGGTCTCGAAGAAGTATTGCAGTCCATGCCAAAAGAAGGGTGGAGGCGTTACCTAAAAGATGGCGAGGGACGGCAGTGAGTGGATCGGCTGCTAGATGTCTTGGATTTCGTTTGGGGCGCAATGCGCCATAACCAGCAGGCAGCGGACATTTGATACAAGCCATATGCTCGCTGGCGTTGGATGGCTTAATCGCCGTAGATTTTGACGCTATTCTTTTGCTAAAAAATAGTTGGAAAATTTTTGCTCAAAGTGAATTATGGATATTGGAGTTTTGTGAAGAGTTCTAGTTCAAAGATCGCCCGAGACGCTGCCAAATGGGCGCTGTGGATTGTGCCTATATCTGCGATTATTAACCTGAATTTTCTCAACAAGTTCGGACTGGGAGAGTATGTCGCCCGGTTTTTGCTGATCTCGATAGGGTACGGAGCAATATTTTTCATTGCCGCATGGGGTTTCATTGCAGTGAGGAAAAATTTAATGGAGCCAGGTCTTAGAGCCTCGCTAACGCAAAAGGTTGCGAAAGCTGCCGAGACGTTTCTGGGTGATGATAACTCGGTGAAAGACGCTGACTCCGAGCTTTTTGCTGCCGCTCATGCCGAGTTAGGTACGGATCAATTGAAAAGTGGATTGTGGGCAAAAGCATTAGTGTTAGCCAATGCAGATGAGAAGAAACAACAAGTTCAGTATATAAAGCTTCGCGTGCGTGAAATGCACGAGGATCAGCTAAGGGATCGGAAAGAAGGGGAAATATGGGCTGCGGCGGAAAAATTACAACGAGAGAGGATAGAAGCAGAAGAGAAGGAAAGGCGTCGATGTGAATCGATAGCTAAACAAGCCGCTGAGGAAGAAGCGGTGCGGCAGGAGCGTTTGCGGCAACAAAGTGAATATTGGAACCCGGGTAGATCGGCAGTGGCCATCCTGATGATTGTCGCGTTGCTAGCATTTCTTATTTTTATATCTGGAGGTCCAATTGGCCCGTAACCAGCAGCGGCAGATCACTGGGGTCATCTGAACGTAAATAAATAGTAATTAAGTCTGAGCGAATGAGCTACATAAGAGAACACTGGAAAGGAGAATTAACGCTTGCCCAATCATTTTGGGTAAATATGTTTCTACTGAGTTTTGGTTTTCGATTGCTTGATACGTTCCTTTTCCAATGGACACCTCCGCCTGAAAGTCTGCAAATATGGGTGGGATTGGCCTTAATTTATTTGTTTGCTGCCTTGTTCTTAGTTTATCCATGGCAAATTGTAGGGACTTGGCGCAGTAGCCAAAGACATGAAGAGGAAACAAATAAAAAAGGTTGGTCGAGAGTAGTAAGAGTTTTAATTATTTTCGGACTGTTTGGCACTGTCGGTAATTTGTTAGTACTCGCTCCAACACTTAAAGAGATGATGAAAATCATTTATTTTAATGAAGGCGTGAGCGAATACGAGCTGAGCTTAGATTTAGAAAATAATTTAATCATTCTCAATGGTGCTATAGGCTTTGGTGTATCACGTGATTTAGATGAGTTGCTTCAGGCAAATCCAGAGATAAAAGGGATAGTATTAAATAGTTTTGGAGGAAGGCTTGCTGAAGGTGATGCATTAGGTTCGCTGATTAAAGAATATAGGCTTGATACTTATTCATCTGAACAATGTCTGTCGGCTTGTACAGTTGCATTTATTCATGGCAAGACGCGAAGTATAACCAGAAATGCAAATCTTGGATTTCATTCATATCAAAATGTAGAAGATTTTATTCTGTCGTCAGAAATTAGTAGACAGCAAGATATTCATGCAAAGTTGTTTATAGAAAATGGCGTATCGACAGAATTTGTATCGAAAATGTTTGACGCAGAATTTGATGATATGTGGTACCCCTCGCAAGATGTTTTATTAACTGCGGGAGTTATCGATGGAGTGATTCAAGATTCGCAAATTCGAAGAAAAAATGATATTTCATCTAAGGATAGGCTTTCCACAGAATCTGCAGAAGAAATGGTTGCAGAAATACCTGGTATTCATGCCATAAAAATTTATGAACCAGAAATTTATGAAGAATTAATGGCCAGAATGATCAAAGCTTTGAATGAAGGGGGCTCATCTCTCGAAATTCAAAATATGGGTAGTGAGGCCATGCAAAATAGCGTGGGGCAAAAATTACATTTAGTATCAGATAATTTATTAACAAGGGTAAATAATGTAAATAAAGAAATTTTACGTAGCCTGAGTCAAGCCGATCCATTTTTATGTCTTAAGCATTTATATTCAGCGGAATATGGCTCATTAAATTACTCGAGATATTTAAGCCATAAACAGCTAATGTCATTGAACGAAGTTTTAGCGCAAATTTTTGAAGAGAGTTATCAGTCGGTTGCTCCGGTAATTAATATAAAACAGGCAGAAATGGACCTTGAATTGGTGTTTGACGTAATGGGAGAACTTATTAGTTATTTTGATCCTTCAGGTCTTGCAAACCGTGAAGAATATTCGAAATTTTGTTTAGCAAGTATTCGATTTATTGAAGCAACTGAAGGATTAGGGCAACAGCGCACAGGAAATATGTATCGATATTTATACAGCCTTCCTGAGTAAACACTTAAATTAATAGAAAATTATGCCCAAAGAAAAGAGGTCAATTTAAAGCAAAAATTTAATTGCAGGCAGGTCAAAGGACTGAACCGCTTCAGGAAGAACGGGGCAGTTCGCAGGTCCAGTTGCGCAGATTCTCTGCGGATTGATCGATTTTCCTGAATTTAACAGTGAAAAATTCCAGGCTAAAAAATCAACTTTTATGGTTGCATACTGGCTGCATCAGGGTTGGCAAACCATGGGATCAGTTTGCCGAATCGATGTAAAATATTGATGAATAACATGTGGTTATCGACAGATAGCTTACAGAATGTTCCGGACACATGGTTTACACATGACGGCATTTGGGGGAGATCCCGGATGCCCTGGAAAGAGTGTAAACCAATGGATGAGAGACTCCGTTTCATAGCCAGGCTCCTCGAG
>JAJFJS010000107.1 GCA_021773815.1 Gammaproteobacteria bacterium
ATGACGCACCTCGCTCTCGTATTCCACGTGCGCCGTCGCAATCGTGATGCCTCGCTCACGCTCCTCCGGCGCCTTGTCAATCTCGTCGAACGCCGTCGCGTTGCCGCCGTACTTGGCCGCCATCACCTTCGTCAGCGCCGCTGTCAGCGTCGTCTTGCCGTGATCCACGTGACCAATCGTGCCAACATTTACATGCGGCTTGGTGCGCTCAAATTTTTCCTTGGACATCAGCCTCTCCAGACGTGCGAAGTGCCAGCCTCCGCTCGTCTGCAGCGGAACACTGGGTTAATGATGCGGCGCGAACGCCGTGTTTCTGTCGTCGACCGGGCACCGCCCGATCGGTCTAATTCATGGAGCCCACAACCGGACTTGAACCGGTGACCTCTTCCTTACCAAGGAAGTGCTCTACCGCTGAGCTATGTGGGCCGCTCAAACTGGAGCGGGTGATGGGAATCGAACCCACATCATCAGCTTGGAAGGCTGAGGTTCTACCGTTGAACTACACCCGCAACCCGGCGAATGAACTCCCGATGGCCCGTTTCCAGCAGACCCTCAAACGGCCGATCGCACTATTCGCCATCATGAATAGTCCCCGACGCGCATGATTCTTCCATTTTCAACGATTGCAACAACAGGCACCGATGCCCGATGCATCGCCGCCCGACCGCCACGTGTGACGCATTATTATTTATCGATTGGATCCGTATCCCGCTTCCGGTGCCGCACCAAGAAATCGCTTAAAAACCAGTTAACTAACCGCTCCCCCACCAAATCCTCGCGCGTATCTGGTGGAGGGGGTAGGATTCGAACCTACGTAGGCATAGCCAGCAGATTTACAGTCTGCCCTCGTTGACCGCTTGAGTACCCCTCCGCGGACGCAAGCCGCCTATTGTCTGATCCACCATTCGCCGTGTCAACCGCAGGGCGACGATAATACCGGGGATTTGCGCTCGCCGGCTGGTGAGATTACCGGGCTAGTCGGCGACGGGGACCGGTGCCCGAAAATCTACCCGGTACAGCAATGAGTACAGAACCGGGACGACGCCCAGCGTCAGGACGGTCGCAAAGATCAGGCCAAAGATAATCGCAATCACCATGGGCTCCCACATCGGCCCGCCACCGAGCCACAGCGGCATCAGGCCAGCAACCGTCGTTGCCGTCGTCAACAGAATCGGCCGCACACGTTGCCGCGCTGCCGCAAGCACGGCCGCCGCGGGCTCCAGGCCATTTTCGTCGGTCTCTATCCGGATGCGGTCCAGCAGCACGATGGCGTTATTGATGACGATACCCGACAACGAGATGATGCCGAGCAGCGTCATGAAGCCGAAATAAGATCGCGTCAGCGTCAGACCGGCCACAACGCCGATCAGCGCCAGCGGGATCGTCAGCAAGACGATCAGCGGCAGGCGCAGCGAATTGAACTGGGCGACCAGCAGCAACACGATGAGCAATGCCGCGACCGGCAGCTTCGCGCCGATCGCGGCATTGGCCTTGCCCGAGGTCTCCGCCTCACCGCCGAACTCCCACCCATAGCCGAACGGCCACCCCGCCGCCTGTGTCTCCAGCCACGGCGCCATGACCTCATTGACGTCCGCTACGGTATACCCGGACTCAAGCAGCGCCTCGACGGAAACGGTTCGCAGCCGGTTGCGGCGCTCGATCACGCCCGGCTGCCACGCGAGGCGCGGATACGCGATCTGGCCGAGCGGCACCGAGCGACCGGTCGCCTGCGAGAAAATGTTCATCGTCGCGATACGTGCCGGATCCGTGCGCTGGTCGGCCCGGGATCGCAGCACGACCGGAATCAGCGCATCGTCTTCCCGGTACTCCGTCGTCGCCAGCCCCGTCAGGTAGGTCTGCATGGACACCGCGACATCCCGGTTGGTGATGCCGGCAAGCTTTGCACGGGTTTCGTCGATCTCGATCACGACCCGCTTGCTGCGCGGCCCCCAGCTGTCGGTGATTTGTCGGGCGCCCGGCACCTCGCGCAGCCTCGCCTTGACCTGCTCGACGATCGCGAAGACTTCGTCGATATCGCGCCCGGAAATCCGGATCGACAACGGCGGCCAGGCCGGCGGCCCGAGCGGCAACTGCCGGACAGTCACGTTCGCATCAGGGAATCGCCCGGCGACAAACCGCTCGATCGCGCCGAACAATGCCGGATTGAGCAGCGGCGTCGCGCTCAGATTGACGAGGATATAGGCATAGTTCGGGCTGCGCTGTTTCTGGTCGAGCGTCAGCATAAAACGCGGCGGCCCCTGGCCGATGAAGCTGCCGCGGTTCACCAGGCCCGGCGCGTCATCGGTCGCCGGCGGCACGGTCCGGGCGATAAAGTCCTCGACGTCGGCCGTGACCTCGGCGGTGCGCTGAATCGGCGAGCCCGCCGGCAGATCGATCTCGACCGTGAAGGTCGCCCGGTCGTTCGGCGGATAGAAGATCGACGGCAGGTAGCCGATACCGACGACCGCGACCGCAAACGCGGCCGCCACTCCCGCCAGCGTCAAGACCCGGTGATGCAGGGCCCACAACAGCCCGACCGAATACCAGCGGCGAATCGCACTACCCGGCCCGGACGCCGACGCGGATGCGCCATCCGTCCCCACGCGCAGAAACACGACGCACAGCAACGGGATCAGCGTCAGCGCCATGACCCACGAACACAACAGCGTAATCGTCACCACCTTGAACAGCGGCGCCGTATATTCTCCGGTGTTCGACTCGGACAGGAAGATCGGCAGGAAGGCCGCCGACGTGGTCAACGACGACGTCAGCAGCGGAATTCGCAGCTCTCTGGCCGAATCAATCGCGGCCTGCCGCAACGGCTTGCCGGCGTCCGCCTGCACCATGATCGACTCCGACATGACGATAGCGTTATCGACGAGCATGCCGAGCGCTATGATCAGCGCGGCCAGTGACATCTGGTCGAGACCGATATCGAACAGTGACATGATCAGGAACGAGGTCAGAATCGCCGCCGGAATCAGGCTCGCGACGATGAACCCGGTGCGCAGGCCCAGGAACGCCAGCATGATCAACGCCACCAGCACGACCGCCTGCAGCAGGTTACCGATGAACTCGTCGATCTTGCGCTCGACGTCCGCCGGCTGGAAATTCAGCAGGTCGAAATCGACGCCGATCGGGTAGACGCGGCGCGCCCGGTCGACGACATCAAGAACGCCGGCGCCGAGCCGCAGGACGTTGCCGCCCTCGCGCAGGGATACGCCAAGAATCAGCGTTGGCTCGCCGTTGTAACGCACGATGACTTCCGGCGGGTCGACATAGCCCCGTTCGATGGTCAGCAGATCCTCGACCCGCAGCATCGCGGAGCTGCCCGGCACGTTCAGAATCGATCGGCGCAACTGCTCGAGCGATTCGAAATTACCCGACGGCTCCATGATGACCTGCTCGAACTGCGTCGTCAGGTCGCCACCCGGCAGCACGATATTGCGCTCCTGCAGCGCGGCCTGCAGTTGCAGCGGCGACAGGCCGAGTTCGGCGAGCCGCGCATTGTCGAACACGACGAATACACGCTCCTCCTGGGCGCCCACGATATCGACCTTGGCCGCATCATCGATCAGCAGCAACTCATCGCGCACCTCATCGGCCACATCCTTGAGCTCGCGATAACTGAATCCGTCGCCGGTGATCGCGAGCAGCACGCCGAACACATCACCGAACTCATCGTTGACGAACGGCCCCACGACATCGTCGGGCAATTCGGCACGCGCTCGCTCGACCTTGCGCCGCAGGCTGTCCCAGATCGGCCGCATGTTGGTGTATTCCTCGCGCACGTTGACGAAGATCAGCGACAGCCCGGCCTTTGACTGACTGCTGACGAAATCCAGCTCCGGGATTTCCTGGATTACCTTCTCCAGCTTATCCGTCACGAGCATTTCCACGCGCTCCGGACCGGCGCCCGGAAACGCGGTCTGGACGAGCGCCGTGCGGATGATGAAGCCCGGATCTTCGCTGCGCGACATGCCGAAATACGTATAGGCCCCCGATAACAAGCAGGCCATGAGCACCGCGATGAATATCCGGCGCTTGTCGATCGCGAAACGTGTCAGGTCCATCGCGCCGACCCGGTCAGTCATCGAGCAGCGTCACGATCTGCCCGTCGACCAGTCGCCGGACACCCGCGGTTGCGATCAGTTCGCCGTTACTCAGTCCGCCGCGCACCTGCACGCCTTCGGGTAGCGGTGTCATATCGATATCGACGGCCCGGCGGCGGGCGAGATACGTGTCGTCGCCGGCCGGCTCGAGCACGAACACGTGCTGTCCGCCGCGATCCTCGCCAACCGAGACGAACGGGATCACGATACCGGCAGGCGCCGCGCCGGGCAGGCTGATTTCCACCTCGGCGGCCATGCCCGAGCGTATCTCACCGCAGTTATCGCGCAGCACCAGCGTCACCGGGTACGCCGAACCGCCACGCCCCGTCGCCACACCGACCTCGGAAACGTAAGCGCCGACCGGCTCCTCCGCCCCGAGCGCCGGAATCCGGACCACGGCCTCGACGCCCGGTGACAGGCGGCCGATCCACGCGCTCGACACGTCGATCGATATTTCGGCGCAGTCACCGCAGTTCACCCGGACAATCGGCTGACCGGCCGCGACGTTCTGGTTCGCCTCGACATAGCGACTCGCAATCCGACATTCCTGCGGCGCTTTCAGTTCCGTATAGGTCAGTTGCAGACGAATACGTTCGAGCTGCTGCTCGGCTGCCCGCAGCAGTGCGCCGGCAGATTCGGCGGCGGCGCGCGAGTTGTCCAGGCCGCTTTTCGAGATGTTGCGGTTTTCATACAGCTCGCGCGACCGGTCAAAGTTCGCCTGCGCATTGCGCAGCTCCGCGCGCGTGCGCTGCAGCTGGGCCTCGCTCTCGCGCAACAGCACGCGGTAATCGGTCGGATCGAGACGGGCGATACTCTGTCCGGCAAAGACCTTGTCACCGACGGCAACATCCAGCGTCGCGACGTTGCCCGGCACCTTGAAGCTTAGCTCGGCCTCGAACGCGGCCTGCGCGACCCCGGAGAAGACGCGGCTGCGTGCGGCGCCGGCCGGCAGCACCTCGATATAGCGCACCGGCCGTATCAGCGGCGCTTCCGGTTCCGGCTGCCGATCACAGCCGAACAGTCCCAGCGCCGCGATAACGGCTGTCGCCCGTATTGCCTTTTGCATCATCGCTCCATCCACCCCGCTAGCGGGCCTGTTGCGCCGGCGCCAACCCGCGTTCGCCAAGCCAGGCACGCACGTCCCGATGCCAGACCTCGACGTAACGCGGATCGAGCATCAGCGAGAAATCACCGGTCGCGCGCAGCACTTCAAGAATATCGCTCAGATACACGTATTGTGCCTCAGCGGCCGCAAGCTCCGCGCCGAGCGCCGCATTCTGCGCGTCGATCAGGTCCGTGACGGACACCGCGCCCTTCGAATACGCATCCGTGACGATGCGCAGGTTCTCGCCCGATGCGGCGACGGCCGCAGCCGTCAACTCAATCGCGGAAAAGGAACTGCCGGCCTGATCCATCGAGATGCGGATGCGCGTCTCGACGACCTTCTCGATCGCGGCACGCCGCTGGCGCGCCTGGCGCAGCGTATAACGGGAGCTGTTCACGTCAGCACGCAATGCCCCGCCGCTGAAGACCGGCAGCGTAGCCCGTACCCCGAGTTCCCACGAGGTCCGGTCGGCCGCGGTCATGGCGATGCCGCTGTCGCCAAGCGTCCGGTCGAGGTTGCGTCGGCCGGTTGCCGATACGCCAATGTCCGGCAACCAGAAACGGCGCTGCGCGGCCGTCAATTGTCGCTCCCCGGCGTCGATGACGTGACCGGCGCTTGCGACCTCCGGCGCCATCTCGAGCCCGCGCTCGACGGACCAGGTCTGAAAAGCCTCCCACGTCAGCGCGTTGTCGATCAGCATCAAAAAACGGGGCTCGTTAAATAACGCCAGCGCCGTCGCCACGCTCGCATCCGTCGGCCGGATCTGCGCATCGAGCGGACGATTCAGTAACTGGCCGAGCCGGTCACCGGCCTGACGCCGATGCGTCTCGGCATCGATCAGGTTGCGCCGGTCGCGCGCAATCTGCGTTTCCCAGCGCAGCACATCCGCACGACCGGAAAAGCCGATCGACTCACGAATGCGCGCCAGGTCGAGGTTGGTGCGCGTCACCTCGAGGTTGGCGCGCTGGACATCTTCCAGCGCCAGGCCACGCAGCAGATTCAAATACGCCTGTCCCGACGCCTTGAGGACGTCGAGCACGGCCGCCCGATAATCCTCGTTGCTGGCCTGCTGCAGGTACGCCGCGATCCGGTAACCCGCCCACGCGCCGTCGGACCAGATCAGTTGACCGGCCGTGATGTCGATATCCGAAGATTCTTCCGGCGCAAAAGTTCCGAACGCCCGGTCCGCATCGATCTTCTGCCATCCCGCACCGACCTCGAAACCGGGCAACAGGCGACTGCGCGAACGCTGCCGAGCCTCACCTGCAATCAGCGGGTCGAACGCCGACACCCGCAAGTCGAGGTTGGCGTCGACGGCCTCAAGCATCGCGTCGAGCAGCGTCAGCTTGTCGCCCGCCGACGTTTCACCGACGGCAATCTGTTCGGCGTCGGCCAGCACCGTGTATCGCGGCGAAAAACCGATGGCCGCGGCGGTCGTCATGTTGATCGCAAGGCGCCGGCTCTCCTGCAGGAAAACCGGGATGTCCTCGGGGCGCTCGCCGAGCAGGATGCGCTGCACGTTCAGCGCCAGACGCCGGTTAATGCGCAGCATGTCCTCGGATCGGCCGCCGATCGACATCAGCAGACCATCGGCGATCTCGGTCACGCCGATTAGCGAGAAACTTTTCAGCCGTCGCGCGATCAATGCAGCGGCCATTTCACGCATGCTCGCATCGTCAAAACGCAGTAACGGCGTCACGTACACCCCGTCAACGTCATCGGGTATCGCCGCGATGGCATCGGTCAGCGAATCACCGACCGGGATCGCGACGAGTTCGAGGTCCAGACCGGCCGCCACCTGCCGTAGTTTTTCCGTCAGGAAAGAAGCAAACGCCCGCAGCACTGCGTCATCGACGAGTATGGCCACCCGACTGATCCGCGCGGCGTCGCTGAAGGCGCGCAGATCATCATCGATGCTGTGCAGATTCGTGACGTAAACGAGATTCTTCTTGCCGCTGGCGCCGTCGCGGAACGGGAATCCCTGCAACAACGGATCCGGGACGACTGAGACAATGACCGGCTTGCCAAGGTCCGGGTAGGTGCCGGCGACATGACACGTCAGGATGCCTAGACAAATGATGATGTCGATATCCGGGTCGGCGAGGTGCCGCTCCAGCGCCCGTTGCGCGCCGGCCAGCGTCGAGTCCGCCGCGAGGCGCTTGGTCGCCGGGATGCGGACGTCAAATTCGCCGGTCGTCAGCGTGGCAACTTCTGCCCGAATGCCGTCCAGCGGTATCAGCGACCGCGCCAGAGGCCCGTCGTCGAGAATGCCGATCGTCGTCACATCGCCGGCCGGCCATGCCTTTCCGGCGACGGCCAGCCACAGGATCAGGGTCAGCAGCGTATTTCTTGTTGTCATGTTGCGCGGCCGGATCGAATGCGGGGCGAACCTGCGGAGCGAGTACCCGCAATGATACGGCGCAAACCGGCACGCCGCGACTCGCGGCCGGAACTGCTTGCCCACGTGGGTCGCCCGGCGCCGGCACGGTTTGCGCGCCGAGGGAACGGCGGGTGTGACACCGATTCGGGTTGCAACCCGCATTTGGCGGCGTGCGTAGTGAGCGCCGCCGGACCCGGCGCGAGGACCGGATGGTGCCGGAAGAGGGACTTGAACCCCCAACCTACGGTTTACAAAACCGTTGCTCTGCCAGTTGAGCTATTCCGGCGCTGCTGTCGGTTCGACCTTCTTAGTCTTCCCTTGCCGGGTCGTCCCTTCCTGAGTCGTCCCGATCCGACAATTCTAGTGAATCATCAATGCTATCACCATCGACAACGGGGCCATCGACAACGGCGGCCTCGCCATCCTCGCCATCAACCATAGCCACGGCGCAGGTCTGCTCTTCGATCCGGACAATTTGCGCGAGCCCCGCCTGCAGCCCGGCCAGCTCCAGCGGCTGATCGGCCGACGTCTCGACCTCGACCCAGTGTTCGACGCCGTCGCGGAAGCGGTCCGTCGTGACCGGCTCGAAGCCCATATCCCGCGCCAGGCGAATCACCCGGTCGGCGCCGCGGCGGCCGCGAAAGACGCCGAGCGAAACATCGATCGTCGGTTCGGTCTGCGTCATGTAGGCATCTCCGATGCTGCCGGCGCGAAGCCTGCCAACCGCGCGCCGTGCGGCCTCGACGGATTCGAATGCCGTCAGCTGAACCCAGTGCCCGACCCAGATCCGCCCCTCTTCACTCGACCGGGTGACCGGCAGGTCCCGCGCCGCCAGGCGTCCGGCGACCGCGTCGGCGGCCTCGCCGGTTGAAAACGGCCCAAGCCGGAAACAGCGCGCGCCGCCCGCCGCTGACGGGACGCTCGCGACCGATTCGGCTTTGCGCGCTATCAGTTCGAGCGGCGGTTCGGTCACGCCGGCATAGCTGTTCGGATCAGCGACATCCGGCGCCACGACCCAACGTTGCCAGGCCAGCACCAGCAGGTTCGCGAGCACGAGGCCCATGATCAGGTTACGCAACATCCGTTCTCCGCCCGCTCAACCGGTGGGCTTACCAAAGTCATAACGCGCCAGCCCTTCGAGGACCAGCTGCGGCCGGTGCTGCACGGGTCTGGCGACATGCCGGATCAACCGCTCGGCATCCCCGCCGGTCATGATCAGCACCGGCTCGGCAACTTCGTCCCGCAGCGCATCGACGCAGCGCTCGATCAACGCGCACAGCGCAGCCACCGAACCGGCGGTCATGGCCGCGGCCGTGTCACGACCAGGAAGGGGGCGACCGGGCGCCGGATCACCGGCCGACAGCGCGAGCAGCGTGTCACCACCCAGCCGACGCAGATCACCGGTTTCGGCGCGGAGCGATGTCACCATCAACGCGAGCCCGGGCACGATATAGCCGCCACGATGCGCGCCGTCGGCCGCGACCAGGTCGATCGTGACGGCCGTGCCGGCATCGACGACACACACCGGGCCGTCGCAAGCGTCGGCAGCGGCGATTATCGCCAGCCACCGATCAACGCCGAGCTGGCGATAGTCCGAGTAGCCGTTACTGATACCGCCGCACTGCGACCGGGTCGCGGCGAACCGGACCGTCACGCCCCACCGATCCCGTGCGGCTTGCGTCACGAGCGCGCCGAGCGCCTCACCGGCGACATTCGCCGCGTGCACCCGCGCGGGCGCCGCGTCGATTCCGTCGAACAGTCGGGCGACGGCGCCGGCCGGATCAGCACGATGCCCGGCCTCACCCCCGCCGTGCAACCGACCCGCTTCGTGCATCGCCCATTTCAGGCGCGTATTGCCGATATCGATCAACAGGTCCATGTTCAGATGTTACCCGTGTCGCCAAAGCGCAACGAGACTTCACCGGCAGTCAGCCGTTGCGTGCCGCCGACCGCTTCCAGCAGCAGCCTGCCGTCGGCATCGATACCGCGCGCCGTGCCCGACAGCGCCCGGCTGCCCACGTGCACGACAACCGGGCGGTCGGCCAGCACATCAAAGCGGCGCCAGTCATCGGCAAACCCGGCAAAACCCCGCTGTTCGAATTCAGTCAGCGCCGCATGCATCTCGCTGATCAGTCGCGCGGCCAGCCGGTTCCGCAACCCGTGGGCGCCGCCGGACGGTTCCCACAGCCCGGTCGGGCGCAGGCCGCCGTCGGCGACCACGCGCGCGGCCATCGCCGACGACACAGAAAGGTTCAGGCCGATACCAATGACGATCGAGATCGGGCCGCCGGCTTCGCCCGCGACGTCGACGAGCAGGCCGCCGAGTTTGCCGTCGCCGGCGACAATATCGTTCGGCCATTTCAGGCCGACACGCGCACCGGCAACATCCTGCAACGCCCGGCAAACGGCCACACCGGCCGCAAGGCTCAGCGCCGACAAGGCCGCCGGCACGGTGTCAAACCGGCGGTTCAGCGACAGGCACAGTCCGCCACCAAAGGGCGACAGCCAGCGGCGTCCGCGCCGGCCGCGACCCTCGGTCTGATGCTCGGCAAGGACGGCATCGAAGCGGCCCGGCGCGGGCGCCGGTGTGCGCGCCAGCCAGGCACTCGTCGAGTCGATGACGCAGTGGACCTCGAGGCGACCGAGCGCACTGCTCGCCGACGCATCCAGTGCCGCGCGAATCGCGTTCGCGTCGAGCGGATCCAGCGGCCGGGCCAGTCGATATCCCCGCCCGCGGCGCGCCTCGATTTCCAGGCCCACGGCCCGCAGTTCATTCAGGTGTTTCCAGACGGCGGTACGTGAACAACCCAATTGCCGCGCCAGGTCGGCGCCGGAATGCACGCCGCCGTCGGCCATCGAGGCGATGAGTGCCGATCTAATCCCCATCGGGCCGACGACGAAACAGCATGACCTTGTGCATGCGGCTCTCTTCGCCCCGCGACATGCGCACAATATTCGTGCGATGCATATAGATAATAAAGAGCGCGAGGAACGCGAGCACGATAACGGTCGGCGCGTGGATCGGCCCCGATTGCCACCACAGGATGATCGGCAACGCGGAAACGGCCGTCATCGTGGCCAGGCCGACGAAACCGGTCGTAATGAGCACGCCGGCGAACACGGCCAGCCCCGGCAGCAGCAACGCCGGCGCGACGGCGATCAGCATGCCGACGGTCGTCGCCGCACCCTTGCCGCCGGCAAAGCCGAACCACACGGGATAGCAATGACCGACGACCGACGCCGAACCACAGGCCAGCATCAGCCAGGTCCGCGAAATCATCGGATCGATGGGCACCCCGGGCAGACCGAGCGACGGCAGCAGCCACGCCGGCAGAAATCCTTTGCCAACATCGATCAGCATCACGCCGATCGCAAACCATTTGCCCTGGGTGCGCAGCGCGTTCGTGCCCCCGGCATTGCCGCTGCCGACCGAACGAATATCGACGCCGACGAACTTGCCGATCAGCAGGCTGCCGTTCACGGAACCGAGCAGATAGCCGAGCAGGATCTTGATTCCGAGTTCCAGCATGCGTCAGGTACCGAGCCACCCTTCTCTGCGCCGCGCGACGTCCGCATCGACTCCGTCTTCCAACGTCAGGTAACAGGTGTCACGCTGCGCCGGGCCGGGTTCGATTGTAAATCGTCGCAGCTCATCGCGTCGAAATACGCAGATCTCGAGCGGCCGGCCGATGCGCGCACGGTCGAGCAATGCCGGCCACTGACTCGCCGTGACGCGCACGCCGTCGAATGACACGAGTTCGTCTTCGGCGGACAGCCCGACGGCGGCGGCACGGTCGTGGCTCATGACGTGGCGGATAAACAGCCGTTCGCCGTCGACCCGCGTGCGAAAACCCAACGACGGCCGCGGCCCGTTGGCGTTGGTGGCGGCCCTGCCGCCCATATCAGTGTCGGATTCGGCCGCGCGCATATGCAGGCGGACGCCAAACTGCGCGAGCAGTATGCCGACCGGCGGATCGACCGTCGACCGCAGCGCCTGGCGAAAGAAGTCGCCGAGGTCCAGACCGGACAGTTCCTCGGTCAGTTGCTCGAAGCCGCCCTGCGCCAGTCCGCGTAATCCATCCTCACCGTATTGCTGCCAGAGCGCGCGCATCACCGTATCGAGCGAACACGCGCCGTTCGTCTGCAGCCGCAATTCGAGGTCGAGCGCCAGCGCCACCATGGCGCCCTTGCGGTAATAGCTGACGATCGCATTCGGCGCATTCTCATCCTGCTTGTAGAACTTGATCCAGGCATCGAAGCTCGATTCCTCGAGCGTCTGGCGACGGCGTCCGCCCGACCGGTACACGCTCGTCAGCGACTCGCCCAGCATTTCGAGGTAACCAGGCGCATCGGTCACGCCGGCGCGCAGCAGGCCGAGGTCGTCGTAATAGGAAGTGATGCCTTCAAAAATCCACAGCTGGCGCGTGTACGCCTCGTGATCGAGCGCATGCGGCACGAATTCGGCCGGACGAATGCGCTTGACGTTCCACAGGTGAAAGTACTCGTGGCTGACGAGGCCGAGGAAGCGCCGGTAATCGCGGCCGACGCGCTCGTCGCCGACCCGCGGCAAATCGGTGCGGCGGCAGATCAGCGCCGTCGAATTGGCATGCTCGAGCCCGCCGTAGCCGGTATTCAGTGCCGTGACGAGAAACACATAGCGTTCGAACGGCACGCCGCCGCCGAACAGGTCGGCATGCACCGCGCAGATACACGCGACATCCCGCTCGATGCGTTCCAGATCGACCTCGGCACAACCGAATACGGCAATAACGTGCTCGGCATCTGCCAGGCGAAAATTCACGCAGGTCAGCGGACCCATCAACACGGGACGATCGATCAGTTCGGCGTAATCGTCGGCGATGAATGCGCCGAACTCGTCGGCCGCGCCGGTCAGGCGCGTCAGCCCCGTCGCCACCTGCCAGTCGGCAGCCTGCGCCGGCGGCGCGACATGCACGACGCAGGGCTCGTGCTCGTGGCCATGGACCTGGAAGAACAGGCACACGCCGTTCAGGAAGGCATGCTCGAAATCAAGATACGCGCCGCGGACCGACAGGTCGTTCGCGTAGATCTCGGCGCGAATCAACAGGGGTCCTTGGCACGCACCGACCCGCCAGGTCGATTTGTCGATCTTCCTGACCGACACGGATTCCCCGGCCGCCGAGGCCGTGACCGTCATGACGTGACGCGCATAGTCGCGAATCATGTAG
>JAJFJS010000108.1 GCA_021773815.1 Gammaproteobacteria bacterium
CCTGGGGGGGCGTTATGTGGGTTTGTTTTTTTCTTTGTTGCCCCGGGGGGGGGGTGGCCCTGCCGTGGGGTTGGTTGGTCAAAATATTAAACGAACGTCCCCGTCCCCTCGGTCCCCTTCTTTCGCGTCCCTTCGATCGCTGCGGCGGTCGCCGTCTCAGTCCAGGCGTTTGCGGAAGCGGAGCATGGCCAGGCTCATGGCAACGGTGAAGAAGAGGGCCAGGGGCCAGAGCTCGGGGGTGAGCTGGCCGAGCTCGGCGCCGCGCAGGATGATGCCGCGCACGATGCGCAGGAAGTGGGTGAGGGGGAAGATCTGCGCCAACCACTGCGCGGCGCGGGGCATGCCGTCGAAGGGGAACATGAAGCCCGAGAGCAGCAGCTGGGGCAGGAACGAGACGAAGGTCATCTGGAAGGCCTGGAACTGGGTCATCGCCGCGGTCGAGATGAAGAGGCCGAGCGTGAGCGAGGCGGCGACGAACACGCCCGCGCCCACCGCGAGATCGAGCAGCGAGCCCCGGATCGGCACGCCGAAGAGGAACGACCCGAGGCACAGGATGATCGTGACCTGCACGTAGCCGATCACGATGTACGGCACGATCTTGCCGACCATCAGCTCGAGCGTCTGCACCGGGGTCGTGATCAACAGCTCGAGG
Source organism: Gammaproteobacteria bacterium (assembly GCA_021773815.1). Lineage (GTDB taxonomy): Bacteria > Pseudomonadota > Gammaproteobacteria > Steroidobacterales > SMWD01. Next base: position 653 of record JAJFJS010000108.1, read on the forward strand.
TTGCCGCGCTCGCGCTCGCGGACGATGGCGATCGAGGTGAAGAGCACCATCGTGAGCGTGAGGATCACGCCGCACAGGCCGGGCACGATGTGCACCGGCGAGCGCCGCTCGGGGTTGAAGAAGGCGCGGATGGCGAAGGTCTCCGACGGTGCCACCGAGCCGGCCCGGCGCCCGACCGGCATGGCGCTCAGCCCGCGCGCAGCACCGAACACGATCGGATCGCCGCCGTCGACCAGCAGCTGGGCGGCGGGCCTGCCGCCGTGGGCGAGACGGCGCTCGTAGTCCGCCGGAATCACGAGCCCGACCGCGATGCGGCCCTCCACGAGCAGGGTCTCGAGCTCGGCCGCCGTCTCGACGCGCTCGACCACGTCGATCACCTGGGTGGCCTCGGCGTCGGCCGTGAGCGCGCGGGAGGCATGGGTGCGCGCGAGATCGGCCACGCCCGCCTTCAGGTGCCGCACGTCCTGGTTGATCGCGTAGCCGAACAAGAGCGTCATCATGATCGGGATGCCCGCGATCATGCCGCCGGTCAGGCGGTCGCGGCGCAGGTGAAGGATCTCCTTGCGGGCGATCGCGGCGATCCGCGTGAGGGAATAGTGGGGCAGGGTCACGTCGCCGCCTCACGGGTGGCGGCGACGAAGACGTCCTCCAAGTTCGGGGCGGCCGCGCGGCACTCCGCGATCAGGCCTGCGGCGGCGAGCGCCTCGGCGACCTGCGTCACCGGGTCGGCCGCACTCTTCTCGACCAGCACCCGCAACCGGCTGCCGAGCTGTGCGGCACTCTGCACGAAGGGCAGGGCCTCGAGCTGGCGCCGCGCCTCGCGCGAGCGCTCGGTCTCGATCTCGACCACGCTGGCATCGATCGAGGCCATCAGCTCGCGCGGTGCGCCGGCGGCGACGAGCCGGCCCTCGTCGAGGATCGCCAGCTCGTGACAGCGCTCGGCCTCGTCCATGAAGTGGGTGGAGACCAGGATCGTCGTGCCCTGGTCGACCAGGTCGAAGAGGGTCTCCCAGAAGTCGCGGCGGCTCTCCGGGTCGACGGCGCTGGTGGGTTCGTCGAGGAACAGCAGTTCGGGGTCGTGCAGGGTCGCGGCCGCGAGAGCCAGGCGTTGGCGCTGGCCCCCGGACATCGTGCCCGCCCGCTGGCCGACGCGATCCACCAGGTCGAAGCGCTCGAGCGCCGCGGCGACGCGTGCGGCGCGGCTCGCTCGAGGCAGGCGATGGATCTGGGCGAGGAACCCCAGGTTCTCGCCCACCGACAGATCTTCGTACAACGAGAAGCGCTGGGTCATGTAGCCGATGCGCTTGCGCAAGGCCTCGGCGTCGCGCGGGATCGCCAGGCCGAGCACGTTCGCGCTGCCCTCGCTCGGCAGCAGCAGGCCGCAGAGCATGCGGATCGTCGTCGACTTGCCCGAGCCGTTCGGTCCGAGGAAGCCGAAGATCCGTGCGCGGGGCACGGTGAGGTCGACGTGGTCGACGGCGACCAGATCGCCGAAGCGCCGGGTCAGTCCGTGGGTGCGGATCGCCGGCTCGGCCGGGTCCGAGCCGGAGAGGATGGGGTCAGTCGCCATCGGCGTGGCCGTCGAGCTCGAAGCGCACCTCGACGGGTACGCCGCTCGGCAGCTTGCGCGCGCTCTCGCCCTCGAGCTCGACCTCGGCCAGGTAGGAGAGCCTGCCGCGGTCGTGTCGAGTGAGGGCGTAGTAGGGCGTGAACGCCGCTTCGTGGGAGATCTCGCGGAGGCGGCCGCGGAAGGTCTCCTCGAGGCCCTCGACCTCGACGACCGCGGCAGCGCCGGGGGCGATGCGCACGCGCATGGCCTCGGGGACGTGGACGCGGGCGTAGGGGGCGCGGTCCGCCAGCAGCACCACGACCGTTGTGCCCGGCCGCGGGCGCTCGCCCAGCTCGAACGGCAGCGCATCCACCTGGCCTGCCACCGGCGCTCGCACGTCGAGCCGGTCGCGGTGGACCTGCGCCTCGACCAGCCCGGCCTCTGCCGCAGCCCATGCACTCTGCACCTGGTCGAGCTCTTCGACGGTCGAGCCCACGAGCAGGGCGTCCAGTGCGGCACGCGCCTGCTCGCGACGGGCGTGGGCCGTGTCAGCCTCGGCGCGCAGCACGTCGAGTCGCGAGCGGGAGGCGACCTTGCCCTCGACCAGTGCGGTCACGCGCTCGAGCTCGCGCGCCGCGGTGCGCGCTGCGCTGCGGGCGCCCTCGAGAAGCGCGCGGGCCTCCTCGATGCGCTCGGCCCGCGGACCTCGTGTGGCCTCGGCCCGGCGTGCGGCCGCCTCGTCACGGCGCGCCCGCGCCTGGGCGACCCGCGCGTCCAGGCTCCGCGGATCGAGCCTCACGAGCAGCGCGTCGGCCCCCACCACCTCCCCGACCTGGACCGCAATCTCGACGATCGGATCGTCGCTCTCGGCGACCAGCTCGAGCCGGTCGCGCTCGAGGGTGCCGACGGCGGGCGCGTCGGTCGGGTCACTGCTGCACCCCGCCGAGAGGAGCACCCACCCCAGCAGGCAGGCTCCGACCCCGCGGTGGACCTTCGCGCTCCTCACGTCCAGAGCATCGCGCAGAACCCGGCGGCGGTCAGTTGCCGAAGCCCCAGAGGGGCCGACTCCAGAGGCGACGCGCCAGGCCGGACGCCGCCCAGAGGGGACGTTCGTTTCATTGTTGCACCGCCGAATCGGGAGCCTCGGCAGGGGGCTATTCGGTGCAACAATGAAACGAACGTCCCCGTCGCCCGTCGCCTTTCCGCGCCCTCGCCCTTTCGCGTTTGCTGCGGGGTCAGTTGCCGAAGTCCCAGCCGTCTCCAGCGTGGTGGGCCTTCAGGACGTTCTTGGCGATCAGGATCTTGTGGACTTC
>JAJFJS010000109.1 GCA_021773815.1 Gammaproteobacteria bacterium
CGTGTCGAGAAATACGTGATCGACACCGGTGATCCGAAAGCCGGCGGCGCTGACATTCGCGACGGTGTCACGGTCCAGATCCGGGCCGAAGCGGCGGGTCAGCGGCGTCATGATCTGCATCATGACGCTGAACGGAAACCACCGGCTGCCCGTGTGTTCGAACATGTACAACTCGCCGCCGGGCTTGAGCACGCGCGCCAGCGCGCGCAGTCCTTCGACCGGACGCGGCACCGAGCAGAACGTGCATGACGTGAACACCTGGTCGAACGTGTCGTCCGGGAACGACATGTCGTGCACGTCCATGACCTGTGGTTTGATGTCGCCCGCGTAGGCAGCCACGCGCGCCGCTGAGTGCTCCACCATCTTCGGGCTGATATCAATCGCCGAGATGTCGCATCCCGGCGGAAAGCAGGCGATGTCCAGCCCGGTGCCGAGCGCCATGAACAGGATCTTCTTGCCCGGCTGCATGTGGGCGAACACGCGTTGCTTGGCCGGCTTCCAGCGCCACTCGGGCCCGTAGGCCGACATCAGGTCGAATGATCGCGCCGCCCTGTCCCATTTTTCCCGGGTCACGTCGTCCATGATCAATTCCTGATTTTCTGCGGACCGGACATGCCGGCATTGAGTGCGTAGATCAGGACGACGACGGCGATGCCGGTGCCGATGCCCCATTGCCAGATCGCGGCGCCTGCGAGCGGCCACATGCCGCCCCACATGCCGCCGAGCATGCCGCTGAACATGCAGGGTGCCAGGATTTCCATGACGCCGAGGAGCGGGAAGAGCAGGCCGACGCTCAGCGGGATGGCGATGATCATGCCGACAACCATGCCGACGATCATGCCCGGCAACATGCCCCACGAGCCGCCGATCAGCCACGCGGTCAGCGCAACGGCGAGCGTGGCGACAAAGGCATTGGCGATGAAGTCGCCGATGACGAAATACAGACGCTTTTCCATCGGTTATCCGTGGCCGGCGATCGGTCGATTATAGCTAAAGCCAGAGCGAAATCCGGGGGTCAGACCCCAAAGCGAATTCCGGGGGTCAGACCCCAAAAAGCTGAGCCGCTTAGAGGCGACATTTTGCTGAAAAGTTGAAAAATGACGTTCATCGCAAAATACGCGCTTCAAACGCCGCAAATAATTGGGGTCTGACCCCAATTATCCGGGAGATTCTGGGCGCCGTTGCCGACCAATGCGTGCTGTTCTACCGGCGTGTTGACTCTCTCATCGCCGCGCCCTGCGCAAATATTTGGGGTCTGACCCCATATTCCGGTACGTTTGTAGCTGGCCGGATCGCATTTCAATGAAATTGATCAAAGGCGACCGAATGTCGCGGTTGTTTCCTGATTTGGGGTCTGACCCCGGATTGTCCATATCGTGACCGGAGGGTGACGCGATGAATAGAAGTATTCTGGACTGGGGCGGCAATATCCTGGCTTTCGTGCTGGTCATTGCCGTCAATGCGCTGGCCAATGCGCTGCCGCTCGGCGGGCAGACCACGGGGCAGGTGTCGGCGAGTTATTCATCGCTGTTCACGCCCGCGGGTTACGTGTTCTCGATCTGGGGGCTGATCTATGCGGGGCTGACCGCGTTCATCATCTATCAGGCGCTGCCCGCGCAGCGCTCGAATCCGCGTCTGGCCGGCATGCAAGTCGCATTCGTCGCCAACTGCGTCGCCAATGCGGTATGGCTGTTTCTGTGGCATTACGATTTGATCGTGGCATCGCTGGCGGCCATGGCCGTGATCCTGGCCACGCTCGTGTGGATCTATCGCACACTCGATATTGGCCGTGCCGATGTGACGCTCAGCGAACGCTGGCTGGTGCATCTGCCATTCAGCCTATACACGGCATGGATTACCGTGGCGACGATCGCGAACCTGAGCGCCGTGCAGGTTGCGCAAGGCTGGACCGCGATCGGCTTCGATGCGATGACCTGGACGGTCATTAAGATCGCTTTGGCCGGTGCCATCGCGGCGACCGTGCTGTTTCGCCGTCGCGATATTGCCTTCGTGTTGGTCGTGGTCTGGGCCGGTGCCGGGATTGCGGTCAAACAGGCGGCGACGCCGATGGTCGCCGGCGCCGCCACGACCGTTGCCGTGCTCGGCGCATTGCTGGTTGCCGCAGAATTCGTTACGCGCCGCCGGTCATGACAGCGTTGCAAAACAGCCCGCTGATCCGCGCCAGCAGCGCCTGGCCCGTGGAACAGATCCGCCAGTTTTTGCATGAAACCGAGATTCCGATCCGCCTGGGATGTGTGTCGGGTGACGGTGAGCCACTGGTCTGTTCGCTTTGGTATTGGTTCGATGCGGACGCCATCTGGTGTGCCACGCCGAAATCGGCACGTCTTGCGGCGCTGCTGGAGCAGCACCCGCGCTGTGCGTTCGAGGTTGCCGGAGACCTGATGCCATATCGGGGCGTTCGCGGCCGGGGGCGGGTAACGCTATCGCCTACCGAAGGAGCCGAGATTCTGTTGCGGCTGATCGATCGCTACCTGCACTCGCGCGACTCGGCCTTCGCACGATGGCTGATCGACCGGCAGGCCGATGAACTGGCGATCCGTATCGAGCCGGAGTGGTGGACCGCCTGGGATTTTTCGGCGCGAATGAATCGGTGAATCGCGTCCCACATCCGGCAGTCATCGGCCTCATGGTTCACGGTCTGCGATGGCCCCGGGAGTAGCGGTCTGAGCGCGTCAAGGGTTACGACGGGCGCGGTGATTACCGGGTGTATTGGATGAATTGACCGCGACTCTGCTGCCAATACGGTCTATCGATATTGTCCGTACGGCGCGGCGGCGTCCTGCCGTCATCGCCGTGGACGCCTCATCCGTCCAGCCTTTTGCCGGACCACGATATGACTCAGTCGAAAATGTGGCGATGGGTAGCGCCACGGTAGCAACCGGATTGACTGCCCGGCCGTGCTACCAGGCGATTATGCAGACTGTGCGGCGAGCGAATCGGTGTCTTCTTCTTGCTCAGCGCGCCGGGATTTGAGCCGGGTCGCCACGAATACCATTGCCGCGGCCGGAATGCCCATGACGAAGAAGGCGGCCTGGTAGCCGATGGTGCCACCGCCGTACGTTGCAGCGACGCCGCCGACAACTGCGGCGCCGAGCAGGCGACCCACCGAGAAGAATACGTTCAACAGACCCTGAGCTGCGCCGCGATCGCGGGGCGATGTCTCATTCAAAACCGAAAAGCGCAGTGGTGCGCCGAGCAGGCCGGCCATGCCGATGCCGCTGATGATGCCGGCGCCGATAAACGTGACGACGCTAAGTTCCGTCAGCGCATAGATCATGACGCTGAAATATACGAGCATCAGGCTCGTGAATACGATCGTGCGCGTTCCGATGCTATTTAGCAGCCGACCGACAACTGGTGACGTAATGGTTGATGCGATCACGGCCGGCAGCATCAGAAATGAGGCATCCGACTGCGTGATGCCAAGCGCGGATACGGCCAGCGCGGGATAGAACACCGAACCGGACTGCACGGCGCCGACGCCTAGCGCGATGAAGCAGGTCGTCGAGATTTGCCGGGATTGAAAAAATGCGGGCCGGATGATCGGGTCCGTGACGCGTCGCTCGATGCGCCAGAATAACCATCCGGACGCGATCGCCAGTGCGACGAACGGCAGGAAAAACGGGGAACGCAGGCTGTCGAGCATGGCGTTACCGTCGAAGTTGTTCATCGCGATGACGAGCGCGGTCAGTGTGACGGTGATCGTGACGGCGCCGCCGGCGTCGAACGGTCGCGGCTCGCGGGCATTGCTCGTCGGCAGCAGGACCATCGCGCCGGCAATCAGCACGGCGGCAATCGGCAGGTTGATCAGGAACAGCCAGTGCCAGGAGAAGCGCAGCAATACGCCGCCGAGCACCGGACCGAGCAGGAACGCGACGCCGAACACGACGCCGATCAGGCCCAGCGCCGGGCCGCGTTTTTCCTTTGGCAATTCTGCGCCGATGACCGCGGCGGCGACCGGAAAGATCCCGCCCGCACCGAAACCCTGGATGCCGCGGCCGACAAACAGCCAGCCGGGCACCGTGGCGATAACCAGCAACAGGGATCCGGCCGCGAAACACAGGATGCTGGCGATATAGATGGTTCGTGGTCCGAAGCGGTCGGACAGCTTGGCGAGCAGTGGCGTGCCGACGAGCTGGCACAGTATGTAGGCGTTGAACAGCACGGCCAGTTGCCGGTCATTCATGCCGAACTCTGCCTGCACGGCCGGCAGCGCGGGTCCGATGATCGCGAGGTCCAGCGCGCCCATCAGCACGCCCATGAACAACAGGCCGATCAGAATCGTCGGGTGTTTCTTGCCCATGTTCTACCCGATCTCCCGGCGATGAGAAAATTGTGCAGCCCGCCGCCGGTAACGACGAGTCGCTCTATTTGATGGTAATACGCTGCAAATTGAATATCAGATTGATCGATTGCAGGAAATTGGTGTCAGACCCCAATATTTTAAGGCCGTCAGCGACGCGATCGGGTCAAATGTGTCATGGAAGAGACAAAATTCAAGATACGGGCATATAGAGCCTCTGATGATTGGGGTCTGACCCCATGTCATCGAGTCCTGCGGCTATTCGCCCGTCGTTCGGTACTGACGCATTCAAGTCAGGGCCAGACCCTGAATGATGATGCGGAAGGTGTGGCGTGGCGGGCGCAGACAATTTAGGGTCTGACCCTGAATGTACGGGAGGATGTCATGGGTTGGATGCGGCGAACGGGTGTGGGGTTGCTGGCGGTGGGGCTGTGCGCGTGTGCGCCGGTCGGTGAGAGCGAGCGCGACGGTGCGGCGGATGCCGGGGTTGAGCGCACCGCGCTCGGTGGGCGGCTGTTCGACATGTGGTATGACGAAATCGACCGGGTGTTCGTGCCGGATGATCCGGAGACACCGGTCGTCGACGGCCGCGGCGGGCCGAACGGCGACGGCACGCTGAACGGCGCGGATGGGCGACCGTTCGCCAACACCGGCCATGATTACCGGCTCAAGAACCTGTTTGGCTGGGACATGCGCGGTGTTGCGGGTGTCTACGGCCGGGGTTATCAGGACAAACCCTGGATATTGGCAACCGGGCCGCTGAGTCCCCGGCACGCCGGCGAAACCCGCGATCGCTGGATCGCGCGCCTTGCCGAAGGCGATATGGCACTCGGTCTGCCTGCGTACGGAGATGTCCTGAGTGCGCCGGAAATCGCAGCGCTCGTCGACTTCATGCTCGCCGTACGCGATGGTGACCTGCCGCATCCCGATGCCCTGTATGCACTGTCGACCGAGGCGCCGAAAGGCTTCGTCCTCGCGCCCGGTGGCGACGCCGAGCGTGGCAGGCGTTTCTACGCTGCGCAGTGTGCCGATTGCCATGGCGCCGACGCGACCCGGATCATCTTTGACAACGGCGAACAGAGTCTCGGCCAGCATGCGCGCTACTACGGGTATGCGGTCGCGATGATCGTTCTGGCCGGCGAACCCGGCTCGGACATGGGCCCGCAACTGCCTGCCGGTCTCGATGCTGCGGGTCAGACCGCCACGCTGCTCGATCTGCTGGCGGCATTGTGCGATCGCGGGCGCTATCCGCGCGGCGCCGGCACCGATCCCGAGGTACCGGACAACGACCCGCGCTGCCGCGAGTATCTGCGCTGACGCCCCGCGCGCATTGCACGACGATCCAACTGCGTAATTCGGACCGCAAAGCCACGCCGTCACGAGCGCTCGGCCGATGCCGGATGCGGTTTGCGGGCGCGGTGTCGCGCAATTCGGCACCGTCCCCGCTCGACTGCCGATAGGCCGCGCACGCGATGCTCGACTTCGGTCGCCGGTCAACCGACGCTGCGATCCGGATCGCGCAGATATGGCGTCGCTGCAAATCGATCGGGTCCGGAGCAATCGGCCGTCGCCGTCATGCGCTGCGACTCTCCGGTTCGATTGCTTTGCGGGCTGGCCCGGCATCCGTCGCCGTTGCCGACCAAATCCGATCGGGTGGCCGTCCGTCCGGATCGGGCGAAATGCGCGACGGAACAGCCGGTGGCGCTGCCGGGTCTGCAGCAATGACGCTGCAGCGGGTAAGATGACGGCATGATCCGGCTCGAACAGGTGTCCCGATCCTTCGATGGCGGCCAGACGCGCGGCGTCGAGGCGATCGACCTGCATGTCCCGGAGCGTTGCCTTACCGTGTTGCTCGGTGAGTCCGGCTGCGGCAAGACGACGACGCTGAAGATGATCAACCGGCTCATCGAGCCGGAGCACGGTCGGATCCTGCTGGACGGCGACGATATCCGCGGGCACGATCCGGTCGCGTTGCGCCGGCGTATCGGCTACGTATTCCAGGGCATCGGCCTGTTTCCGCACCTGACCGTCGCGGACAACATTGCCGTTGTGCCGCAGTTGTGCGGCTGGCCGGCGGCGGAAATCACCGCGCGCGTTACGGAGTTGTTGCAGCTCGTCGATCTGCCGCCCGAGATCTATGCGCAACGGTATCCCGGCACGTTGTCGGGCGGCCAGCAGCAGCGTGTCGGCGTGGCGCGCGCGCTGGCCGCGCGCCCGTCGCTGTTGCTGATGGACGAGCCGTTCGGTGCGCTGGATCCACTGACCCGAATCCAGTTGCAGGATGAGTTGCTGCGGCTCAAGGAATTGCTGGGCCTGACGATCGTCATGGTCACGCACGATATGACCGAGGCGATCCTGCTGGCCGACCGGCTTGCCGTCATGCGGGAAGGCCGCATCGTCGGTGAGGGGGCGACCGCCGACCTCGTGGCCGCGCCCGGTGACGAGTATGTGGCGCAACTGCTGGCGATGCCGGCGCGACAGGCCGAGCGCGTCAGGCGCATTGTCGGGCGCGCTGTCGGCACCGCCGCGGACCCCGGGGCGCAGCAATGAGCGATGCGCTGCGCACGCAGCTGGCGTTATTGCCCGACTATCTCGGCAATCATCTGCTGCTGAGCGCCAGTGCGCTGCTGATCGGATTAGCGCTAAGCCTCCCGCTGGCCGTGATCGTGACCCGCCAGCGCTGGCTGCAAGGACCGGTGTTTGTGATCGCCGGCGCCGTGCAGACGATTCCGAGTCTTGCCCTGCTCGCATTGATGGTGCCATTGCTGCGCCGGATCGGGTTTTTGCCGGCGCTGCTGGCGTTGATCCTCTACAGCATGCTGCCGGTGATCCGAAACACGGTGACCGGCATCGACGAGGTCGATGACGACCTGATCGAGGCTGGCCGTGCATTAGGCATGACCGACCGGCAACTGCTCGTGCGCGTGCAATTGCCGCTGGCGATGCCGGTCATTATCGCCGGTATCCGCACGGCGACGGTCTGGGTCGTCGGCATCGCGACGCTGTCGACGCCGGTCGGGGCGACCAGTCTCGGCAACTATATCTTCAGCGGTCTGCAAACCCAGAACTATACGGCGGTACTGGTTGGCTGTGCCGCCGCAGCCGGCCTCGCCCTGTTGCTCGACGGGGTAATTCGCCTCGCGGAACGGGCCCGCGTGCGTCGCAGCCGCGCGGCGCCGCTGGTGTTCGGCTTGTTGTTGCTGGCACTAATCGGTGTCGGACTGATGCCGCTCGCTCGCGAAGCCCGGTCACCGGGCGCTGCCGCGGCGCCGGTCATCATCGGCGCGAAGACCTTCACCGAGCAATATATTCTTGCCCGGCTGATCGCCGACCGGCTGCGGGTGTCCGGCCAGTCGGTGCGCACGCTCGACAGTCTCGGTTCGACCGTCGCGTTCGATGCGCTGCGCACGGGCCGGACCGACGGCTATGTCGATTATTCGGGAACGATCTGGGCCAACTACATGCAACGCACCGACAACCCCGGCCGTGCGGCGATCACGGCCGGGGTGCGTGAGTGGCTGGCGGCCGAACACGGAATCGACGATGTGATCGCGCTCGGTTTCGAAAATGCCTATGCGCTGGCGATGTGTCGGACTCGGGCCGAGGCGCTGGGTATCCGCAGCATCGCCGACCTGGTCGCGCATGCGCCGACGTTGTCGTTGGCGTCGGACTATGAATTCTTTGCCCGGCCCGAGTGGCCGTCGCTGCAACTTGCCTATGGCCTCGAGTTTTCCAGGCGTGTCTCGATGGACTCGAGCCTGATGTATGCGGCGCTGCAGGCCGGCGAGGTGGATGTCATCACGGCGTTTTCGACCGACGGCAGGATCGATGCGTTCGATCTCATCGTGCTCGACGACTCACGCCAGGCGTTCCCGCCCTATGATGCGTTGCTGTTGTTCGCACCCGGCGACGATGCGCGGCATCGCGCGATTCATGCTGCGCTGGCGCCGCTGGCCGGGCGTATCGACAATGCAGCGATGCGCGCGGCCAATCGGCGCGTTGACCTCGACGGCGATGATGTCGGGCAGGCGGCGGCATCGCTTGGTTTGCGGGTGTGGGCCTCCGCGGATGACGGCGGCGATGCGCAACAGGATTAACGGCAACTGTTTTCGGCGTCCCGGTTTGTGACCGGGAACCAAGCGGGCAGGAATTAAGGGAGACAGAGAATTAAGGGGACAGTTAACTTATCTCTGGATGCAATGCGCCGCATCGTTTGCTCCGGTGGCTGTAGCGATAAGTAAACTGTCCCCTTAATTGCTCCTTAATTCCCCCTTAATTTCGGTGGGCGGTCGATTGAAGGAGCCGCGCATTTGGTGTCGGACACCATTTTCGAATCGGTTCGCACGTCGTACCCAGAGATCAGTAAGCTGTCCTCTTAAACTACGTGCAATTGTTGTCTGACCTCATTTTCGGACGGGGCTGAATGAAGAGTGCAGTTGAATGATCGGGACAGGTAACTTATCTCTTCAGCCGTGGCGAATTTAGGGGACAGTTAACTTGTCTCTGGATGCAATGCGCTGCAACGTTTGCTCCGGTGGCTGAAGAGATCAGTAAACTGCCCCCTTAATTCCATGTCCTCTTCATTCGGCGCTGGATTTCAGCACGCGGGTGACAGGAGCAACTGCGCGGATGACGGCGCTGACCCGCAACGAGGTTGATACGTGCTTGCCTGTTGCCTGTTGCCTGTTGCCTGTTGCCCGCGGCCCGTCACGCGTCACGCGATGTGTGCGACCGGTGAGCACTTGGCGGGGGATGCGCCAACGGCCTTATTCATTCGGTCGCGTTGATGGCCCGGGCATGCGGAATCACAGGCGAAAAAAAGCCCCTCGCGACCGAAGCCGCGAGGGGTTGATGAGCGAACAAGCGCCGCGCTAGTTACCGCCGAACGAGTACTTCGCACGGATGCCGGCCACCCGCGGGTCGGGCAGGCTGACGATCAACCCGTCGGACGGGCCCGGCGGGAACAGGCCCTGCTTGAAGGTCTCGATCTGCGAGCCGACGTCGACGGCCGATTTCACGGTGTCGTCGTCCCAGACGTTGTCGACGAACAGCACGACTTCCCAGTTACTCGCCGTTACGCCGAGGCGCACGTCCATGAGCCAGTATGAATCGAGCTTCTTGACGTTGTTTTCGTCGATATAGCGCTCATCGTTGAAGATGACATTGGTATCGGCAAACAGGTTCATGTCGCCCCCGCTGATCGGCATGTTCCACTTGGCATAGCCGACGAACGCATTCTCGGGGATATCCTCGATCTCGTTGCCGGTGCGGCTGACGAGACAGATGTCCGAGTTCGTGTCCGGACCCGGGTCGTCATCGATGACTGCGAGGCAGCCGCCGTTACCGGCGAACTGCGTGCGGGCGATTTCCGTCGACGATGACGTCGTCGAATCGAACTTCGTGTATTCCGCGTCGAGCCAGGAATAGGAGCCGGCGATATAGAAGTTCTCGGTGATCTCCCAGCCCGCGTCGAGTTCGACACCCCAGATTTCCGCTTCGCCGGCGTTCTCGATACGGCCGACATCGGTCTGGATCCGTGTGTCGAACTGTGTCACGCCGACCTGCTTGTCCTGGTAATCCTGGAAAAACACCGCGCCGTTGACGAAGACTGTGCCGTCGGCCCAGGTTGTCTTGCCGCCGAGTTCGTAGGCCCAGAGCTTCTCCGAATCGAAGCGGTTGGCGTCCGGATCGAAGAACGTGCCGGCCTGGATCGAGCTGATGCCGCCCGGCTTCTTGCCCTGCGCGATCGAAAAATACCACATCCGGTCTTCGCTCGGGCGCCATTCAAGCGTTGCCTTCGGCGTGAAGAACGAATCGTCAGATCGTGCCGTCAGCTGGCCGGTCACGGCGTTCGTATACGTGCCGTCCGGCAGCGTGCCGCCGCTGGCCTGGGCCAGCGATGAGCCGCCGCGGAACGATGCGTTACACGCGTCGATAACGGTGTCGCCGTCGGTATCGATGCCCGCGAGCCCCGTCAGTGCTGTGGTTTCGGCAACCAGGCAGGTGTCGCCGGTGTTGGTCAGGTCTTCGTCGACGTAGCGTCCTTCGAGCGTCAGTTTCAGTGTCTCGAGAATGTTCCAGTCGACGAGGCCGTAGACCGACCAGTGTTCGGTCTCGCGCGCTACGTGGCGCGGCATGTTGTTCAGGCCATTACCGTCACCGTCCAGCAGCACCGATGCCGCGGTCGGATACGCAATGTCGCTCGGCGGCCCCGGCGGGAAACCCCGGAAGTAGGCCTGCGACACGGTCATGCTGCGTTCGACCTGGTCGACCTCTTCGTTCCAGTACAACACGCCGCCTGTCAGGTTGACCGGGCCTTCCCAGTTTGTAGCGAAGCGAAACTCCTGGCTCAGCAGGTCGGTGTCGTTTTCGAAGTCAATCTGCTGGCCGATCGGCGAGCAGTTTTCAAGCCCGGTCGGTCCGCACGGCAGCCGGTTGACCGTCCACGAGCCGTCCAGTGACGTGTAGGCGCCCGCCAGCATCGAGTCCCATTGTCCGTCGAACAACTGGTCGGCGTCGGTATTGGCCACGCCCGTATACGAGCTGAACGTGCCGATGTCGGTATTCCAGTTGACGAACATCGTGAACGTCAACATGTCGACATCGGTGCCCGGGTAGTCGCCGCCGTTCGGATTCGGCGAACTCGTGACGGCCAGCGTGTCGCCGTCCGGCGCTGTGCCGGTCACAAGCGTCTTCGGCGTGCCGAGACAGCTCGTGATCGCGCCGTCCGAGCTGGTCGGGAACGGCCCGCAGTCGGGGTAGTTGGCCCGCGGGAAAAACGGTCCGCCGGCGCCGCTCGTATAGATCAGGCTGGCGGGCAGATTGACGATCGTATTGGTATCCACGCGCGCCTGTGCGCCGGGCTGGAACTCGTCGTTCGAGAATGCGACCCGCGCCTTGATCGAGAGACTCTCGGTCGCTTCCCAGAGCGCCGTCAGCGCCGCGCCGGCGCCTTCCGCGCCGCCCACTTCGGTACCGGTCAGCGAGTTGTCATGAAAGCCCGCTTCGTCGTAGACCAGTGCATTCAGCCGCAGGCCGAAGGTGTCGGTGATCGGCCCGCCGACGGCGCCGGACACCTGGTACTGCTCGTCTGAGGCGAGGCTGGTGGAGACATCGGCTGCCCAATTCTCGAGACTCGGGCTCTTGGTGATGTATTGCACGGCGCCGGCGAACGCGCTGCGACCGTACAACGCACTCTGCGGACCCTTGACGACTTCGATGCGTTCGACGTCGAGCAGGCGCTGGTTGATCGAGAACGCGGCGCCGGCGGTTGTCACCGCTTCGCCGGTGAAGTCGATGCCGTCGACGAGAAACGCGGCGTTGGAACGGCCGCGCGTCGGTGACAGGCCGCGGATCACGATCCGGTTGTCCTGCCCGCCGAAGCCCTCGTCAAACTCAACACCGGGTGTGTACTTTGCGACGCCGCCGAACCCGGCGATGCCGCGCTGTTCGATTTCGGCCGCGGAGATTGCAGAGACCGAAATAGGCACGTCCTGCAGATTCTCTTCCTTCTTACGCGTCGTAATAATCAGTTCTTCGCGTGCCCAACCGTCGGCTGGCGCCAACAATGCAAACGGAACCGCGATCAGTGCAGCAGCCAGAGCGCCGCCGGTCAGATGCCGATAGGACATATGGATTCCCCCCTTCAAGAAAGCCGCAGTCATCAGAGTCGGGGTTATTGTAATGCACCAGAGGTTGTTTCCGAGCGGTCAATGCGTATTTATGCCTACTACCCCCTTGACGGCCAGCGTCATTAATTTGACGGTTGCCCGGTCCGCCGGATTGTTGGCTACCAGCATCGTGGCCCCGCCGCGCGTCGAGGGTTCGCGATGCTACGATGACCGGAGCAACCTGCCGGGCCGTGAGAGAACAACCATGAGATCGGTTTCTGACATGATTCCTGCGCCTGCCGGGCAATGGTTTGGCCGGATCGTCATGCTCTATGCACTGCTGATTTTCTGTTTTCTGTCTGTTCTCTATCTCTTCGAGCCGCTGGACCATATCGCCCGATTCGGTATCGATGCATCGGGCACGCCCGAATCGATCGCGTTCCTGCGGACCGGCCCGGGCGCCTTTTTCGCCGGCATGGCATTGATCGCAGCAATTGGCCTCGCGCAGCCGCGCCGGTTGCGCGCGTGCCTGCAGATCATCGTGCTGTTCGACGGCTGTGTCGTTGCCGCACGACTGTTCGGCATTGCTGTCGACGGCACGTCGCCGCTGCAACTGACGGAATTGCGCGACGAGGGTATCTCGTGGCTTTTCTTCGTCGCGGCGCTGTTGGTGCATCCGCGCGCCGATGCCGACGGTCCGTCCGACGCGTCGCCGCGTTAATCGGTCCGTTCGAGCGATTGTTGCACCGTTGACATCGCATTGCAGCGCCTATAGCGTTTGCGCACCGGTGCTATCGACGGAGTTTCGCCAATGGGGAATGCGTACGCCCGCCTCGGCCTGATCCTGTTCGCCGGCAGCCTGCTCGCGGGTTGCCTGTCGGACGACGATCCGATTCAGAGCCCTGATTACACGCAGGACATCGCGATCGATATCGAGACGGCAGCGATCTCCGGGGACTTCACGCTCAATACCGGCAGCTTTCCGGCCAGCATCTGCCAGCGCGGCCAGATCTTCGTGCGGGACGCGCAGAATCTTGCGCTAACTCGGCTCGCGGAGACCTGGGGCGGGGGTTATGCCGGGATCCGGATCATCAAGGGTACGTACGACAGCGTCTACGGCTGGCTCGACGGCAACCTCGTGCCACAGAATCTGCAATCGACGGTCGCGACGGGCGCAGTCATCGATGCGGACCAGGTGTGGGATATCGATGTGCCGCGTGTCATCGTCGTGCCGACGTTCACGCTGGACGGCGGCGCGTTCCCGGCGAGCCCGTACGAGTCCGCCGATTTTTTCCTGCGCCCGGACGGCGGCAGCGCACTGATCCCGCTGGGCCGGACGCATCTGCAGCCGGCCGATAACGTCATGGTGACGCCCGGCACCTATGACGTGATCTATTCGATCACAGCGGGCGAATTGTTGCCGCAGAATCGGTCGGCGGTCGTCATGCGCAGCGTTGACATTGCGACGCCGCCGCACGCGCTGAACATCGATATTCGCACCGCACAGGTCAGCGGGAACTGGCGTCTGGCTGTAGACGGGGTGCTCGGCACGTTTCCGGCGAGTGTCTACGAGCATGGCGAGTTCCGGCTGCGCACGGATGACGGCGACTCGGTGTCGCTGGGTCCGACCTATACGAGCATCGGCGCCGTGCGTGTCATTACCGGGACCTACGATCTTGTCTACCGTCACATCGATGGTGAACTGGTGCCAAAGAATTACGATGCGGTGATCCTCGCGGACCGCGTCCTGCAGACGCCGGTCGTGCTGCTCGAGGCGACCGTGGATGCGTGGACCGCGATTCCGAATCTGACGCTGAACGGCGGACCGTTTCCGGGCAGCGTCTACGAGACCGCGGAACTGCTGATCAGGGACCAGGATACCGGAGCGGCGACCCTGCTCGCGAACACCCACAATCCCCCCGACGAATTGCTGCTCGTCGAAGGCATTTATGACACGATTTATCGACATGTCGGCGGCACCATCGTGCCGCAGAATAAAATGGCCGAACTCGACATCGATGTCGTCATCGACAGCGTCGGTGAGTCGCTTGATATCGATGTCGATGCGGCGACGGTCACGGGCCAGTTCGCGCTGAACGGCGCCGGTTTCATCCAGAGTCCTTATGAATTCGCCGAGTTCCGGTTGTACCCGTCGGGCGGCGGCGCCGGCATCCAGCTCGGCGACACGTACTACGACCCCGAACCCGTCGTCATCGTCGCCGGGGACTATGATGTAGTGTATACGCACGTCGGCGGGACGCTGGTGCCGAGGAATCCGCATCATGTGCTGCTCGCAGATCAGGCTTATGCGGCTGATGCCGTGATTGACGTGAACGTGCTGACCCGACAGGTTCGGCCAGCCTTCACGCTGGACGGTCAGGCGTTTCCTGACGCACCGTTCCAGCAAGGTGATTTCTACCTGCGCGGCAATCATATGGACGACAGTGTAAGAATCGGCAGTAGCAATGCCGCGGCCGAGACGACCGTCGTGATCCGCGGCGCATACGATGCGCTGTACCGGCATGTCGACGGCCTGTCTGTTCCGCTGAACAGCGAGTCCGTCGTCGGGGCCGTGCAGGTTAACTAGCGCCAGTCGTTGGCCGGGGGCACCGTCCCCGGCATGGGAAGCTGTCGGAAAATGGTGTCAGACACCAATTTTTCCGGCGGGTGGCCGAATGAAGGAGCCGCGCAATTGGTGTCTGACACCATTTTCCCGATGAACCGCGGCGCACAAAAAGCCTGAATTTACCAAGGCGGCATCGCCCGGTCGGCGGTTTGAGCCGGTTAAGCGGGTTGAATCGCGACCCCGCGGGTCTTGATTGCGCAGTATCGATCCGGCATTTTGTGCGCCAGGGATGAAACTGATGATGACATGTCTGCTCATGCTCGCCGGCGCTGCGTCGAGCGGCGCCGAACCGGTCGGCGGCAATGCGCTCGTGCTCGGCGGAACCGGCCGGCTCGGTGCGCCGATCGTTCAGTTATTGGTCGAGCGGGGCTACGCGGTAACCGTCTTCGCGCGGCCGACCTCGGATCGCGGTCGGCTGGTCGGGCTTGATGTGTCTTATGCGCTCGGTGATCTGCTCGATGCCGACAGCGTGGTAGAAGCATTGCGCGGCCGGCAATTCGCCGTCGTCATCGATGCGACGTCCCGGGGTTCCAGCGACGCGTCGTTTTACGCTACCGCGATGCGCAATGTTCTGGCAGCGCTGCCCGCAGGCAGCGTCGACCATTTCATCCTGCACGGCTCGGCCGGAGCCGGCGACAATATCGCGAAATTTCCGCAGGTGCCGTTCGGCCGGATGCAGGACATTTTGCGTGCCAAGGGTCGCGCCGAGGCGTTGCTGGTGACCAGTGGCATTGACTACACGATCATCCGTAACGGCGTGATCCGCCCCGACGGCACAGCGGCCTCAGCTACCGCGCGGCTGACCGATGACGATTCCGTGCTCGGCACCGTCAGCCGGCTCGACCTCGCGGTTCTGACGATGCAGTGCCTGGATAATCCCGACTGCCGCAACAAGGTGTTCCACGCCGTCGACGACGGCGCCTGATCGGTACGTCGGCGGAACCGGCGCGCATCATGGGTGTGGCGGTCCCGATCTCCGGGATCGCCGGGTATCGTATCGCTCCGCAGCATACCGCTTCCCGGCGGTGATCCGAACGGCCCGGCGCCCCGAAGAAAGGGGTAATGACGGCCCGCAACCGCGGCCGCTGGAGCCAAAATCATGTTGACTGCAAAACACGCGCCGCCGGTGCCGTTCGGAACATCCATCTGCCGGATCTTGATCGCCAGCCTGATGCTGGCCGGAGGAAATGCCATGAGTCTGGAACAGCCCGACTACAGCGTCGAATATACGGATGGTGATATCGAATATCGCCGTTACGCACCGTATCTCGTGGCTGAGACGGTCATCGAGAATGTCGACGACTACAACGACGCTGGCAATGAGGGCTTTCGACGACTGTTCCGCTATATCACCGGCGCGAACACGAGTCAGGCCGAGATCTCCATGACCGCGCCGGTGCAGCAGACGCCGTCGAGCGAGAAGATCTCGATGACGGCACCTGTACAGCAGGCCGGTCAGGGAGATGGCTGGCGCGTCGCGTTCATGTTGCCGGCGCAATACACGCTGGAGTCCGCACCCGTGCCGAAAGACCCGCGCGTGACGATTGAGCGCGTGCCGGCCCGATTGGTCGCGGTGCTGCGTTACTCCGGTCGCTGGACGCAACGCAATTTCGACAAAAAGCGAACCGCGCTGCTGGCAGCGATCGATACGGCGGGCGTGACGCCGGCCGGCGAGTTGCAGAGCGCGTTGTATAACCCGCCCTTCACGCCGCCGTTCATGCGTCGCAACGAGGTCATGGTCGAGGTCGACCGGTTACCGGCGACCGCTGAGGCCGTCGCCGCCGGTGCCTACTGAGTCGGGTTCGGCAAACGCCCCCCGCGCCCAAAGCTGGCTTCTGATGGAAACGCTGCTCTCAAATGCCATCATCCTGGCCGCAATCGGTTTCCTGGTTGCGATTATCGTCGCGGGAATCCGCACAACCTGCCGTAATGGCCGGTCTGATCAGGTAAAGGATCGGAAATCCGGCTGGCGCCGTTACTCCCGGGACTAGTGTCTGGTGCGGCTCATTCGCATCCTTGCAGAGCGCCGCACAAGGCCTGTGACAACGGGCGTTCCACCGGCAATGGGTTTTTCATTGCCGAGGGACGCAACGCATTCGCGGACCGCGTGCGCCGCGCCCTCCCGGAGTCCACCCAATGCCCAGCGACGGCGTTGCATCCCTTGCCGATATCCGGATATCGCCCGCGGAATGCGCCTTCTATCGGACCATTTTGTGGACTCTGAAATGACACGAATGAGCCGCACCAGGCACTTGGGTCTATGAACAGCAAGGTTGTCGTCAACGACCGGATGCAGTCAGGTTACACGTATCGACTGACCGAGCCGGTCGGCAAGAATTTCAACGCCGGCTTCAAGCCGGAGTTGACCCCCGGGCAAATGCTGCAGCTGGGCGTGTTCGGCGGTAAGTACATGACGGACTGCACCGCGGAATTCCCGGATGACTGGTTCGAACGCGCATTGCTGTGCGCGGAGCGCCATGATGCAGCGCTCAACTATTTCGGCGTCAATGCCTCGATGCCGCTGTCACATTGGCAACAGAAAGGCTGGATCTATAAAGAAGATCCGCGCGGCTGGTTTCAGTGGTATTGCCGGTATTTCATGGGCAGGCGCTGTCCGGATGATGCCCGGCAGATCAAGCGCTGGAAATCCATGTCCCGGCATATTGCGCAACTGCGCTGTAATTGCGAACCGTGGGATCTGTCGTGCCGTCGCAAGCAGCGTCAGGCGTTGCTGCACTGGGCCTACGATACCCGGGAGATCTGATCGCTGTCAGTGACGGCCCGCGCAGGGGGCTCCCGCAGCGCTATACCGTGTCATCAGTCATCTTTCTTTCGGTCCTTGCGGCTCGCCAGAAAGATCGCGACGAAACAACCGAGCGCGACGACCACTGCGAATACCGAAACGACGACTTCCATTGATGCGACTCCAAGTGTTTGTTGCCGATACCATAGCACAAGGGTTCGTGCCGCCAAAAAAATGCCGGTCTACGGCGAGGGGTTTCGCAGCCTGGCGCATTGTAGCGGGGCGAGACCCCGATCGGGGGACGCGCCGGCGACGAGTCGTCGCGGCCATGGCAGAGAATTCGTTGCCAGTATGTTGCCGTCGCCGTGTGCGCATCGCGGTCGCGGGTCTGGGTTCGGGCACGGACGCGGGGAACGGGTTGGCTATACTGACGGTGAGTGGCCGAATTGCCCGGCACGGATATCATCAGCGGAAACTTTTATGACGCACGCACTGCAGTCCCGAACGATCTGGATCACCGGCGCCTCGTCCGGCGTCGGTGAGGGCATGGCGACCGTGTTTCACCGCGCGGGCGCGGAGCTGATTCTTTCCGGCCGCCGGGAAGCGGAACTCGAACGAGTGGCGGCATCCTGTACCGGCGGCCCCGGCACTGTCGCGATCGTGCCGTTCGACATTACCGATCCGGCCGGCCGGGAAGCGGCTGTGCAGTCGGCATTGGCGCGCCACGAGCGCATCGACGTGCTCGTCAACAATGCGGGCATCGGCCAGCGCAGCCTCGCGAAGGATACGACGTTCGATGTCGAGCGCCGCATCATGGAAGTCGATTTCTTCGGTCCCGTCGCGCTGACCAAATTGGTGCTGCCGCATATGATTGCGCGCCAAAACGGGCATCTGGTCGTGACGTCGTCCGTCGCCGGCAAGCATGCGGTGCCGATGCATGCGGCATATTGCGCGGCCAAGCATGCGCTGCACGGGTATTTCGATACGTTGCGGGTGGAGCATCTGCGGGATCACATTGCCGTCACGCTGTTGGTTATCGCCGGCGTGCGCAGCCAGGTCTTCGAGCACGCGCTGACCGGCGACGGTTCCGAATACGGCAGAAACGACTGGGGCGGAGGCAGCGGCATGACGGCCGAGGCCTGCGCGGAGCGGGTGGTCGACGCGATCGTCGCGCGCGAGCCCGAAGTCGTCATCAGCATCGAAGAGGCCAGCCAGGCCATGCGACTCAGGGACAAGGATCCGGCGGCATTTACCGAGCGCATGGCCAACATGATGGCCTGGATGGAGAAGCAGAAGCCGTAACGGCGTGACGGGTGCTGACAGGCGCGCCGGAACACGGATATGCTGTGGCCATGGCGGTCAGACGTGTCATTCGGATGGGGCATCCCGTGTTGCGTGAGGTGGCACGCCCGCTCGCGCCGGACGAGATCGGCGGTGAGTCAGTCGCGCGGCTGATTGCCGACATGACTGACACGTTGCGCGATTACGGCGGCATCGGACTGGCCGCGCCGCAGGTCGCCGAGCCGGTCCGGCTCGCGATTATCGAAATACCGGGCGGGCCGACGCGCTACGGTGAAATCCTGACGATGCCGCTGACGGTCTTTATCAACCCCGTTATCGAGGTTCTCGATCCGGCGCCCGCCGGTTACTGGGAGGGTTGCCTGTCGATCCCCGGGCTGCGCGGCTACGTCGAACGGCCGCAACACGTGCGTATCCGCTACCAGACCGAACGCGGCGACCCGGCGGAGCTCGAACTGCAGGGATTTCTCGCGACCGTGTTACAGCATGAGTTCGATCACCTCGACGGGGTGCTGTAAATCGAACGGATCACCGATAGCCGACAACTAGCCTTCGTACAGGAGTTCGAGCGTTACCA
>JAJFJS010000110.1 GCA_021773815.1 Gammaproteobacteria bacterium
TGCACCTGTTCGCGGAACTCGAACGCAAGGATGAAGAGGATTCGCTGCCCGCTAAACCCGCGAAGAATACGTTGCTCGGCAGACTCTGGCCGGTCGCGGTGGCGCAAATCGATACGTCCGGCGTCGCGCTGCCGGTCCCTCCGGCCCGGCCGAAAGGGCACCGGCATATGGAGATGCGCGCCGTGCCGCTGCGGCGACTGCCGGCGGACTGGTGCGCGCCAACGGTGCCCGAGCCCCGCGGGGTGACTTTCCTGCCGGGCGCAGAGCCCGATGACGAACCGGTTGAATTCGACTGGGCCTCAACCTGGACCAGGCACGTCGGTTCCGTGGTGCATCGCTGGTTGCAGCAGATCGCCGAAGAGGGGCTGGCAGACTGGGATGCAAAGCGGGTTGCTGCCATTGAACCGGCCCTGCGGCGCGCGCTGCGACGCGCCGGCGTCGGCCGCGACGATGAACGCAAGGCCGTGCAGCGCGTGACGGATGCCCTGAGCGGGATGCTGGCCGATCCGCGCGGCCGCTGGTTGCTCGATGCACATGACGAGGCGGTAACCGAGTGGCCGATCACGACGATCGACGCCGACTCGGGCCTGTTCCGCAATCACATTATCGATCGCACGTTCGTCTGTGAAGACGGCCTGCGCTGGATCGTCGATTACAAGACCGGCATGCACGAAGGCGCCGACATCGATGCGTTTCTGCGCAGCGAGGCGCAGCGCTATGGCCCGCAGCTGGCGCGCTATCGTGATGCCTGCCTGAAAATCGATGCGCGACCGGTGCGCACGGCGTTGTATTTCCCGTTACTGCAGGCGTTTCATGTCGTCGATTGCGACGCGCTATAGCGAGCCGGCCAGCGAGAATTCACGCCGACCATCCGCATCCGTCGGACCGGCGAACTGCAGCGCCTGCGTAATCTCGGCCGGCGCGCCCGGTCGTGCCTTCAGACCGGCCTGCAACGTATAGTTCAGCGGCGGCGTCAGATCGAGCCGCCCCGCGACTTCTATCGGCCCGCCGTCATCGGCGAGCTGGCCCGTCAACCGACCGTCGTCGGGTACCGTATCGGCATCGAACCGGACCGTATAGTTGCCGGTGGGGCCGGACGCGGCGCCCGTGATGACGAGCGGCACATTGGCGACCCGACCCGTACCGATCAGTCTGGTCGGCCAGCCGTCGACGATACGCAGCGCATCGATGCGGACCTGGTATTGACCGCCGGACACGGGCAGGTTCAGTCGGCTCGCCAGTGGCGCAATCGGGCCGTCGGCCACGAGTGTGTCGATGGACACGGCGCCAAACAGGCTGATCGATGCGTCGGTGGCGAGCGCGCCTCCGGACACGCGCGTCTCGACGTGCGCCGCCAACCGACCGAGCAATGCGGACGCCGGCGACAGTTGCCAGCGGATTTCCCGCAGCCGCCACCCGGCGATGTCGATCGACTGCAGGGATCCGTTCCACAGCGTTCCGTCCGGGCCGCTGGCGCGCCACGCGTCGGGGAGACGATCCGTGACGACGCGCGCCGGCAGCCAGACGACAGCAAAGACAATAAAGCTGGCGATGCCGATGCCGGCCAGCGTGCGGTTCGTGCGCGTCACCGTCAGCCGCCGCGTGACAGCGTCAGGTTGCAATTGATGCGACCGGCCACGCCCGCGGTGTCGATGTTCACCGCCGTGGCCGTCAGCCCGTGCTGGGCGCTGAGCAGTCCGAGCCATTCGATGATGATGTCGAACGGCGCGTTTTCCAGGCGCAGCCGGATGGCGTTCGCGCCGTCCGGCTGATTGCGTTTCAGATACGGCGCCAGCCCGTTGGCGCGCGTCGTGCGGTCGACGACGACCACCAGCGACTGCCCGTCGCCGGATGTGGCGATGGCGCCGCCGCCGGTTTGCGGCCCAAGACGTTCGGCAAGTCGTTCGACCTCGGTCAGCAACTGTCGTTTCTGGCTGACGCGGGCTTCGCCGCGCGCCGTCTGGGTCACGATCGGGCGGACGCCGAGCAGGACGATCAGCGCAAACATCACGAGCAGCGCCGCGATGCTGACGAGCAGGCGCTCCCGTGCGTCGAGTTGCTCGAACCATGTCCTCATTGGTCGTCACCCGTGCGGCGTGCAAATGTTGAATTCATCGTGTCGCGCTCCCGTCAGGCGCCGGCCGGCCGGATTTGCAGCCGGCCGCGCACGCCGTCGCCTTCCGGGTTGGCTGACTGGATCTCGGCCTCAAAGCCCGCGTCCCGGGAGATTGCCTGGCGTATCCGGTCCAGCGTCTCCACATTCGGTGCGACAACGCGCAGTTCCATGATGCCGGAGCGGTAATCGATCGATTCGACGCTGGCGGCGGCTGATTCCTTGTCGGAAACGGCCGCGGCCACGCGATCCAGGGTTTCGAGAAAGCCCCGGTCGCCGGCGCCGGGCCGGGCGGTGCCGAGCGCGCGCATTTTGCTGTCGACCAGATTGCGCGCGTCGCGGATCTCACGCACTTCGGGGAACGTGTAACGGATTGCCTGCTCGATAGACTGATCGAGGCGGGCCGCCTGTCGATTCAATTCGGTGATCTGCAGAATGCGCGCACCGAGCAGCGTCACGCACAGTCCGAGCAGCAGGATGGCGGCGATCCTCCAGGCCGGCCAGTAGGCCGCCAGCGTCGACCGTCGCGCGTAAGCGCCCTGCAGCAGGTTGATCCCCGGCGACAGCAAGGCCTGGGCCGCCATGCGCGGCAGCCCGCCGTCGGGTAGTCGCATGATCTCGAGCGACTCGACCTGCGGCCGCAGCCGCTCGATGACGGGTCGTATCGGCTCCTCGCAGTCGGGCGTGACGTAGATCAGCAGGTTGATCGGCGGGGGCAGTTCTTCGCCCTCAGTCAGGCGATGACGACTCAGCCACAGGTCGAGCAATGCATCGATCGATGCCAGGTCCATCGCGGCAATCTGTCCGTCGGCGTCGCGAATCGTCGCCCGGCCGGCTTCGACCATCAGGATGGTCGTATTGGGCATGTTGCCGAGCGCCTCGGCTTCGCTGTAGACGCCGGCGAGGTCGAGTTCGACGGCCGCAATCTGCTCCAGCCACGCTTCCATCTTCAGGCGCTGCACGACGGCGACCGGCAGGCGCCCGTCCGCATCCCGTCGGCCCGCGGCGAAATGCAGTTCCTCGACGTCGCCGGCCAGTTGTTCTTCCATGGCGAACGGCAGGGCCTGCAGGAGTTTGGCCTGGTTGCGGACCGGCAGATTCGTCGCCGCATGCAGCACGGTCGTGGCCGGTACGAGCGCGATCACGCGCAGGCCCGCGGCCGTATCGGCGGCGGCCTGCAGGTCGCCGTGCCCGATCGGGCCCTGCGGCGCGCCCGAGGCGTCGACGATGACCCACTCGACCGGTTCGGTCGGAATATCGTCGAAACGCAGAACGAGGGTATCAGCCATGCGACAGGACCACGGTTTGGTTCATTTGGTATCGAAATACCGGAGTTTCGTCATGACGACCCCATCCGAATCACGGTAGAGCAGACTGTACATAGTGAGTTGTGCAGTGCCAAGGGTAACGAGCACCTTAAGTTGAAAGAAGCTCGAGCCGACATCAAGGTAGCGGGTCGCAAATTCAGGCTTGACCAGTTCGCCGGCATCATCCATGAACGCGCCCTGCGTGCCCTCGGCCGCGAGCAGCGTGCAATACGGGCGATTGGCGCGCAGCGCGGCCGCGTCACGCGTGCCCGAATCGGCGGACATCGCCAGCAGTACCGGATCCTCGGCGCTGTTGACGTTGATCTTCTGCCCGCTGGGCAAGGCCGCGACGTATCGCTCCAGCGCGCGGAACAGACGGTCGTCCGGATCCTGCGGGTCGATGAAGCCGTCGACGGCCAGCAATTCCGTGGTGG
Source organism: Gammaproteobacteria bacterium (assembly GCA_021773815.1). Taxonomy (GTDB): domain Bacteria; phylum Pseudomonadota; class Gammaproteobacteria; order Steroidobacterales; genus SMWD01. Next base: position 3,855 of record JAJFJS010000110.1, read on the forward strand.
TCGTGAACCAGGTATTGGCCGTGCGATACGACGGCGTCCGCGACGTATAGGTGCTGTCTTCGGCGCCGCCCAGCGTCTCGATCTGGTCGGGATCGATCCAGTCCAGGATCCGGGGTGCGAAATCGGGGTCGAGTTCGAGCAGTTCGAGCAGCCGCTGCAGGAAAGCGACGGCCTCATCATCTTTGCGCTCGGCCGTCAGCAGATTGTTCAGGTTGAAGCGCCCCTGCATATCGGTGATCTTGCCGCGCACGGTGCCGCCTGCGAACGGCAGCATGATCTCCTCATCCCAGCCTTCGCCGGGATAGTCGCAGTGCTGGTTGTCTTCGGCGTCATTGTCGAAATCTTTGCGCAATCCGTCGGCGGCCATCAGTTCCGCACCGAGGGCGAACTGAATTGCCTGGTCACGCAGTAGCATCGATTCGCTGCGCTGAATATCGACATGCAACTCCCACGCGAGGTCCGTGGCCAGTACGGTCGCGATCGCGACGACCAGCAACGCGGTGACGGCGGCGATGCCGCGCTGACGACGGGCCGGGGTGGGGCGGCGCGTCACGGCAACAGGTCCACGACCCGGACGATTTCGCCCCAGTCAGCGAGCGTCAGCGTGATGCGCACGGCACGCGGATACGCGAACTCGGCATTGTCCTGTGACGACAGTGGCGGCCACCGGGTCTGCCAGCGTGATTCGCCGTCGAGGTATTCGATCTCGATCTCGTCGATCGCTTCGAGCAGTTCGGTTCGCCGCGGCTCCATGCCCAGCGGATGGTCCATGACGGGCCAGTATTCGCGCACCAGTACGCCGTCATCGAGCTGATACTGGACACGCTGCAGCGTGCCCCGCGGCACGGGAACGGGGTTGCGCCAGCCGCCGCGACTGAGCCGGATGGTCGACTCATCGACCGCATCGACGATCAGCGGCGGCTCTTTCCCCTGGCCGAGGATATCGCGGACATGGCGCGGATTGAGCTGGGCGAAATCTTCAGACAGGAAACGCATGGTGCGTTGCAAACCGGCGAGTCGTTGCATCCGGTTCTTCGCGGTTGCCTGTTGTGTCGTGATGGCATTCAGGCCGCCGAGCGCGAGCGCGCTGATCAGGCCGAAAATGGCCATGGCGACCAGCAGTTCGATCAGCGTAAAGCCGCGCGCCCGGCCGGGTCCTGGCGGATGTGTCGGTGTCACCCGGTTTCCCCGAAGGTTTCGCTCGGCGGTTCCCAGCCGCTGCCGAAGCCCTGTTCAACGCCTTTGCCCGGTGCTGCGGGGCGCGGCCCGACGAAGCCGATCACGGTCGCAAGGATATCGTCCGGCGCGTCGGCGCGGCTCACAGCGATATCGATGCGGCGCATGTCGATCTGCGGCACGTCCGCAATCTTCATGTCGTATATCCACTCCGTTTTGGCCATGTCGACCTGGTCGCGCCGTTTGCCCGCGCCGGGGTATTCGCCGGTGACCTGCAACTCCGTGATCTGGTTGATCGCGATCCAGTGGGCCAGCGTCTTGTCACGTAATCGCGTGGTTGCAGACAATGACTGACTCATGGCGCCGAACACCGCGATCATGCCGAGGCTCAGGATCGCCATCGCGACCAATACCTCGAGCAGCGTAAAGCCGTGGTTTGCTGTGCGACGCTGCGGACGGCTGGCGTGCATTGGCCGTCAGCCCTTGGTCAGTTCGACGGAACCGTCGTCGGCGAAGTCCATGATGAAGCCTTCACTTTCAAACTCGCGTCGGAAGCGTATGACGAACGGGCTCAGATCGCCGCTCGAGTAAAATCGGACCTGCGGTCGGTACGCGTCAGCCTCGTCTTGATCCGCAGGTTCGTCATCATCTGCTACCGTACGGCGATCGTCGCGCTGGTCGAGAATAATTTCCCGGCCGTCGATTTCCAGTTCGATGACGATGCCTTCCGGCAGAGAGCGCGGGCGGAGCAGGGCGCTGGTCCCGAACACCAGCCACTCGGAGCGGTCGCGGGCCTCGGCATCGTCAGGATCGTAATACTCGACGAAATCCTCTTCGTAGATCGCGAATTCATACCCGTTCGGGTAAAAATGCATGCCGAGTTCACGGCCCTGAGTGACGGCATCCTCGCGGGCGAGACTGAGCAATGCCTGCAACCGATCCGTTTCCCGCTCAAGTTCGCTGTCCGCGCCGAGCACGCCGACAGACAGCGTGAACATCGTTGCCAGGATACCGATGATCACGACGACGACCAGCAGTTCGAGCAGTGAGAAGCCCTGTTGTGGCGGTGATTTGAGCAACAGCACGTTCCAGGTCAGTCGCGTCGCCGCAGGATCCGGTAACGGCGGTGCGGGTCAGTCGAGTGTCCAGTTGCCGACGTCGCCGTCCAGGCCTTCGCCGCCCTGCTGGCCATCGCGCCCGAGCGAATAGACGTCGAATTCTCCCTGGTTACCCGGATGCAGATACAGATACGGACGGTCCCAGGGATCGCGGGGCAACCGATCGAGGTACCCGCCGGACGGCCAGCGCGCACTCGGATCCTGTGGCGGCGTGACCAGGGCCTCGAGACCCGCCTCGGTGTCGGGATAGCGGAAATTATCGAGGCGATACAGCTTGAGCGCACTCTCGATGGCGCGCAGATCCTGGCGAACCTTGACGATCTGGGCATCATCGATCCGGCTGATCACGTTCGGGGCGATCAGGGCGGCGAGGATGCCGAGTATCACGACAACGACCATGATTTCGATCAGCGTGAAGCCCCGCTGGGCGATGGCGGTGTACGAAGCGGTTCGCGATGTCATGAAAATAACCCGTGTTTCTGAGATGATCCGGCGCACTCTAAAGCGACGCGTCCGCCGTGTCAGCAGACTGTATACCGGTTTGCGGTGACTGTGCCGGCCAAGCCGGTGCGTGACCGCTGGTGTAAAGTTGATATCCTAGCATAGGAATATGTTCTTAATATCTAATTTAAAAGAAATTATTGCCGATATCCCGGCGCGCGAACTGCGCGTATGGTTCGCGGTTGCGGCGCTGATGACCGGACTGCAGTTGCTGCCCGTCGAATGGCGCGACCTGCTGCGCTATGACCGGGACGCGCTGGCGGCCGGCGAAGCGTGGCGAGCGCTGACGGCAAATTTCATTCACCTGGGCTGGTATCACCTGTTCCTGAACGCCGCCGCATTCCTGGTCATCGGCTGGTTGTTTGCCGATGAGGCTCCGACCGGGTGGTGGGCGGTCGCCCTGCTGGTCAGCGGCGCCGCATCGAGCGTCGGCATGTACTGGTGGACGCCGGATGCCGTGTGGGTCGTCGGCATGTCGGGAGCGCTGCACGGGCTGTTTGTGTTCGGCGCCGTGTGCTGGATTGCCGGCGGCTTTCGGCTCGGCTGGTGGCTGCTGATCGGTGTGGCCGGCAAACTATTCTGGGAGCAGACGGCCGGCGCGATGCCGTTTTCAGAGGGACTCGTTGGCGGTCCGGTGGTGACGGACGCGCACTTGTGGGGGGCGATCGGCGGCGCCGGCAGCGGGCTGTTGCGCGCGGTCTGGCAGCGCGCGGACCCACGGTTATAATGCGCGGCACATTGAACGGGTGAGCGCATGGATTCTGTCTCGAAACTCTTTTCCGTCACCGGCGAGATTGCGCTGGTTACCGGCGCATCGCGCGGCATCGGCGCCGCGATTGCCGACCTGTTGGGGGCGGCCGGCGCCACTGTCGTCGGCACGGCCACGACGGAAGCCGGCGCCGCCGCGATCACCGGGCGCTTTGCGCAGGCAGGGGTCGCAGGACGAGGCATCGTTATGGATGTCGTCCGACCCGATTCGATCGAGGCGGGGATCAAGGATATCGTTGCGCACGAAGGCGCCGTTTCCATCCTGGTCAACAACGCGGGCATCACCCGCGACAACTTGCTGATGCGGATGAAAGACGAGGAATGGGACGAGATCCTGCAGACCAACCTGACCTCCGTCTACCGCCTGTCCAAGGCCGTATTGCGGGGCATGATGAAAGCCCGGCACGGTCGCATCATCTCGGTGTCGTCAGTCGTCGGTACGATGGGCAACCCCGGGCAGTCGAATTATGCGGCGACGAAAGCCGGGGTGATCGGTTTTTCGAAATCGCTGGCCAAGGAGGTCGGATCGCGAGGCATTACCGTTAATGTCGTTGCGCCCGGACTGGTCGAGACCGAGATGATTCAATCACTCGACGAAGAGAAGCGCGTTGCGCTGACGGGCCATATTCCATTGAATCGCCTGGGCCGCGCAGACGATATTGCCGGCGTCGTTCTGTTTCTCGCCTCGTCCGCTGCGGACTACATGACCGGCGAAACTATTCATATCAACGGCGGCATGTCCATGATATGACGCGCTAAGTAGGCGTTATCACAGTTGTTTTTCGGACCGTGTCCAGAAGTAGCACGGCCGTCGACATTCCCTTAAAATACCCGCCGTCGAGTCCGGCTCTCGGATTGATCTCAGCAAATACTCTATTAGTAGAGAGGAAGAACCCAGTATGAGCAGCATTGAGGAACAGGTTAAGAACATCGTCGCCGAGCAGCTCGGTGTCAAAGAGGATGAGGTGACCAACGCAGCATCTTTCGTCGATGATCTTGGCGCGGATTCGCTCGACACCGTTGAACTCGTGATGGCGTTGGAAGAGGAATTCGAGACCGAAATTCCCGATGAAGACGCAGAGAAAATTACGACGGTTCAGCAGGCCATCGATTTTATCAAAGCCCGTTCAGACGCGTCCTGATGACTGGCCTGCGCACCGCGCAGGTTCCAGAACGTCCGCCGCGGGCGTCCGACGTTTCATAGAAGACTCGATATGACCAAACGACGTGTCGTCGTCACCGGTTTGGGCGCCATTTCCCCGGTTGGAAATGACGTGCCGACTGCGTGGGGAAATGCCGTAGCCGGTCGCAGTGGCATCGGGCCCATTGAGGATTTCGATGCCAGTGCGTTCAGTACGACGTTCGCCGGGTGCATCCGGGACTTCGATGCATCGGCTTACCTGCCCGAGAAGGATATTCGCAAGGTCGATCCGTTTATTCATTACGGTATAGCGGCCGCCGAGCAGGCGGTAACGCAGTCCGGCATCTCGACTTCGCAATACGCCGCCGATCGCATCGGCGTTGTGATGGGTTCGGGCATCGGCGGACTTGAAACGATCGAGCATAATTACCAGAGGTATGTCGACGCGGGTTCGCCACGCAAGATTTCACCGTTTTTCGTGCCCGGCAGCATCATCAACATGATTTCCGGGCATGTTTCAATTCGTCACGGATTCCAGGGGCCGAATCTCGCGCTCGTCACGGCATGTACCAGCGCCACGCACAGTATCGGAATCGCGGCACGCACGATTGCGTACGGCGATGCTGACGCGATGCTGGCCGGCGGCGCAGAGGCGCCGATCACCGTGCTCGGTCTTGGCGGTTTCTGTTCCGCACGCGCATTGTCGAAACGCAACGACGATCCGCAGGCGGCCAGCCGGCCGTGGGACGTCGACCGCGACGGCTTCGTGCTCGGCGCGGGCGGCGCGTGCCTCGTTCTCGAGGAATACGAGGCGGCGAAGAAACGCGGCGCAGTAATTCTCGCCGAGGTGTCGGGATTTGGCATGAGCGGCGACGCGCATCACATCACGGCGCCGGCTGAAGACGGTGCAGGGGCGGCGTTGTGCATGGCGGCGGCGTTGCGAGATTCTGGCCTGACTCGCGAAGATATCCACTACGTCAATGCGCACGGGACATCGACACAACTTGGTGACATCGCCGAAACCCGCGCGGTGCGATCCGTCTTCGGCGCGCATGCCGATCGGCTTGCCGTCAGTTCGACGAAGTCGACGACCGGCCATCTGCTCGGTGCGGCCGGGGCTATCGAAGCCGTGTTCAGCGTCATGGCGATCGTCGACCAGGTGGCGCCGCCGACGATCAATCTCGACAATCCGGATCCCCAGTGTGACCTCGATTTTGTCCCCGGTCAGGCGCGCGACATGAAGATCGGTGCCGTCCTGAGCAACTCGTTCGGATTCGGCGGAACCAACGGCAGCCTGATTTTTTCCCGGATCTGACCTGTCCCGGAGGCTTCGGGCGCCGTGTCCCTAAACGCATCGTTCTCCGGTGCGCACATGGCGGAAGCTGACTGGATGCCTGAACCGTCATTGTCTGTCCGGTTGAACCGCCGATGAACGCTGTCAGCCAGCCCGTTGCCCGGATTCCCGTGCCGTGGCCCGAGGACCTGGCGACCCTGCATCGGCACAACCCGAAACGCTACCCATTCCTGCTCGAAAGCGTCGCCGACGGCAACGCGCTCGGCCGCTACGATCTGTTATTTGCATTCCCGCAGGCGACGCTGCGCCTCGATGCGGGCGGTGCGCTCGCGGGGCCGGAAACCGGCACGGACGGCTTTCTCGCCGCGTTCGACCGGTGGCAAAGGGCCGAGGCTGTTGCGGCCGGGGCGGCCGGGGACACGCCGTTTGCGGGCGGCTGGTTCCTGATGCTCGGCTACGAACTGGCCGCGGAAATCGAACCTAGCCTGGCGCTGGCGACCGATCCGGCGCTGCCGATCGCGGTTGCGACGCGGATACCGATTGCCATCATCCGCGACCGGCGCACGCGGCAGGCCTGGATCGTTGCCGAAGCGGCGTTCGCCGCGCAGGCGGCCGATGTCCGCGCCGATCTCGAACGGGTCGAGGTTCACGCGCCAGACCCGGACGGACTACTCGAGAACTCACTGCTCGAGGATGGACTCGTCGAGGACGATCCCGAATTATTCACGTCAGCCGTTCGGCAGGCGCAACGCCATATCGTCGCCGGCGATATCTTTCAGGCCAACCTGTCGCGCCAGTGGCACGGTCGCTTGCGCCCCGGCGTGCGGCCGGTGGATCTTTACGAGCGCCTGCGACGGACGAATCCGGCGCCGTTTGCCGGACTTGCCGTGTTCGACGATATGGCCGTCATCAGTTCATCGCCCGAGCGCCTGCTACGCATCCGCGACGGGTTCGCCGAGACGCGACCGATCGCCGGCACGCGACCGCGCCGGCCCGGCGACGCCGCGGACGAACCTGATCGCGCGGACCTGCTCGGGGATCCGAAAGAGCGGGCCGAGCATGTCATGGTTATCGACCTTGAGCGTAACGACCTGGGCCGAATCTGCCGAGCAGGCAGCGTCACGGTCGACGAATTCATGGTCATGGAATCGTATTCGCACGTCCATCATATCGTCTCGAATATCAGCGGATGTCTCAGCGATTCGGCGACACCCGGACAAATAATCGCGGCGATGTTTCCCGGTGGCAGCATCACGGGCTGCCCCAAGGTCCGGTGCATGCAGATCATCAGCGAACTGGAAGGTCGGCCGCGCGGCGTGTATACCGGGGCCATGGGATATATGAACCGGGATGGCAGCGGCGACCTGAGTATTCTGATTCGTTGTATGACGGTGACGGGCGAGAAGCTGTCGCTGGCGACCGGTTGCGGCATCGTTACCGATTCGGATCCGGCGCGCGAACTGGCCGAAACGCGGGCCAAGGCCCGGGGACTGCTGCTGGCCCTCGGCGGTGATGGTCCGCTGTCATGACGGCCTGGCGAATCAACGGCGAACCCGGTGAGCGGATCGCGGTCGATGACCGCGGGCTCGCTTACGGTGACGGCCTGTTCGAGACGGTAGCCGTCCGGGGCGGGGCGCCCCGGTTTCTCGACGCGCATCTGGATCGGTTGTTAAACGGCGCCGCACGGCTTGGCATCGCGGCACCCGCTCGCGCGGTCTTCGCCATCGAGGCACGTGAGATGTCGCAGCATTGCGCCTGGGGCACGCTCAAGATTCTGCTGACGCGCGGTTCCGGACCGCGCGGCTACGCGCCGCCCGAGTCGGCGACCCCGACGCGCATGCTCGGACTGTTTCCCGGCGTGCCGCCCGCCGGGCGGGAGCAGGCCGCAGGCGTTGCCGTGCGGCATTGCGCGACGCCGATCGGTCAGTATCCGGCGATCGCGGGCCTGAAGACGCTGGGCCGTCTTGAGCAGGTGCTCGCACGTGCCGAATGGCAGGATCCGACGATCGCCGAAGGGCTGATGAGCACGACCGACGGAGCGGTGGTTTGCGGTACGATGACCAATCTGTTTCTCGTTCAGGATGGCGGACTGATCGTGCCGGACCTGGCTGTTTGCGGGGTCAGAGGCATCATGCGCAGCATCGTACTTCAAAGCGCCAGGCGGCTCGACTGCCGCTGGCAGGAACAGGCCGTGACGCGCGCCGCGCTCGATACCGCCGCGGAAGTCTTTCTGACCAACAGTCAGATTGGTATCTGGCCCGTTAACCGTATCGATAACCGGCCGTACCCGGTGGGTCCGGTCACGCGCGAGCTGCAGGCCGCGCTCGCTGCAGCAGGAGTCGGTGAATGCGCGCTCCGGTGAAAGCGGTCGCGGCCGTCGTCGTCATCGCCGGCGTGGCGCTGCTCGGCATCTTTGCCTGGTTCCGGGGCTATATTGCCGCGCCGCTTATGCTCCCGGCGACCGGTGACGTGTTCGTCGTCGAGCGCGGCGACACGCTGCGCAGGGTGGCCGGGCGGCTCGCGGACCGGGGCGTTCTGCGTGTGCCTGCCGCGTTTGCCGCGTACGGCCGGCTGTCCGGTCGCGCCGAACGCATCCAGGCCGGCGAATACGCATTGATGCCCGGCGACACGCCGGCAATGTTGCTCAACATGCTGGTGCAGGGGCGCGTCAAGCTGCATTCGATCACCATCGTGGAAGGCTGGACGGTCGCCGAACTGCGCAAGGCGCTGGCGGCCCATCCGGCGATTCGGCAGACACTCGAACCGGGCACGCCGGCAGAATTGAGTGCGGCGCTCGGGCTGGACTATCCACACGCGGAGGGCCTGTTCTTCCCCGAGACCTACCGGTTCGCTCGCGACACGCCGGATGTCGAACTGCTGCGCCAGGCGCATGACCTGTTGCGTAAACGGCTGGACGCGGCGTGGGTCGGTCGCGAACCGCACGCCGTGCTGGCCGGTCCCTATGAGGGCCTGATTCTCGCCTCGATCATCGAACGCGAGAGTGCGCTGGACAGCGAACGTCCGGAGATCGCCGGCGTATTTATCCGGCGGCTCGAGCGCGGCATGCGGCTGCAAACCGATCCGACGGTCATCTACGGGCTGGGTGACGCTTTCAACGGTGACCTGACGCGTCGTGACCTGCAGACTGAAACGCCCTATAACACGTACCTGCGTCGTGGTCTGCCGCCGACCCCGATCGCGTTACCCGGCGAGAGCGCGTTGCAGGCCATGGCGCATCCAGCGCCCGGCGACAGCCTGTATTTCGTCGCCACGGGTCGCGGCGATGGCAGTCACTTTTTCACGGCGACGCTCGAGGAACACAATGCCGCCGTGGCGCGTTACCTGGCGAACCTGCGCCAGCGCGTGGAGTAACGGACGGTTCACGATGAAGGGAAACAGATGACGGACCAGGCGACGCCGCGAGGGCGATTTATCACGATGGAAGGTTCGGAGGGGGTCGGCAAGACGACGAATCTGCAGTTTGTCGCCGATTACCTGCGCAAGCGGGGCCGAACCGTCGTCGTGACGCGCGAACCGGGCGGTACCCCGGTGGCCGAGCGCATTCGCGACGTGCTGCTGCAATCCGAGCGCGGCACCGTATCGGACCCGTGCGAACTGTTGCTGATGTTCGCGGCCCGCGCCGCGCATGTCGAACAGGTCATCGAGCCGGCGCTGGCGCGCGGTGACTGGGTCGTGTGCGACCGGTTTACGGATGCGACCTATGCATACCAGGGCGGCGGCCGCGGCATGCCCGACGAGGATATCGACAGGCTGGCGCAATGGGTGCTGAAAGGACTGCAACCCGACCTGACGATCCTGCTCGATGCAGATCCCGCCGTGACCGGCGCACGGCGCGCGGCCCGCGGCATCTCGGATCGGTTCGAAGCCGAGCATGCGGCATTTTTCGCGCGCGTTCGGGCCCGGTACCTGGACATCGCGCGCGCCGAGCCGCAGCGGGTGCGGGTCGTCGATGCATCCGGAACGCTCGATGAGGTCCTGGCTTCGATCACCGTACTGATCGATAATTTACTTGATTAAGGTTTAATAAAGTATTGGTTTTTATGAAAATACCACCATGGATTGAAATCGAACATCAACGCATCTCCGGGATGTTCGATCGCAACCAACTCCCGCATGCGTTGCTGATTCACGGCCCGGCCGGCGTCGGGCGCCGGCTGCTGGCCGCCTCGATTCTCGGCCACGTGCTCGGACTCAGCGACGGAACGCTCGACGCGGCGGGCTTGAGCGGGGCGAGCATCGCCGACGAAGCGCTTCCCGCGCACCCCGATTTCCGGCTGGTGCAGCCGGCCGAAGACAAGAAGACGGTCGGGATCGAGCAGATTCGCGAATTAATCGGGTTCCTGACGCTGACCAGCTTCGGCCACGGCGCGAAAGCCGCTCTCGTGTATCCCGCCCAGAAGATGACGCCGGCCGCGGCCAACGGATTATTGAAAACGCTCGAGGAGCCCGCAGCCGACAGTTACCTGATTCTCGTCAGCGAGGCATTAGCGCGCCTGCCGGCGACCGTGGTCAGTCGCTGCCAGCGGATCCGCGTATCGTTGCCGGAACCGGAGTCCGCCCTGCGGTGGCTGAACGACGTCGATCCGGCCGTGGATTGGTCCGCAACCCTCGAACTCGCCGGCGGTGCACCGCTGGCGGCACTGGAATTGCATCGCATCGGTTTCGCCGACCTCGCCGCGGAACTTGCACGCGATCTCGCGGCGCTGCGACGGCGCGCCGTGACGCCGGCAAGCGTCGCCAAACGCTGGGCCAGGCACGATCAGGATCCCTGCCTGCGCTGGCTGTTCGTCGCCGAGGCGACCGATATCCGCGCCCGGTGCAGCGCCGCTGGATCCGGCACGAAGTTAAATTCGGGGAATCACCGCTTGCAAAAGGCGGACGAAATGCTAAACATGGAGCCATCCTTCACGGTTCTGCGGCAGATCGGTGAGTTGCGCCGTCTGCAGGGCACAGGATTGAACCCCGAACTGCATTTGGGGGAGATCCTGTCCCGCTGGTACGGCCGGGATTAGAATCACGGATTAATCGGCTTGAATCGACGGCAGGCGTAATGGCAAAACCCGGTTTACTAACCCTGACAATCAAGGATAAGAGTGCGCTGTACCTGGCGTACATGCCGTTCGTTTCCAACGGCGGTTTATTTATTCCGACGAACAGCAGCTATCGGCTCGGCGACGAGGTCTTCATGCTGCTGAACCTGATGGGGGAGGACGAAAAGATCCCGGTGGCCGGCAAGGTCATCTGGTTAACGCCCAAGGGTGCCCAGGGGAAGCGAACGGCCGGCATCGGCGTACAGTTCAGCGATCAGGACGGCGGCACGACCCAGAAGAAGATCGAGAACTATCTGGCGGGGGCCCTCGGCGGCGACAAGCCGACCCATACAATGTAGTGAATCGCTACTCGAGCTCCAGCTTGTTGGTATTCAGTCCGCCGCGCAAAACCCGCGTATCGAAACCGCGGTCATTGAGGATGAACGTGCCGGCCGAGCTGCGGCGGCCCGTATCGCAACACAATACGTAGGTCTTTTTCTGGTCCAGCGTATTGAGCTTGAGACGAATGAAGTACAGCGGGATGTTGATAGCGCCGGGTTCGTGGAAGGCCTCGAACTCACTTGGCAGACGAACGTCCAGCCAGTGTCCGCCGCCGGCGATGATCTTTTCGGCTTCGTCGTGGTCGACCCAGTCGATCATCGGTTCATTGAGCAGCGTCTTGAAATCATCCTTGCCCAACCGCATGACGCAACCGTCGGTCGTCATGGTCACGGTCGCGTTGCGTTTCGTTTCCGAAATCAGCGCTTCTTCGCCAAACGTGTCGCCCTCATTGAGTTCGGCAAGCTTGATACCGTCTTTGTTCAGTGGTGTCTCGCGGGTGACGGTGCAGGATCCCTTGGTAATCACGTAGAAGTAATCACCGTCATCGCCCTGTTTGATCACGACGTCGCCGGCATTGAAGTTGACCTGCTGCATGCGCATGAATATCGCCTGGATATTGCCCGGCGGAATGCGGTGAAACGCTTTGGTTTGCAGCAGGTTGGTCATCCAGTCATTCGACGCGCCGTCGCCTTCGTCCTGCAGCTCGCTGACCTCATAATCGCCGGTCTGGTCCCAAGTCAACATGACGTCGAGGAGATCGGTGTCGATGGAGATGAACTGTACAGCCGTCGCGGCCTTGGCCGTGTGCTGGCGCGGCAGGATCGGCACGAGCGGATTGCGGGCCTCGTCGGATCCGGATTCGACGCTGCGCGACGTGCCCTCCTGACTCGTCAATCCGAGGGTGCCGGTCAGCAGATAAAAGGTGCGTTTTTCCCGGTCACCTTCCTTGAACAGGATTTCCCCCGGCGCCAGCCGGTTGACCTGGGTCTTTTTCGCCAGCGCGGTCAGGTTCTCGCGCTTGAGGCCGTCGAGCGGCGTAAAGGCGCGTAACGTCTCGATTTTTGGGATTTCGTCTGGCATAAACTCTACGGATCGCGCAGGTCAGAAACTCGGCGGACGGCGTATTCTAACCGCAACAAATTGATCGAGGAACCGACTTGGTCGCATTTAGACCCGCAGGTCCGCCCAGGCGGACGAAGGAGTGAATCGGTCGCCGAATTGACCGGTCAGTGCATCGAGGCGGGCAACGACATTGTCGATACCCTGTTCCCGGGCGTAATTCAGCGGCCCGCCCCGAAACGGCGCGAATCCGGTGCCGAAGATTACGCCGCCGTCGATCAGTTCCGGATCCTCGACGACCCCGTCCGCCAGGCATCGTGCGGCCTCATTGACGAACGCCAGCATCAGGCGCTCGCCGATCAGGGCGTCGGCCACCGGTGCACCGGCCGACGGCTTGACCGGCTTGCCGTCCCGGTACTGGTAGAACCCCTGGCCGGTCTTGCGGCCGAGGCGTTTCTGCTCGACGAGCCGGCGCAGTTCGGGCGCCACGGGCCGGCCGACGAGCGGTGACAGGATCTCCGCGACGTGCAGGGCGACGTCCACGCCGACCGAATCGATCAGCTCGATGGGTCCCATCGGCATGCCAAAATCGACGGCTGCCTGGTCGATATCGGCCAGTGCGACCCCCTCGGCCGCCAGATCCAGGGCTTCGGCCATGTAGGGTGCGAGTATCCGGTTGACCAGAAAACCCGGATGACTGCGACACGGCAGCGGCAGTTTGCCGATCTGGCGTGTGAACGCGAGTCCATGGGCCAGTGGTTCCTCGGCGCTCGATTCGGCCCGCACGACCTCGACCAGCGGCAATTTGGCCACCGGGTTGAAGAAATGCAGTCCGATCAGCCGGCTCGGGTCCTTAAGGCAGGTCGCCAGCGTCTCCAGCGGGATGCTCGACGTATTCGTCGCCAGGATCGCACCGGACTTCATCTGCGGCTCGATTCGTTCGAACAGGGCGCGTTTCGCGTCGGCATCCTCAAAGATTGCCTCGATGATGACATCGGCCTGCGGTACGCCCCGGCCGTCGACGTCGGCCGTCAGACGGGCGCGGGCGTCCGCGAGTGCATCGGGGTCGGACATGCGCTTGGCGAACAGCTTGTGGGCCCGTTCCAGGGCCGGCTCGATGAATTGCATCTCGCGGTCCTGCAGCGTCACGGTCAGGCCGCGCAGGGCGCACCAGGCGGCGATATCGCCGCCCATGACGCCGGCCCCGACGACATGAACGTGCTTGGCCGCGTAGTCGGCCGGTGCAGCTGCGGCGGTCCGTTTGAGCCGCTCCTGCAGGAAATAGACGCGCACCAGGTTGCGGGAGGTGTCTGTGCCGATCAGTTCCGCAAATGACCTTGCCTCGGCGTCATACCCGGCCGGCACGGCGGCGCCATGGCTTTCCCACAGATCGATCATCGCGTATGGCGCCGGATAATGCTCTTTGCGGGCCCGGGCCGCGACGCCGGCGCGCATGCGCCGGGCCAGAATCGGCCGGACCATGGCTAGGTGCAGGCACCTGTCGAGCAGGCTGCGCTGGCGCCGGGGCGCGGGTCGGCGGGCCAGTTTCGCGGCCGTCTCACGCAACCGGCTGCGTTCGACGACCTTGTCGATCAGGCCGGCCGTGCGCGCCTTGCGCGGCGTCAACGACTTGCCGGTCAGCATCAGCGGCATCGCGCGGCTCACACCGGCAAGGCGAACGGCGCGCACGGTCCCGCCGAAGCCCGGGTGCAATCCGAGCTGGACCTCGGGCAGGCCAATCGTGCGGCGGTCTTCGTCGGCGGCGATCCGGACGTCGCAGGCCATTGCAAGCTCGAGGCCGCCGCCGAGGGCATAGCCGTCGATCATCGCGACCGTCGTGCACGGCAACGATTCGAACCGTCGCAGGACGTCATGGCCGTGGCGAAGCAGGGCATAGGCGTCGCCGTCGCCGGCCAGTGACGGAAACTCGTTGATGTCGGCGCCGGAGATAAAGCCCGTGGTTTTTGCGGAGCACAGCACCAGGCCTGACGGCGGATCGGCGGCTAGTGTGTCGACAATGCGCTCGAATTCGGCGAGTACCTCGCTCGATAGTACGTTGGTCGATGTGTCGTGTTTGTCGAGGATGACCCACGCAAGCCGGTACGGCGTGATTTCGATGCGCCAGTGCGTGAATGCGGGCAGAGATTGTTCCAGAGCTGAGCTTACGGTTGCTGTCATGCCGACCTCACTTTATCGAAATCACACAATATCGAAATCACAGATCAGGGGCAGGTGATCCGAAAACCGGATGTCCGGGATCGAGAAGTCCGTGACCTCGATGCCTTCACCGTACAGGATGAAATCCAGTTCCATTCGCGGCGAACGGCTCGGGTATGACGCCTGGCTTTCGACGTTCGCGCTGCGCAGACCTGCCGCTTTCATGAACAGGAAGATCTCGTTCTCGCCCCAGAAGGTATTGAAATCGCCCGCCACGATGACCGGCTTGCGACTCTTGCGCACCAGTTCGTAGAGGTGACGCAGCTGAAAATGGCGGTGCCGGTATTTGAGCGACAGATGCACCAGGAAAATGGCGACCTCATCCAGTTCGAGTTCGATAATCAGTTTCTTGATGCCCTGATCAAAATAATGAAACCGTTCACCGGTGACGCGCGGCGCGGCCAGAAATGCATTGCCCTGCTTGCGCAGGATAGGGATCAGCTGATTGACCGACTCCTCACCGTATTTGCATTCGTACACGGAGAAATGCCCGAGTGAATCGGCGATCGCTTCAGCCTGGTTCACGCGTCCGCTGCGCATTGAGCCGATATCGACCTCGATCAGCCCGACGATGTCGGGGTCGGCGGATTTGATGAATTGGGTGATATTCGTCAGATTGCCCGGATTGCCGAACAGGTATCCGGCGCCCGGCACCGGCCTGCGCGGCGTCGGGCCGGCGCCGACGGCGTAGCGGATGTTATAGACGAGCAGGCGCATCCGGACAGTGTACTGCCTGCGCCCGGCTCCTGCCTACGGCCGAATGTGAACGGCGCCCATAGAGGCCGCCGCCTGCGTGCGATACACTTCGATCGTTCCGATCGATCAAGGGAGTCCGGCAGTGTCCGAAAAAGACCCGTTTCGCGTCTTCGTGGCGCACCTGTTTCAGGAGAACGAAGACTACCGGCGTGTCTTCGAGTACCTGGAGAGCCGCGATAACTTTTTCTACACGAACTACAGCAACCCGGAGAGCATGCCGGCGAGCGGCGGCAGCGAGGCGATCAAGGAAGAGCTGCGCAACCAGATCAAGAATGCCGAGGTCCTGATCCTGCCGCTGGCGATCTACGAGGCCAATCCCAGCCTCGCCGGGTTCCAGCTCGATTACGCCCAGGCATCGAAGAAACCGATTCTGGCGATTCAGTCCTTCGGCGGCACCGTGGCGGTCGACAAGTCAGTTCTGGGCCGCTGTGACGATATCGTCGACTGGAACGAGCGTACGATCATTAGCGCAATTAAACGCCTGGCCCGCAACGAGAACACCGCACAATGGGAGACGCTGGATTTCAATCTCGATTAGGCTGGTTGCATCCTGCTTATGCTCACCGTCGATTGAATTGGCGCCTCATTTCGATCCGGCCACGACTCGGACAGCAGGCCATGTTTCGGGTCCATTCCGACTTGTTGAGGCCGGGCGGCTCCAGTAGAATTCCGGCCCCTCCAACCAGTCATCATTACCGTGCAACCGGATGGATTGCGCGCGGCGATCACCACGAGACACCATGACCATCAAGACAGATGCATTGATCATCGGCGCCGGCCCCTCCGGCATCTTCCAGATTTTCGAATTGGGGCTGCTCGGCATCAAGGCCGACATCGTCGATTCGCTGACGACCGTCGGCGGGCAATGCACCGAGTTGTACCCCGACAAACCGATCTACGATATCCCCGGCGTCCCGATGTGCACCGGGCAGGGGCTCGTCGATGCGCTCATGGAACAGGCCGAACCATTCAACGCCGGATTCCACCTCGGCGAGGAAGTCGTCGAGGTCGCGCCGCAGGATGGCGGCGGCTTCCGCGTTGTGACGAGTGCCGACAAGGTCTTCGATGCCAAGACGGTATTTATCGCCGGCGGCGTAGGCTCGTTTCAGCCGCGTAAGCTCAGACAGCCCGAGGCCGAGGCGCTCGAAGACAAGCAATTGTTTTATCGGGTCAAGGATCCGACCCGATTCCACGGCCGCAGGATCGTGATCCTGGGCGGCGGTGATTCGGCGCTCGATTGGGCCATGGCGCTGGCGCCGCATGCCGCGTCGCTGACCCTCGTGCACCGCCGGGATGAATTTCGCGGCGCCGCTGCGTCGGTAGACACCGTCGAGGGTCTCGCGACCTCGGGACAGGCGGATGTCATTCGCAGCGCCAATCTCGTCGGACTCGGCGTCGAGGACGGGAAGTTGGTTGGCGTCGATATCAAGGGCGCGGACGACGAGGTCCGGACGCTGCCGGCCGATGATCTGCTGGTTTTCTTCGGGCTGTCGCCGAAACTCGGCCCGATTGCCGAATGGGGTCTGGAGGTCAGCCGCAAGACCATCGCCGTGGATACCGAGCGATTCGAGACCAGCATCCCGGGTATTTTTGCGATCGGCGACATCAACAACTATCCGGGCAAAAAGAAACTGATTCTCAGCGGCTTCCACGAAGCGGCGCTGGCCGCGTTCGCCGCCAAGCCGATCATCGAGCCGGGTAAGAAGGTGCATCTGCAATACACGACGACAAGCCCGATCATGCATAAACGCCTTGGCGTCGAGGACGAATAGACCGGGCGCCTCGGCACGGTCACTTTAGGGACCCCGTGTGAGCATCTCGGCAGCATTCCCGTTGATCATTGCCCATCGTGGCGCCAGCGGATATCTGCCGGAACATTCGCTGGCATCGAAGGCGCTGGCCTACGGGCTGGGCGCGGATTTCCTGGAACAGGATCTCGTCGCGAGCCGCGACGGCGAGTTGCTCGTCCTGCACGACCTCTGGCTCGATGACGTCTGTGATGTCGCGGAACGGTTCCCGGCCCGCCGGCGTGCCGACGGCCATTTCTATTGCATTGATTTCGATCTCGCCGAGATTCGTTCGTTGCGCTTCGGCGAACGCTGCGAACCGGCGACCGGCACTGAAAAATTCCCGGGCCGGTTTCCCCGGTCGGCTGGCGGCTTTGGGGTCGTGACATTCGACGAGGAGATTCGTTTCGTTCAGGGCTTGAACGCAAGCACGGGCCGCAACGTCGGCATCTATCCCGAAATCAAGGCACCGCAGTGGCATGCGGAGCAGGGCGTTGACCTGACCCGCAGCGTCACCGAGGCGCTCGACCGGCACGGGTATCTCGAGCCCGGCAGCCGGATATTCCTGCAGTGCTTCGATGCGGACACGCTCCGGTCGGTCCGCGCACGGGTCGGGCCGCGCCTGCCGATCATCCGGTTATTGAGCAGTCGATTGCCCGTCAATGCGGCACAACTTCGCGACATCGCCACCTACGCCGACGGCATTGGCCCGTCGCTGAAGCTGATCCTGCGGGGTGTCGGCGCGGACGGTGCCTACGACCTGTCGGAGCTCGTCACGCAGGCTCACGCTCTCGGACTCGCCGTGCATCCGTATACGTTTCGAGCCGACGATCTGCCGGCCGGCATCGATGATTTCGATGCGTTGCTGGATTTGTTCATTCACGACCTGGGCGTCGACGGCCTGTTTACCGATTTCACGGATCGCGTCGCGAGCCGCCGGGATACGGTCCCGCCCTGACGCCGCGAACGCAACGGTCAGCCGCGACCCCAGTACCGCTGCATTTCGATAAACGTAAAAGACGCCGACCAGGTAATCAGCAACAGTCCGCCGACCGATTCCATGCCGGTGAGGAACCGGATCGGGCCGAGCGGGACGATTTCGCCCATGCCCAGCGTCGAGTACACAATCGCCGAATAATAGACATAGTCTGCGAAATCATTCGGATCGATCTCCGGAACGCTGCTGACGATGTTGAGCAGCGAGCCGTAATCCAGATACTCGGCGAGGATGTAGAACCCCAGCGCGAAGATCAGGATCTCGATCAGATGCAGGATGAATTGCGCAAAGATCAGCGTCGCGATCCGAACTCGTGGACGCAGGGGGCCGAGAGCCACCCAGCGGGTCAGCGCCCGCAGGCCTTCATAGTGAATGATCACGCACGTGACAAATAACACGATTGTTATGACAACGGTGATCAGCGTCGGCGAATCGATCCCCATCCGGCGATTCTAGCCGCGTTGGCGCAAAATGGCAGCCATGGCGGGCGAATCAACGCCGGCGCCGGTGGTCCGCAGCGTGGAGCGGACTGAACGGATCTTTTTACTGGGCACGCCAGCGATGATAGAAAGCATCGGGCCAATTCAGTATATTCGGCACGGACGCCGTCAGCCGGTTCAGCGGGCGCTTGATGCGGGTCGATATTAATAAGAGCAACAGGACCTGGATGGGGCCCGAACCTTCAATGATCAAATTTCCGATTGCCTTCGCCAGCGGCCTTTGCCTGTTGGTTTCATTTGCCATGGCCGATCTCCCGGCCGAGGCACCGGCTGTCGAAGCCGAACTGCCGCGCTCGGAGCAGTTAACGCTGGGCATGCTGATCGACGACGTGCTTGAGCGATTCCCGGCGTACGAGGAATTGCCGGCCCGCATCGAGGAAGCGGCCAGGTTCGATGCTAAGGCGGGCAGCCTGCTGTCGGATGCGATGAGTCTGGAACTGCGTTATCAGACGGGTCAGATCGGCAACAATGACAACCTGCGCGAATATGAGGCTGGCGTCGAGTTTCCGCTGTGGCGGCTCGGTGAACGCCGTGCCAGCCGGCGGGTCGCCCGGGACATGGAAACCGAAGCGGACCGATTCGCGGACTGGATACGCTGGCGACTCACCGGCGTGCTGCGGTCCTCCCTGTGGCGCATCGAACTGACGGCCAATCGCGTGCATCGGGCCGAGAAGGCAGCCCAGGTCTCCGCTGATCTGCTGTACAGCATCGAGCGGCAGGTCGGCATCGGTGTCTTGCCGCGCAGCGACCTGTTGCAGGCGAAGCAGGATCGGCTGCACAGCGAGATGCGCCTGGTCGAGGCACGGGTCGAGCACGCCAACGCCGTTCGCGCCTATCGGATCATCACCGGCCAGAATGTGCGCCCCGCGATGTTTCGGGAGACGCGCAGTGCGAAAACCGGCATCGATGAGCAGCATCCGGCGCTGGCCTACAGCGCTGCGCAACTGGCGCGCGCAACAGCGGAATACCGACTGGAACAGGAATCGGGCACGTCAAATCCTGCCCTGTTGCTGGGTGCGCGTTCCGAGCGCGGCGGCAGTGATACGTCATACGAGGACAGCGTCGGAGTGTTTTTGAGCTATCCATTCGGCTTTGGCGCCCATGCGAATGCCGACGTCGCAGCAGCCGGTACGAGAACGGCAGAAGCCCGTGCCGCGCACCGCGCGCAACTGCAGGCACTCGAGGTTACCGTTCACGACGCCACGGAGACGCTCGCGGGCGCGGAGCAAGAATTCCGGCTCGCACGGGAATTGAATGAACTGGCTCAGCAACATTTGTCGATGAGCCTGAAGGCGTTCGAGCTGGGAGAAATGAACCTGATGACTTTTCTGATGATTAAAGAGTCGGCATACGGTGCGGAGGTTGGCGCATCGGAAAAAGAAATCGCATGGCAGAGCGCCATCGCGAAGTACAACCAGGCCGTTGGAGAATTGCCATGACGGATCGGGTAGCCGCTTGCCTGTCGGGACTGCTGTTGTTCGTGACGGCGGGGTTCGCGACGGCGGATGATTTGCAGATCCCGGCCGATCAACTCGCGAATCTCGGCGTCGAATTCGGTATGCCGCAGGTCGTGGGGCTGGCCGACGACTTCCATGCCCCGGCCCGGGTCCGGGTGCCGGCGGCGAGCGACTTCGCCGTTGTGCCGATTTTTTCCGGCGCCATCAAGAAACTTGGCGTTTCGGCCGGCGATGAAGTACGCAAGGGGCAGGCGATCGCATGGATCGCGAGCCCCGAGTTCCTGGAACTGCAGAGCAAGTATATCGATGCGCTACACCGCTTAGAACTGGGTCAGACGCGGTACAACAATGAGAAGACGTTGAACGAGGAGGGGATTGTCTCGACGCGGCGATTGTCCGAGAGCAAGCACGAACTGGAGGAGCATCGGCTGGCGGAGCAGGGCCTGCGACAGTTTCTGGAGTTGGCCGGCCTGGCACGGGTAGAAATCGACCAACTCCACGACACGCTGCGCCTGCAGCCGGAACTGATTCTCCGTGCACCGGTCAACGGTGTCGTGCTCGAGGCGTATCGCACGGTCGGCCAGCAGATCGATGCATCGCAGCCGGTCTATAGAATCGGCGACCTGAGCACGCTGTGGCTCGAGATCGACGTGCCGTTTACGCGCAGTGTCGAGATCGTCCGGGGAGCGACGATCGTGGTCAGGCAGGCCCGGCGAAATATTACCGGCACGGTGACGACTATCGGACGCCATGTCGATGAGGACAATCAAACGGTCGTCGTGCGAGCCGTTATCGAAAATGACAGCAGCCTCGCACCGGGCCAGTTTGTGACCGCAACGATGACCCAGGGCAAAACGGGCGAATACCTGTCGTTGCCGGCAGCCAGCGTCGTCAGAAAAGACGATCAGGACTATGTCTTTGTTCGCAAACCCGACGGCGTGAACATTCGCAAGATAGCGGTCATTCGTCGTGCCCAGGGCCAGGTGATTATCGATACCGATATCGGGGTCGAGGATGAGATCGTGACCAGCGGCACGGCTGCGCTCAAGGCGCGCTGGCTGGGCATGGGCGGAGGCGATTAGTGCGCTTCCTGATTCAGTTCGCGCTGACCCAGCGCCTGTTCTTTCTGCTGGTGATCGTGTTGATTTTTGCCGGCGGTTTTCTCGCCTATCGTGATTTGCCGATCGATGCGTTTCCCGATGTGTCGCCGACCCAGGTAAAAATTATCGTCAAGGCGCCCGGCATGACGCCGGAAGAAGTCGAGAACCGCATCACGACGCCGATCGAGCTCGAATTACTCGGCTTGCCCCGTCAGGAAATGCTGCGCTCGGTCGCAAAGTATGCGTTAACGGACATTACGATCGACTTCGAAGACGGCACCGATATTTACTGGGCCCGGCAACAGGTCACTGAACGGCTCGCCGGCGTCTGGGAGGACCTGCCGACCGATATCGAGGGCGGCATTGCGCCGATGACGACACCGCTCGGCGAGGTATTCATGTTTACCGTCGACAGCGACTCGATGTCGCTGATGGAGCGCCGCGAAATTCTCGATTGGATCATTCGTCCGGCGCTGCGCACCGTGCCCGGCGTCGCTGACGTTAATGCACTCGGTGGATTCGTCCGCAGCTTCGAGATCGTACCCAATGCCTCAGCCATGGCATCGCGCGGTATCGGCCTGTTGGAGCTGACGCAGGCGGTGAAAAGCAATAACCGCAACGACGGCGCCGGGCGGATGGACGTCGGTGAGGAAGCGTTGCTGGTGCGGGCCGAGGGCCGCCTGAAGACCAAACAGGACATCGAGGATATCGTCGTCGCGCTGCGCGGCGAGATCGGCCAGAAAAGCGCGGTTCCGGTGCGCTTGGGCGATGTCGCGGAGGTCCAGATCGGGGCCCTGACGCGTTACGGCGCCGTCAGCGATTCCTCGGGCGCGGAGACCGTCGAAGGACTCGTATTGGCCTTGCGCGGCGCGAATGCCAGGCAACTCGTCGATGGCGTTCGTGAAAAGCTCATTGAGCTGGAACCGACATTGCCGGAAGGGGTATCGATCAATATTTTCTACGATCGTGGCGACCTCGTGTCGCGTGCCATCTCCACGGTGTCCACGGCACTGCTCGAGGCAACCGTACTCGTCGTGATCGTGCTGATGCTGTTTCTCGGCACCTTCCGATCCGCGCTGACAGTCTCGCTGTCACTGCCGCTTGCCGCGTGCATTACGTTTCTGCTGATGCGCCAGTTCGGCATGAGCGCAAACCTGATGAGTCTCGGCGGTCTTGCGATTGCAATTGGCATGCTGGTCGATGCGGCCGTCGTCGTCGTCGAGAATATCGTGGCGCATCTGGCCGAAGAGAAAAAGGCCGACCGCCTGCCTCGTCTGCACATTATTTATCGATCCGTGCGCGAAGTGTCCGCGCCGGTTTTTTCCGGCATCCTGATCATCATCATCGTTTTTCTGCCGCTGCTGACGCTGCAAGGACTGGAAGGAAAACTTTTCTCGCCGGTGGCATTGACGATTGTTTTCGCACTGGCCGGCGCACTGCTGATGTCATTGACCGTGATTCCCGTCGTTGCCTCGTTCCTGCTGACGCGGGTGTCCGACAAGGAACCCTGGCTGCCGCGCAAGCTCCATGAAATATATTTACCGAGTCTGAATTGGTCACTCGCAAACAGCCGCATCGTATTCGGCATCACGGGCGGTGCGTTTGTGTTGGCGATCTTCGCCTACCTGATGCTCGGCAAGACGTTCATGCCGACGATGGACGAGGGCGACATCATCCTGCAGACCGAGAAGCTCCCGTCGATCAGCCTCGAGCAGTCCGTAGAACTCGATAAGCGTGTGCAGCGGGCGATCATCGCCAATGTACCGGAGGTCCTCCGGACCGTCGCGCGCGTGGGTTCCGACGAGATCGGACTGGACCCGATGAGCCTCAACGAGACCGACGTGTTCATGGTGCTCAAGCCGCGGGACGAGTGGAGCGTCGACAGCAAGGACGAACTGAAGGATCGGATTCGCGTGGTTCTCGACAAGTTCCCGGGCGTTGCCTACGGGTTCACGCAGCCGATCGATATGCGTGTCAACGAAATGCTGTCAGGCACGCGCGGCGATATTGCCGTCAAAATCTTTGGCGAACGGCTCGACGTGCTGACCGATTTGGCGAAGGAAGTCGCAGCGACGCTGACATCGATTCCGGGCAGTGAAGATGTCTTTATCAGCGAGAATGAGGGTATTCAGTATTATCAGATCGACGTCGATCGGCTGCGTGCCGGCCGGGTCGGATTGAGCAACGATCATCTGGCTGATATTTTGCGCGCACAGGTCGAGGGTTTGCGACTGGGCATCATCCAGGAAGGCATCAGGCGCACGCCGGTCATCGTGCGTGGCGCGCTGGAAACGCGTCAGTCGCCCGATGAACTGGAACAGCTGTTGATACAGCTCGAGGACGGCACGAGCATTCCGTTGTCGTCAGTGGCCGATCTGCACCGGGTCGAGGGTTACGTGGCAGTCGAACGGGAACGCGGGCGACGATTCGCCGTTGTGCAGGCCAATGTCGGCGGCCGTGACCTGGTCGGGTTTGTCGACGAAGCGCGCCGCTCGGTCAGCGAGTCGGTCAACTTGCCACCGGGCTACTTCGTCGAATGGGGCGGCCAGTTCGAGAATCAGCAGCGGGCCGCGGCGCGATTCGCGATCGTGATACCCGTCTCGCTTGGCCTCATTTTCCTGATGCTGTTTTCGACGTTCGGCTCAATCAAACAGGCCATCCTCGTGTTTATGACCGTACCGTTCGCCCTGATCGGCGGCGTGTTCGGATTGTGGATCTCCGGGCAATACGTTTCGGTGCCCGCAGCCGTGGGTTTCATCGCATTGCTTGGCATCGCGGTGCTGAACGGCGTCGTCATGGTGTCATATATCAACAAGCTGCGGGATTCGGGGATACCGGTGTTGCGGGCCGTGACCGAAGGCGCGGCACGCCGCATGCGGCCGGTCATGATGACGGCCAGCATCGCATCGCTGGCGCTGGTGCCGTTGCTGTTCGCGAGCGGACCCGGGTCTGAGATCCAGAAACCACTGGCCATCGTCGTGATCAGTGGCCTGATTACCGCCACGCTGCTGACGCTGATCCTGCTGCCGATCCTTTACCTGCGTTTTGAGCGCAGTTCGGGAGAAACTGCATGACAGACGCCATCCATGGAATATTGACGCTGGTGAGTTCCCAGGCGATCGAAGAAGATATCGTCGATTTCTTTCTCGACAACGAGCATGCACACGGATTCACGAGCCTGCATGTGCGTGGCCACACCTCAGAGCACGCCGGCATGAGCCTCATCGAACAGGTGACCGGACGCCAGCAACAGGTGCAATTCCAGGTGCACGTCAGCGAACCGCAGGCGCGCGAGATCTGCACCAGTCTCGGCGAACGGTTTGCCGGTGCAGGCATCGTGTACTGGTTCAGCGAGACGAGCCTGCACGGTCGGATCGATTAAACGGCGACACGCGTGGCCTGAACGGGCTGGATAGTTAGAACGGCAGTCAAGAATGTCGGATAACTATCGGGATAACAGGGGAAAAATACAATATTTGGCCTATCGCGATAAAACGGCCATAAGACGCATAATATATATTATGGTAAATCGCGGTTGTCCGGCCGGCGGTCACGCCGGCGTGACGCCGGTCACGGAAAGCCCGCGACGCGCCGCGGCAAAATACCCGCCCATGATCGACTGCCAGCAATGTCTCGCCGACTGCCCGTGCATTGAAATGGCCAGCTTTAAAACCTCGCCGTTTGAGAATCTGGGCACCATCGACCCGGCGTTCGATAACTGGTCATTATTCCGCGGCGAGATATACACGCCCGAAAATGTCGGTTTCCGGCCCGGTGATATTCAGGCGATCAGCACCGAGCGCGCATTGATCCGTGAACTAGAAGCGGCGCTGCGTGGTGCGGCCCCGGAACGCGCCGCCCGGCGCGCGGCGCGACTGCGCCGGGATGCGGTAGAAATTGAGGAACTGGCGCGGCGGCTGCGTGACTCGATCCGGGTTTAACGCCGCTACACAACCGGCGGTCGACGGACCACGCAGCCCTTGGTCCGCTCATCGATGCGCGCCAGATGATTTTCCGCTTTTCCCAGCCGTTCAATCAGCCCGCGCAACTCGACGCGCACGGCCACGTAAACCGCCAGCGCCGACAACAGCGACGGTGGCAGCGACGCGGCAAGCGTGTCTAGAATAACTTCCATCAGTCGCCGCGCAACCGGGATAGCGCGTTAGCGGCCTGCTCCTTGTTGCGGTACTCGATGCCATAGGCCGCGGCCAGCACGCGCAGCGGTGCGGCTTTCAATTCGTATAACTCGAACTCTCCCGGAATTTCCGGCTTTACCTCGCGCGCCTGTCGCGCGCGCCGTGATCCATAACGCATTGCTTTTCCCCTTGTCAGTCGGCGAGCGCGCCGCCTAATGTCCAATGTTCGTCGCCGGTCGCCGCGCGGCCCACCGCGTTGACCGCTGAATAAATAATATTATCCGGCGAGCCGGGATTGATCGCGGTGCCGAGCGCGGCCGGGATCGATTGACCGAACTTCACCACCCGGTAACCGGCATATAAAACCACCAGCGCGCCGGCCAGC
>JAJFJS010000012.1 GCA_021773815.1 Gammaproteobacteria bacterium
ACGCGCCCGCCCGCGGGCGCTCATCAGGTATGTTGTCGTCATGAAAAAGATATGGATTTCGCTGGGCGTGGTCGTGGTTCTGTTCGCCGCACCGCCGTCCGGCGCTGAAGACCTGCTGGAGATCTACCGACAGGCGCTGCGCAGTGATCCGGGCATTCGCGAAGCCGAGGCAAATCGCGAGGCAACGCTGCAGACCCGGCCGCAGGCGCGTGGCCTGCTGCTGCCGCAGATAAATGCCGGGGCGTCGTATGAAGACTCGACGAGCGAAGGCAACGTAACCGTTTCCTTCCGTCCCGATGGCATTCCGGTCGATAATGAATCAGATGGCGTGAGCTGGAACATCCAATTGACGCAGACGCTGTTTCGCTGGGACCAGTGGCTGAACCTCAAGAAGGCCGGCAAGCAGGTCGCGCAGGCCGAGGCCGATTACCTGACCGCGCAGCAGGACCTGATCCTGCGCGTCGCCAACACCTATTTTGACGTGCTCGCCGCGCAGGACACGCTCGAGTCCGAACAGGCCGCCAAAGAGGCCATCGCTCGCCAGCTCGAGCAGGCCGAGAAGCGTTTCGAGGTCGGGCTGATCGCGATCACCGACGTGCAGGAGGCGCAAGCCGGTTACGACCAGGCCGTCGCCACGGAGATCGTCGCGAAACGTACTCTCGCGACGAGTCGGGAGCTCCTGCGCGAGATCGTCGGGCAATACCAGGCTGACCTCGTCGCACCGCGGGACGTCATTCCGCTGGTCAGCCCGGACCCGGAAGACGAAGAATCCTGGGTCGCAACGGCGGCACGCCAGAATCCCGCGGTGCTGTCGGCCGAACTGGGCGCGGAGATCGCCGGCGACGACAGGAAAATTGCAAAAACCGGGCATTATCCGACCATCGAATTGGCGGCCCGGTACAACGAAACCGACGTCAGTGGCACACAACTGGTTGCACCGACGTACACCGCAAGAGGCCCGTCAGGAAACGACACCCAGGGCACGTCGATCCAGCTCAACCTGCAGGTTCCGATCTTCTCCGGCGGCAATACGTCGGCCAAGATTCGCGAGGCGACCTATCGGCAACGCGCCGCGCGTGAGCGCTTCGAGAAGGCGATTCGGCAGAACGAGCGCGCGACCCGTGACGCCTACCTCGGCGTAGTGTCGGAAATCTCCCGCGTCAAGGCGCTGAAGCAGGCGCTGGCATCGGCCCAGACGGCGCTGCAGGCGACCGAGGCCGGTTTCGATGTCGGCACCCGCACGACCGTCGACGTCCTCGACGCCCGCCGCCAGGTGTTTGCCGCGGACGTCAATTACGCGCGCAGCCGCTACGACTACATCGTCAATATCCTCAGACTCAAGCAGGCCGCCGGCAGCCTGTCGATCGCCGATCTGACCGAGATCAACGGCTGGCTGGCGCAATAAGCGGGTCGATCAGTTCGAGCACCCGCTGCAGCGTGCCGCGGTTGTTGTCGACGACCCGCTGACCGGCGCCGCCACGCCGGCGGCGCTCGTCGGGGTCGTCGAACAGCGCGCAGACGCCCTCGGCCAGCTCATCCGCCCCGACAATAACCCGGGCGGCGCCGTCGGCGATCATCAGCGTGGCGATATCCGGCGCATTGAAGAAGTGCGGCCCGGTCAGCAGCGGCAGCCCGAGCGCGGCCGGCTCGAGCAGGTTATGGCCGCCGATCCTCGGTTCGAGACTGCCGCCGACGAAGGCGACATCCGCCGCGGCGTAGAACGTCGTCAGCTCACCCATGCTGTCACCGAGAAATACGCTCTGTTCCGGCGTGCACCGCCCGCCGCTGCTGCGCGTAATGCCGGCCAACCCGGCCTTGTCGATCAATCCGGCAACCTGTGCGAAACGCTCGGGATGGCGCGGCACGAGCAGCAGCAACGCCGTCGGAAACCGCGCCAGTACGCGTTGGTGCGCCGCCAATACAACCTGCTCCTCGTCGGCATGCGTGCTGCCGGCCACCCAGATCGGCCGACCCGGCGCATGCTCGGCACGGAACGCGGTGCCACGCCCCGGCACGTCGGCATCCAGGTCGAAATCGAACTTGATGTTACCCGTCACGTGAATCCGCTCGGCGCTGACGCCCAGCGACCGGAAACGGGCAGCATCGACATCGGTCTGCGCGGCGATGACGATACCGTGTGACAGGGTCTGCCGGAACAGGCCGACGAGGTGTCGGTAGCGGCGCGCCGAGCGCGTCGAGATCCTGGCGCTGGCCAGCACCAGCGGGATCTTGCGCAGCCCGCATTCACGAAACAGGTTCGGCCAGATCTCCTTCTCGATGATGATCACGAGTTCCGGCCGCGCCCAGTCGAAGAACCGGCGCACGGCGCCGGCCAGATCGTACGGCACGTAACGGTGGATGACCGTATCGCCGAACAGGTCACGCACCCGCTCGGCGCCCGTCGGCGTCATGGTCGTGACAATCAGCGGCCGGTCCGGATAACGCCGCAGCAGCGCACGGATCAGCGTGGCGGCGGCCTGCACCTCACCAACCGAAACGGCATGAATCCAGATACTGGGCCGATCGATGCGCCCGTGACTGCGGCCGAACCGCTCACCGATGCGCTCGCGATACGAGGGTTGATTGATGCTGCGCCAGTACAGATGCGCGATCAGCACCGGCGTGAACAGGAAAGTCAGGATGGTATAGACGAACCGCAGTATCATGCGTCACCGCCGTCGACTGGCTCGCCCGCGCGGCGCGACGCGGCTACGACAATTTCCTGATGGCATCGATGATCGAGGAAGTCGAACGTCCCTCGCTGAATCCCAGCACCCGAACTGCGCCGCCGTTCGCCCGCACCGCCGCGGCCCCGGCGATGTCCTCGGGTCGGTAATCGCCGCCCTTGACGAGTACATCGGGCAAAATCTCCGCGATCAGGTCTGCGGGCGTCTCTTCGCCGAACGGCACGACCCAGTCGACGGCCGCCAGTCCGGCGAGCACGGCCATTCGGTCAGCCACCGGGTTAATGGGCCGGCCAGCACCCTTGAGCCGCGCCACCGATGCGTCATCGTTGACGGCGACAAGCAGCCGGTCGCCGTGCGCCTTGGCCTCCTCGAGGTACGCGACGTGGCCCTGGTGCAGGATATCGAAACACCCGTTGGTCATGACGATACGTTCACCGCGCCCGCGCGCTTCCTGCGTGACGAGGGCGGCTTCGGACCGCGACAGAAAGCCGCGCCCGCCGAACCCATGCTCGTGCAGGGCCAGGCGCAACTCGCTGCTGGTCACGCTGGCAACGCCGATCTTGCGCACGACGAGCCCGGCGGCCAGGTTCGCGAGCGCCGCCGCCTCGGCCAGTGTCTGCCCGGTTGCGAGCCCGGCGGCCAGCACGGCAATCACGGTGTCGCCCGCACCGGTGACATCGAAAACCTCGCGCACGCGCGCCGACAGAAATACGGGCGCCTCACCGGCGGTAATCACGACCATGCCCCGTTCGCTCAGTGTCACGACCAGTGAACCGACATCAAGCTCGGCGCACAGTGCCTGACCGCGCTCCACCAGCTGCTCGTCGTTGTCGGCACGACCGGTGACCGCTTCGAATTCGGCCAGGTTCGGCGTCAACACCGTCGCGCCCCGGTAGCGCGTGAAATCCACACCCTTCGGATCAACCAGCACCGGCACGCCGTGGGCGCGGCAGCGGCCGATCCAGTCGGTCGCCCGTGCCAGCGTCCCTTTCGCGTAGTCGGACAGGATGCAGACCGACGCCTGCGGAATGCGGCGCTCGAGTATCGGCGTCAGCGCATCGGCGTCCTCGCTGTTGAACGCATCCTCGGTGTCGAGGCGGATCAATTGCTGGTTGCGACTCAGGACCCGGAGCTTCGTGATCGTGGGCCGATCACGCGCAGCGACGATCTCGGCATCGATACCCTGCGCGGCCAGCAACGCGAGCAGCTTGTCGCGGTTGGCATCATCGCCGGCGATACCGACCAGCGACGTAGCGACGCCGAGACTGGCCAGATTGATGGCGACATTCGCCGCGCCTCCGGCGCGCGCCTGTGCGCCGGTGATATTGACGACGGGCACGGGCGCCTCGGGCGAGATCCGCGACGTCGGCCCGAACCAGTACTGGTCGAGCATCACATCGCCGACCGTCAGCACCTGGACGGTGGAGAAATCGGGTACTGTCAGACTCATCGCGTGTCG
The DNA here is from genome assembly GCA_021773815.1 of Gammaproteobacteria bacterium. Classification (GTDB taxonomy): domain Bacteria; phylum Pseudomonadota; class Gammaproteobacteria; order Steroidobacterales; genus SMWD01. The sequence goes on from JAJFJS010000012.1 coordinate 4,147, forward strand.
CCGTTCGACCTCGAAACCGCGAAGATATTAGCATGCGGACGACAGGCCGCGAGCTGAACGTCGCTGCCGACTCAGCCCGAACCGGCGCACCGCTGCCGGAGGCTTATGGTGTCAGCTGCACTTGGAATCGCCGCAGTTCAGGCACGTCATGCAGCCATCCATCATGACAACGGCCGTCATGCTGCATTTCGCGCACAACTGCGCGCCGGCCGGGAATTCGCTGCGCGCAAACGCATCCTGCTGCCGGGTCTGCTCCTCGAACTCCTTGCGCTTCATGTCAACGAGCGCCTGCTGCTGCTCATCGAGCTGATTCGCCGGCAATAATCCGATGTACCGCAGGTGTTTCTCGACGATGTGACCGAGTTCGGCAATGATCGACGGCATGAATTTACCGCCCGGCTGCCAGTAGCCACCGCGGGGGTCGAATACGGCCTTGAGTTCATCGACGAGAAACGTCACGTCACCACCCTTGCGGAATACCGCAGACATGATGCGGGTCAGCGCGACGATCCACTGGTAATGGTCAAGATTCTTCGAGTTGATGAAGATCTCGAACGGACGGCGCTGCTCGAAATCCGTGTCGGCGTTCAGAAGGATGTCGTTGATCGTCACGTACATCGCATGATCGGAAATCGGGGTCTTGACCTTATAAGTAGAGCCCAGCAGCATCTCCGGGCGTTCCAGCTTCTCGTGCATGCGCACGACCTTGCCGTCATCGCTGGTCTCACGTGCCGGCGCAGCCGTCTTCGCTTCCTGAGACTCCGCCTTCTCCGCGCAGTTCACCACGCGATAGTCAACGATCAGTGTTTCGATTTTGATTTTTTCCATGATAGAACTCGCGTCAGAACTTCCCGTAGTAGCCTTCTTTTAGCGCATCGAACAGGTTGGCGGCCGTATGCGTCTCGCCGTCGTATTCGATCTCCTGATCACCCTTGACCGTGACCTCCGAACCATTCTCCAGCACGAACGTGTACTCGGTGTTCTGCAGGTCTTTCTCCTTGACGAGCACCCCCTGGAACGCCTCGGGGTTGAAACGGAACGTCGTGCAGCCCTTCAGGCCGCTTTCGTAGGCGTACTGGTAGATATCCTTGAAATCCTCGAAGGCGAAATCGGTCGGTACGTTGGCGGTCTTGGAAATCGATGAGTCAATCCACTTCTGTGCGGCGGCCTGGATATCGACATGCTGCTTCGGCGACACGTCATCGGCCGTAACGAAATAGTCCGGCAACTGTTCCTCGGGACGATCCGACTCCGGCATCGCATTCTTGTTGATGAATTCCCGATAGGCGAGTAATTCGAAAGAAAAGATATCGACCTTTTCTTTCGTCTTCCTGCCTTCCCGGATCACGTTGCGATAGTAATGATGCGCAAAACTCGGCTCGATGCCGTTGCTCGCATTATTGGCCAGCGACAGCGATATCGTGCCGGTCGGCGCGATGGAACTGTGATGCGTGAACCGTGCCCCGACGCGCTCGAGATCCTTGGCCAGTTCGGGGGATACTTCTGCAATCCGCTGCATATAGCGGCTGTAGCGCGTGTGCAGCACCCGGCCGGTGATCGTGTCGCCCGCGCGCCAACCGTCGCGGGCCATTTCCGGCCGTTTGCGCAGCATCTCTGCCGTGACGGTAAACTCTTCGAGCATGATCGGCGCCGGCCCTTTCTCCTGGGCCAGTTCCAGCCCGGCTTCCCAGCCGGCAATCGCCATTTCCCGGGCGATCCGGTCGGTAAATCCGATCGAATCGTCCTCACCGTAACGCATGCGCAGCATCGCCATCGTCGATCCCAGCCCCAGGAACCCCATGCCGTGACGGCGTTTACGCAAAATTTCCTGACGCTGGCCGGACAGCGGCAGACCGTTGATCTCGACGACGTTATCGAGCATCCGGGTAAACACGGCAACGACCTTGCGGTACTCCTCCCAGTCGAACCGCGCGTTCTCCGTGAACGGATCGACAACAAATTTTGTCAGGTTGACCGAGCCGAGCAGACAGGAGCCGTAGGGCGGCAGCGGCTGTTCACCGCAGTTATGCGCGTGCAGGCCGTTCGCGTCGAACGTATTGATGCCCGGGACCCGGCAGTCATAAACGGATTCGGTGCCGTCGGGCACGACGGACTTGACGCGGACGACGAAGCGCTCCTCGGCCTGCGCGACCGCCGGTTCCAGCAGCGCACTGCGCAGCCGTTCGGCCTTGTCGGCGGCGGTAAACCCGATAACCTTCGCAAACTGCGTCAGGTTAGCGCCGGTGATCCACAGGCATGGCCCGGTGACCGCCGCCGCCCGCGACCCGCTGCAGCCGGCGACGATACCCAGTCGCAGCAGCATTCGCTGAATGGCGCCCAATTCATCCTCGCGCGCTTCCGGATAACGGATTACCGGACCGGCATTGCCGCCCGGCAGGATTTCGGCATGTAGATCGAAAGCCGCGCGCAGGAATCCCGCATAAAACTCGCTCGAGCACTGTTCGACCGACGACGTCACGAACGACCCGTCGGCATCGATACCCAATTGCTCGGCGACCACACCGAGGCCCGGCACCGACAGGCGGGATTCGCCGCATTCGGCATCCTGCCCCGCGAGCCGACTCGGCAGCGTGGCGCCGGCCTGCGCCGCTGCCGCGGCCGCGACCCAGACGGCGTCCTCGCGCACCGGCGCGGCAGCCATCGAAGCATTTGCCGCGGCGGCGGTGCGAACCCGGGATACCGTTGCGCCATTGCCGTGAAACTGTCCGCCGGCGCTCCGCATCAGGCCGAGCAGGAAGCCCTCGCGCCGGCCGAAACCGAAACGTCCCTTCCAGGTCGTCGTGCCGCGATGATCGTGCAGCAAGATGCGGTCGCCGGCGGCAAGCTCTCCGGCCGGACACCAGTCCGTCAGCGTTGCCTCGCCGTCGAACCGGACGACCTTGCGGACGCGATGGTCCCCGGTCAGTCGCAGCTGGTAGCCGTCCACCGTTTCGAGCCGCCAGACCGGCTTCGTCGCGGTGCGGAAGAAACCGTCGTCACCCGACGCCCAGGGCTGGCCGTCGACGAGCGCGTCGAACGGCTGACCGACCAGTTCCGACACCTGGCGCGGCCCGGCCGTCGTCTGCACCCACGTATCGGCGGTCACACACGGATTCGTCGCCCTGATCGTCTCGTCGAACCAGTTGTTGTTCAACTCGTTAACACGATCGATCAGCACGAAGCCCGGCTCGGCAAAATCGTAGGTCGACGCCATGATCATGTCCCAGAGCCGGCGTGCTTTGAGCGTCTTGTATATCTTGCAGGCAACCTCACCGCGCTCGTTCACGACATAACCGTTGTGGATCGGCCAGTCCCGCCACAGCACCAGGCTCGGGTCGGCGATGTCGATTTCGCCGGATTCGGCCTGCTGCCGGTCGATCGGAAACGCCAGCGTCCAGTCCGTATCGGCCCCGACGGCCTGCATGAAGGCATCAGTCACGAGCAGCGAAAGATTGAACTGACGCAACCGCCCGTGTTCGCGCTTGGCGCGAATAAAATCCATGACATCCGGATGACCGACATCGAAGGTGCCCATCTGCGCACCGCGTCGGCCGCCGGCCGACGATACGGTAAAGCACATCTTGTCGTAGATATCCATGAACGACAGCGGTCCGGACGTATAAGCGCCCGCCCCCGATACGTAGGCGCCCCGGGGTCGCAGCGTCGAGAACTCATAGCCGATGCCGCAGCCGGCCTTCAGCGTCAACCCGGCCTCGTGCACCTTCTCGAGGATGTCGTTCATCGAATCGCCAATCCGCCCCGACACGGTGCAGTTGATCGTCGACGTTGCCGGCTTGTGCTCGCGCGCCCCGGCATTGGAAATGATGCGCCCGGCCGGCACGGCGCCGCGCCTGAGCGCCCACAGGAACGTCTCGTTCCATTTCTCCCGATGCTCCTCGGGCTCGACGTCAGCCAGCGCCGTCGCGACACGACGATAGGTATCGTCCATCGTTTCGTCGACGACCTGATCGTCCTTGGTTTTCAGTCGGTACTTCTTGTCCCAGATATCCAGCGACGTTTCCTGGAAGCCGACGGTGGATGCTTTGGTTTTATCGATTTGCAATGCGGATTTCATCGTGACAGTACAACCCCGGTATATTCATGGGCCCGATGTCATACGGACCACGCCCCCCTCTGTAACCGAACGGCCGTTACCGAATTTCAGGGTCAAGCGTCCCCCTCAGCAGCGTCTGAAGCCCGGAGGCTCCGCAGCCGATACGGCGTTTCGGTGATATTTCGCGACACAAGATATTGTGTTAGCGAAGTCATAGGTTATGTCTACCACCCCGCTCTGTCAAGCAGTTTTTGCCGCCTGCTGTTGACTGTTATTTACTTATTTAACAGACAGTTATTGTACATTCCCGATTATCCTCAGGAAAATTTTTTTCGCCTTCGGCCGGGGTGCCGACCGGCCCACGGGACACTACATCTTGTGTTTTAGTTATCCCCCGGAAATCCAGAGGTTATCCACAGTTTTACTGCGCCGGGGGTCCGTTGCGACCATTCAACCGGGTGGGCGCATCCATGTAACATGCACCCTTTTACACACTTCGCGCGGGAAACTTTCCGATGAAAACAGCTTTGCATTCGACGTTACTGACCCTGACGGCCTGGCTCTCGATCAGCGTGGCCGGCGCCGCCCTGCCGGCGATGATCGGCGACCAGCCGCTGCCGAGCCTGGCGCCGCTGGTTGACGCCGCGTCCCCGGCCGTTGTCAGTATCGCCACCCGCGGCACCGTCGAGGCGCCGACCAACCCGCTGGCCGAGGATCCGTTTTTTCAGCGCTTTTTCGGCGTGCCCCAGCAGCGCCAGCGCGAGGTGCGCAGCGCCGGGTCGGGTGTCATCATCGACGCGAAGAACGGCTATATCCTGACCAACCACCACGTCATCGACAACGCCGACGAGATCGAGATCCTGCTGGCCGACAAGCGCAATCTGAAGGCGACGGTCGTCGGCTCGGACCCGGGCACCGATATCGCCGTGCTGCGCGTCGAAGAAAACGACCGGCTCGTGCAGATGCCGCTGGGCAACTCTGATGACGTGCGCGTCGGCGATTTCGTCGTCGCGATCGGTAACCCGTTCGGGCTGTCGCACACCGTGACCTCCGGAATCGTCAGTGCGCTGGGCCGCACCGGGCTGAGCATGGACGGGTACGAGGACTTCATCCAGACCGATGCGTCTATTAATCCGGGCAACTCGGGCGGCGCCCTCGTCGACCTCAACGGTCGGTTGATCGGCATCAACTCGGCAATCTTCAGCCGCTCCGGCGGCAACATCGGCATCGGCTTCGCGATTCCGGTCAACATCGCCAAATCAATCATGGCGCAACTGATCGAATACGGTGAGGTGCAGCGCGGGCTGCTCGGGGTCAGCATCAGCGATTTCAATGCCGACGTCGCCGCAGCGCTGGGCATCGAAGGCGATATCGAAGGCGCGCTCGTCCAGGAAGTCGTGGCCGATTCGGCGGCCGAACGCGCGGGCATCGAGGTCAGCGACATCATCGTCGCCGTCGACGGCAAGCCGGTCAATGGCGCCTCGGATCTGCGTACAACCATCGGCCTGCACCGCAGCGGCGATACGGTAACGATCGCCGTTATGCGCGACGGCAGGAAACGCAACATCAAGGCCACACTGACCGAACTCACGTCGGCGCAAGACCTCGACGCCGCGAAGATCAGCCCGGCGCTCGCCGGCGCCGAACTCGAGAACTTCACGGGCGACAAACGGGGCGTGCCGAGCGGCATCCTGGTCAGTTCCGTCGAGCCGGGGAGTCCGGCCGCCCAGCGCGGCCTGCGCAGCAACGACATCATCACCAGCGTCAATCGCCGGCGCGTGCAAACAATCCAGGAATTTAGCGAACTCGCGGAAGGCCAGAACCTGCTGATCCTGGGACTGCGCCGCGGTCAACGAGACCTGTTGCTGCAGGTTCGCTGACGCCGCTTACGCATCGGGCGACGGCGGCGCACAGTCCGTCCCGCCCGGCGCGACTGCGCCGCGGCCCGCGGCGCGCAAGGCCTCGAGCATGGTTGACCGCTCGGCGGGCGACTCGGCGCCCATGGCGGCCGCGCGCGTAAAGAATATTTCCAGGTCGCCGCCCGACTGTCGCAACAGTTCCTCGAATGCCGGGCGCGCATCCTCGTACGCGCCGAGCGCGACGAAGCGCGCATTGTTGAACGGCGACGCAAACCAGTGATCAAAATTCGGCGGACCGGACCACGATGACCGCAGCTGCTCGTAGGCAGCATCCAGCGTCGCCAGCAACGCGCCCTTGGCGACCAGCTTCGCCGCCGCGGGGATATCGCGGTCGTAGACCGCCTGCAACGCACCACGAATCGCGTCGATGATCGCGAGGACTTCTCGCCGGCGGTCGTTCTCGAGACGGATCGCACAGAACGCCCGCTCGTCGCCGCGGTCAAGGAGCCAGCGGCGCAGACCCTCCCTCTCGACCATGCCCGCGAACCCTTCGTTGAAGGCGGTATCGTCGCGCACATACAAACGCTGGTGCGCGAGTTCATGAAAAATCAGCGCGGCAATGCGTTCATCCGGTTGCTCGAGCATCGTGTTGAGCAGCGGATCGGCAAACCGACCCAGCGTCGAATAGGCCGGCACGCCGCCGACATAAACATCATCGCCGCGCGCACGCAGCCGGTCGGCGAACGCCAGTGCGTCCTGCCGGCGAAAATAGCCGCGGTAGCTGACGCAACCGGCGACCGGAAAACACCAGGTGCGTGGTTGCAGCGACAATGCCGGCGCGGCAACGACATTCCAGACTGCATAACGCCTGTCGAGATCGGCATAGCGCCCGTAACTGCCGTTATCCGGCAATGCCAGCGCCTCGTGCGCGAAAGCCAGCGCCGCCGAGGCGTTGAGCAGTCGGCCGCGCAGCGCCTCGGTCGTGTGCGGATCGGCGACGATATCGGCAACCGGTTCGCTCCGGCGCATCAGCGCCATGTGGCCCGTTGCCGCCTGCCAGTAGTAGCCGACGCCGCAACCACTGACGGCCAGCATCGCCGCGATCATCGTCGCAACCGCTCGAACCGTCTGCCGAAAATCTGCCCTGACCACGTCGATACAATAGCCGTAATACGCGTCGTCGCGATAGCGGCCCGCAACCCGCACTTTGCGTCCGGCTGCGCGTAGAATCGACGCATGCAGATCTATCTCGTTGGCGGCGCCGTGCGCGACCGACTGCTCGGCTTGCCCCCGCGGGAACGCGACTGGGTTGTCGTCGGCGCGACCGGCGCGGAACTCGAGGCGCTCGGTTACCGGCGCGTCGGGCAGGAATTTCCGGTCTACCTGCACCCCGAAACCCGGGAGGAATACGCGCTGGCCCGAACGGAACGCAAGACCGGCCCGGGCTACCGCGGTTTTGCGGTGCGCGCCGACCCGGACGTCACGCTGGAAGAAGACCTGGCCCGCCGCGACCTGACGATCAACGCAATGGCCGAAGCCGAAGACGGCAAAGTCATCGATCCCTGCGACGGCCGACGTGATCTCGACGACCGCGTGCTGCGACACGTGTCCGATGCGTTTCGCGAAGACCCGGTACGCATTCTGCGGGCGGCGCGGTTTGCCGCACGCTACCACGCGCTCGGTTTTCACATCGCCGACACGACGCTGCTGCTGATGCGCGAGATGGTTGCCGCCGGCGAAGTCGATGCCCTCGTCCCGGAACGGGTCTGGAAAGAAACGCACGGCGCATTGTCCGAGGCCCGGCCGGACATTTTTTTTCGTGTTCTGCGTGACGCCGGTGCACTACGAATCCTGTTCCCGGAGATCGACCGCCTGTTCGGTGTCCCGCAACCGGCGCGCTGGCACCCGGAAATCGATACGGGCGAACACACACTAATGGTGCTGCTCGAAACGGCCCGCCGAGGCAGCGACAACGCCGTGCGCTTCGCCGCACTGGTGCACGATCTTGGCAAGGGAACGACGCCCGCGAGCGAGTGGCCGAAACACATCGGTCACGAACAGCGCGGCGTGAAACTGATTCGCGCGTTATGCGAGCGGATCGGCGTGCCGAATCGCTATCGCGACCTGGCCTGCGCCGTCGCGCAGTATCACGGTATCGCCCACCGCGCGGCGGAACTGCGGCCGGAGACGATCCTGAAAGTGCTCGAGGCGCTCGATGCATTCCGTCGCCCCGAGCGGCTCAATGCCTTTCTCGCGGCCTGTGCCGCCGATGCGCGCGGACGCACGGGGCACGAAGACGATGCCTACCCGCAGGCGGACCGCTTCCTGGCCGCGCTGCAGGCCGCCAAGGCGATCCGGGCCGGCGATGTCGCGGCCCCGGGACTGGCCGCCGAAGCCCTCGGCGCCGCGCTTCGGCGCGCACGGATCGAGGCGATCCGTGCCGCATCGACGCCGACCGACTAGCCGCCCGGAGTTATCTCGAGCAACCGGGTGCATCCGTCGCGACGCGCATCGTCGCTGCCGTCAGACGAACAACCAGACCAGTACGGCGGCCAGCAACAGCCGATACAACATGAACGGCACCATGCCGATGCGTTCGATAACGCTGAGAAACACGCGTATGCATGCGTAGGCGCTGACGGCGGCAACGGCCAGGCCGACGCCCATCGCGAGCCAGGGCACAGGCACCGGAGAGGTCACCAGTTCAGCGGTTTTCAGGATGGCCGCACCGGCGATCGTCGGTATCGAGATCAGGAAGGAAAAGCGCGCCGCGGTCTCGCGCGACAGTCCGGCGGCGAGCCCGGCGGTCATCGTAATGCCGGAACGGGATGTGCCCGGAATCAGCGCGAGCACCTGCGCGCAGCCGATCAGCACAGCGATCCCGAGGCCGATGCGTCGTTCGTCGGCGATATTCTTGCCGCGCAGATCCGCGGCCCACAGCGCGACGCCGAACACCGCGGTCGCGGCGGCGATCACCAGCGGCGAGCGCAGTTCATTGGCAACGAAGTCGTTGAGCAGCACGCCGGCGACAACGACCGGGATCGTCGCAATGATGATCATCCAACCCAAGTGCGCCTCGGCGGCGGCAACCTGCCGGCCGACCAGCGAACCGAACCATGCCAGCGCGATGGCCACGATCTCGTGGCGAAAGTACCAGACCACGGCCAGCAGCGTACCGAGATGCACGGCGACGTCGAATGCCAGACCCTGATCCGACCAGCCGAACAGTCGTGGCGCCAGGATCAGGTGCGCGGAACTTGAGATCGGCAGGAACTCGGTCAGGCCCTGGATCAGGGCCAGAATAATTGCGGCAAATAGCTCCAACACGGACTCGCTGGCGGGTGTTCGAACGCGACCCTACCGCAACGGCGGCGCGGAAGATAGGCGCCGTTGCGCAGCTTTACAGCCGGTGCGTCATGTCGCTGTGAACGACCGCCGCCGGCGCGCCGGACACGTCACGGCCGAGCGCCATGACCTTGAAATTCTCGCCCATCTCGCCCGGCATCAGCAGTGTTTTCATCGCCGCCGCCGCGGCCAGGTTCGCGCGCGGATCGGCACCTGACTGCTCGACCAGCCGCGCGAATTCCTCGTCGAGCCCGGCCGCGACCAGAAAATGTGCCTGCGTCGTGAAGCCGAGCACATCGAGCCCGGCATCGACGGCGGCTTCGGCGACGGCGGTGAAGTCCACCCAGGCGGTCAGGTCCTGCAATCCGGGCAAGAAAAACGGGTCGGCATGCCGACGATGACGATAGTGGCAGGCCAGCGTGCCGGCGCTGCGGTCCGGATGATAGTAGTCGCGACGGGGCAGACCGTAATCGATCAGCAGCATCACGCCGCGACCGAGGACGCCGGCGAGTCCGGCGATAAACGCGGGCAGGCGCAGGCAGACCTCCGACGTATACGGTGGCGACCAGCCGCCGGACGGACGCAGCGCCGCGACACGCGCGGCCAGTTCCGGACCGGCCGGCCGCGCGCACCAGTCGAAACCGGCCGGACCCTGCGCGACACCGAGCGCTTGCACATCCCCCGACGCATCGATCGTAAATCGCGAGACCGGCAGCGCATCGAGCACCTCGTTGGCGACGATAACGCCGTCGATCGGCGCGTCGGGCAACGAGTCGAGCCACGTGACCCGATCGACGAGACCGGGCAGCCGGCGCGTAATCAACGCGCGCTGGCGCGCACGCAAATCCGCGCTGACCTCGAGAATCAGGTAGCGCTCGGGCACGGCATCGAAGCGTTGCAGCGTTTCGAGCATCGCCGCGGCCATCGCCCCGGTGCCGGCGCCGAGCTCCAGGATGAGCGCACCCGGTGACGCCATGAATTCGGCGCAGCACCGGGCGATGCAGGCCGAAAACAGCGGCGAAATTTCCGGCGCCGTCACGAAGTCACCCGCGTCGCCGAATTTCTGCGCGCCGGCGCTGTAGTAGCCGAGGCCCGGCGCGTACAACGCCAGGTCCATGTACTCGGCGAAATCGATCCAGCCGCCCGTCGCGGCGATGCGTTGCTCGATCAGCCGGGCGACCAGCGCCGCATGCGCCCGGCCGTCGGCGGCAGGTTCAGGTAATTGAAAAGTGTCGGACATGGTGCAAGATTCAGGCAAGCCAAGTATCTTACACGCCTCCACGTTGCCCGCATCGCGACCGGCCTTCAGGAGTTGCAGAGGAATGTCCGCACAACCCGACACACTTGACGGCCAGTGGGCACTGATCACCGGTGCCGGCCGGCGCATCGGCGCCTGCATTGCGCGCACGCTGCACGCGGCCGGCGCCGGCGTCGTGATCCATTACCGCGCCTCGGCCGCGCCCGCCGATGCCCTGGCGGCGGAACTGAATGCACAGCGCGACGGGTCGGCGCTGACGGTTCGGGCCGACCTGCTGGAAACCGGCGGATTCACCGATATCCTGGCCGGCATCGTGGCCCGAACGGGGCGACTCGATATCCTGGTCAACAACGCGTCGAGCTTCTATCCGACGCCGCTCGCATCGATCACCGAACAACAATGGGATGACCTGATCGGCACGAACCTGAAGGCGCCATTGTTTCTGAGCCAGGCGGCCGCGCCGCATCTGCAGGCGGTCGGCGGCGTCATCGTTAACATCGTGGATATTCATGCGACACGCCCGCTGCGCAATCACGCCGTCTATGGTCCGGCGAAAGCCGGGCTGGCGATGCTGACGCGCTCGCTGGCCCGCGACCTCGCCCCGGCCATTCGCGTCAACGGCGTCTCCCCGGGCGCAATCCTGTGGCCCGAAGACGACATGTCCGAGCAAATCAAGCAGAACATCATCGGCCAGGTGCCGATGCGACGCGCCGGCACGCCCGAAGACATCGCCGGTTGCGTGCTGTATCTCGTGCGCGATGCCGGTTACGTCACCGGCCAGATCATCGCCGTCGACGGCGGGCGCAGCATCGGCTGGTAGAGATTGCCTAGTGCCCTCGGGCACTAGGCCAGCGGCGCGGACAGGCGTTCGATCCCTTGTCGACTGCCGTCGAAAGCGGCCCACAATTCGCTCATCGAGCGTCCGTCAACCGGGTGCCGCAGCCCCGGCTGCAGTTCGGCGATCGGCGCAAGCACGAACGCATAGTCGAGGATGTCTGCGCGCGGCACGCGCAGACCCGGTTCATCGAGCACCGCATCGCCATACAGCAGCAGGTCGAGGTCGAGCGTTCTCGGCGCGAACGATGAGTCGCCGCGCCGCCGACCGGCGCGCGCCTCGATCTCGTCGAGTGCGGCCTTGACCGCACGTACGTCGAGCACCGTCGAAAACGACAGAACGAGATTCAGGAAATCATCGCCGTCGAAACCGACCGCCGTGGTCCGGTAGACCGACGACAGCGACAACGGTCCGAACCGCTCCGCGATACTGCGGCAGGCGGCCCGCAGATGATGCTCGGGGTCGATGTTGCTGCCCGCGCTGACGAAGACGTCAACGGCGGTTCCGGTCATCTCGCCCCCCGTTCGATCCGTATGCCGACGTCGCGGGAACCGCGCACGGCAGACGGCTTGTGTATCGTCACGCTCAGCCACTGCACGCCGAACTCCTGCTGAATCAGCGCGGCGATACCCTCGGCCATCGCCTCGATCAGCCGGTACCGGGACGCCGCGACGAACGCCGTGACGCTTTTGGCCACGGCGCGATAATCCAGTGTCGCATCGATGTCATCATTCGTCGCCGCCGGTCGAACATCCCAGGCCATCTCCAGGTCGATGCGGACCTGTTGCGTCATCGCCCGCTCCCAGTCCCAGAGGCCGACGATCGCATCGACACGCAGGTCGGTCACGAAAATCGTATCGGTCGTCATCGCTCAGGCCTCCTGCAGATTCCACCGTGCACGAGCATGCACCGTGCCCCCCGGGGGCGCCAACGTGCCGCGCGCGGCGGCGGCCTGCAGATGCAGCCAACCCGTGAAGGCGATCATCGCCCCGTTGTCGGTACAAAACTCCGCACGCGGATAGTGCACCGTCCCGCCGATTTCGGTCATCGCCGTGCGCAAACGTTCACGCAACAGCCGGTTGGCGCCGACGCCGCCGGCGATGATGAGTCGTTGCCGGCCCTGCTGTTTGACGGCGCGAACGGCCTTGCCGACCAGCGTATCGACGACGGCCTGCTGGAAGCCGTCGGCGAGGTCGGCGCGCATGGCGTCGTCGAGCCGGCCGGCCGCTTCGGCCTCGCGCACCCGGAGCATGACGGCCGTCTTCAGGCCGCTGAAACTGAAATCGACGCCCGGGTGCCGCAACATCGGCCGCGGGAACGCGAACCGGGCGCCGTCCCCGAATTCGGCCAGCGCAGCCAGTTCGGGTCCGCCCGGATACGGCAGTCCGAGCAGCTTGGCGGTCTTGTCGAACGCCTCACCGGCGGCGTCATCGAGCGTCTGGCCCAGCACCTCGTAGCGGCCGAACCCCTGCACGTCGACGAGCATCGTGTGCCCGCCCGAGACCAGTAACGCAACGAACGGGAAGGCCGGCGGATCATCCTCGAGCAGCGTCGCCAGCAGGTGCGCCTCCATATGATGAATCGGCAGTGCGGGAATGTTCCAGGCGGTCGCGAGCCCGACGGCCATCGTCGCCCCGACGAGCAGCGCACCGATGAGCCCGGGACCGGCCGTGTAGGCGACCGCGGACAGCTGCCCGGGACGAATGCCCGAAGCGGTCAGCGTCGCATCGACGAGCGGCAACAATTTCCGTATATGGTCTCTAGATGCCAATTCCGGCACTACACCGCCATAACCGGCATGCAGCGCGATCTGGCTGTGCAGCCGATGCGCCAGCAGGCCGCGTTCGGCATGGTAGACGGCGACGGCTGTCTCGTCGCAGCTCGTCTCGATGCCCAGAACCACACTTTGCATTTTCACCGTCCGGACGCTAGAATTTCTGGCTAACCCGGCGGATAAGCCGGTTTTTTTAGCGCCACCGTTTTTGTCAAAGGACCCACACCTTGCCTGCCGTTCGCATCAGAGACAATGAACACTTCGACGCCGCCCTGCGGCGTTTCAAGCGCGCCTGTGAGAAGGCGGGAATTCTAACGGAACTGCGTCGCAGAGAGTATTACGAAAAGCCGACGCAAGAGCGCAAACGCAAGAAGGCGGCGGCGGTCAAGCGCCAGTTGAAACGCACTTCCCGCGAAGTGAGCCGGCGACAGCGGCTGTACTGAGACCGACCCGATCCGGGCCCGGTCCGTTGGCCACCCCTCTATGGCCACTCTCCTGAAAGAACAGATCACCGCAGACATGAAGTCTGCGTTGCGCGCCGGTGAAAAAGACCGGCTGGCCGTTATTCGTATGCTCAAGGCGCAGATCCAGCGCCGCGAGCTCGACGACCGCACCGAACTCGACGATACCGGCGTCCTGCAGGTCATCGAAAAACTCATTAAACAGGGCAAGGATTCCGCCGAGCAGTTTGCCAACGGCGGCCGGCCAGAACTCGCCGACAAGGAGCTGGCAGAAGTCGGCATACTGCAGGCCTACCTGCCTGCACGCCTGTCGGCCACCGAACTCGACGCGCTGATCGACACGCTGATCGCCGCAACGGGCGCCACTTCGCTGCGTGATATGGGCAAGGTCATGGCCGCGATCCGCGAACAGGCCCAGGGCAGCGTCGACATGGGCGACGCCGGCGCGCGCGTCAAGGCGAAACTCGGCAGTTGAACGGCTCCGGCGTTCGCCACCGGAGACTCTGCTAGACTCACCGCGGACGACACGGATTCCTTCCGGGTTGAACAGGGATGGCCGATCAACCCGCTCCTGAGCATACGAAGAAATAACAGTGGCCGGGCGAATACCGCAGGATTTTATCGACGACCTGATTGACCGCGCCGACATCGTCGAGGTGATCGGATCGCGCGTTCAACTCAAAAAAGCCGGCCGCGAGTACAAGTCACCGTGTCCGTTTCATAACGAGAAGACCCCGTCGTTTACGGTCAGCCCGCAGAAGGGCTTCTACCATTGTTTCGGCTGCGGCGCGCACGGCACCGCGCTCGGCTTCCTGATCGAGTTCGATCGGCTCGAATTCCCGGAGGCCGTCGAAGAACTCGCCCAGCTCGTCGGCATGACCGTGCCGCGGGAAGAAGCGGACACCGGCCAGCGCGCGCCGACGGCGCCGGTCTACGACGCCCTCGCCGAGGCCGCACGCTGCTACCAGCAGGCGCTGAAATCCGAGCCGTCGGCGATCGAGTACCTGAAGGAACGAGGTCTCAGCGGTGAAGTCGTCCGGGATTTCGGTATCGGTTATGCACCGGGTGGCTGGGATTTCCTGCTGCGACAGTTCCCGGACAGCGAGAACGCGCGCCAGCACCTCCTGGCGGCCGGGCTGATCGCCAAACGCGACAGCGGCGGTTACTACGACCGGTTCCGTGAGCGCATCGTATTCCCGATTCGCGACGGGCGCGGCCGGGTCGTCGCCTTCGGCGGCCGCGTGCTCGGCGCCGGCGAACCCAAATATCTCAATTCCCCTGAAACGGCGTTGTTTCACAAGGGCCGGGAGCTCTACGGCCTGTACGAGGCACGTCAGGCCGACCGGCAGATCGATTCGATCATCGTCGTCGAGGGCTATATGGATGTCGTCAGCCTCGCCGGGCGGGGCGTGCGCAACGCCGTCGGCACACTGGGCACGGCAACGACACCGGATCACCTCAAGCGCCTGTTCCGCGCGACCCGGGAAGTCACATTCTGTTTCGACGGCGACCGCGCCGGTCGTGATGCCGCATGGCGCGCACTGCAAACGAGCCTCAGTGAGATGCGCGACGGCCGGCAAATCAATTTCCTGTTCCTGCCCGACGGCGAAGACCCCGATTCGCTCGTCAGCCGCGACGGCGCAGAGGGCTTCGCCGCCGCGATGCGCGGCCGGCTGACGATGTCGGATTACCTGTTCCGCGAACTGGAAGGCCAGGTCGACACGGGCACCATGGACGGCCGCGCCGCGCTGGCGGCGCTCGCCCGCCCGCTGATCGAACGGGTACCGGAGGGTTTTTTCAAAGCGCTGCTAACCGAACGACTCGCCGAGCGAGTCGGGCTCGAACGCGACCGGCTCGCACAACTGGTCGGCGAACTGCCGTCGAACCGGCGTCGGCCGGAGTACCGGGGACGCCGGTCGGGCAGGATATCGGGGCGCCCGACCCTCGTGCGACTGGCGATCGAGATCATCCTGAATCACCCGTCGACGATGGCCGACACCGAATTACCCGAGCGCCTAGCGACCATCGAGCAGAAAGGCATCCCCCTGTTGATCGAACTGGCCGACATCGCCCGGCGGAAGCCGGACATTACCCCTGCCGGCCTGCTCGAGCGCTTTCGCGGCCGACCCGAATGTCCGCATCTGGAAGCGCTGCTGGCCGCCGACAGCACGATCAACGAGGTCAGCGAGGTCGGCACGCAACTATCCGACTGTCTGCAGCGAATCATTCAGAGCGATACGGAACGACGACTCGCCGAACTCGTCGCGAAGGCCGACGATTCGAGCCTGACGCCTGACGAGAGAGAAGAACTGCGGCGCTTGACCGGCGGCTGAGCGCGGGGATCCGCGCGCGCAATGGCGCGCCGGCTGGCAACGAGCGACACGGAGCGACGACTCGTCGATCACGTCCGCAGGCTAAAGATTCGAGCCTGACGGCCGACGAAAGAGAAGCGCTGCGGCGTTTGAACGGCGGCTGAGCGGCGCCGGCGCACAGAATCGACCAATGGCGACCCGGATCGGCGAGTGGTTTCATTTTTCTCCCGCAAATACAGCAGGTTATGGAAACCGTCGGCGACCGGACATCGAATCGCCGGTATAGATCGAAAACCCTTTATTGGGTAAGATGGGCCGTTTAACTGATTGGCCAGTGAGGTAGACCGGGTGAAAGAGACCGTCAAAGCAACCAAGCCGAAGAAAAAGAAGACGGCCAAGAAATCCGCCGGTGCCGAGAAAATCGCGCCGGCTGCTCCGGCCGTCCGCAGCACCGAACAGCAATCCCAGCTCAAGGTCCTGATCGCGCGCGGCAAGGAACAAGGTTACCTGACCTACGCCGAGGTCAACGATCACCTGCCCAACGATATCGTCGACCCGGAGCAGATCGAAGATATCGTCAACATGATTAACGACATGGGCATCACGGTGCACGAGAAGGCGCCCGATGCAGAGTCCATCGTGCTGTCCGATGCGGCCGTCAACGATGACGAGTCCGTCGAGGAAGCCGCCGCGGCGCTCGCGACGGTCGACAGCGAGTTTGGCCGCACCACCGATCCGGTGCGCATGTATATGCGCGAAATGGGTACCGTCGAACTTTTGACGCGAGAAGGCGAGATCCGCATCGCCAAGCGCATTGAGGAAGGCCTGAACCAGGTCAAGAATGCACTCGGCTATTTTCCGCCGACCTTCGATTTGGTTACCGTGGCCTGGGAGCCGGTCGAGGCAGGCTCGTCGCGACTGCAGGAAGTGCTCGTCGGCTTTGTCGATCCGAACGAACCGGACGAGGTCATCCCGGCCAGCGCCAAGCCGAAAAGTGACGACGCCGACGCCGAGGAAGATACCGGTCCCGACCCGGTCGAGGCCGCCAAACGATTCAAGTCGATGATTCGGCGCCACAAACGCGTTCTGATCAGCATCGCCAAGGACGGTACCGGCGATGCCAAAACCGTCCGTGCCCGGGACAAGCTCACCGAGGAACTGATGCTGATCAAGGTCGCACCGAAGCTGTTCGACCTGTTATGCATTCAACTGCGCGCGACCGTTACTGATATTCGCACGCAGGAGCGGCAATTGATGGCCCTGTGCGTCAAGCAGGCCGGCATGCCGCGCAAGGACTTTATCGCGAGCTTCCCGCAAAATGAGACGAACCTGGACTGGATCGAGAAGCACATTCGCTCCAAGCGCAAGCACTCGTCGCTGCTGGCCAAGCTCAAGGACGAGATCCTGCGCGCACAACGCAAGCTGATTACGATCGAGGAACGTTCACATCTGACGATCTCGGAGATCAAGGAAATCAGCCGCGAGATGTCGATCGGCGAGGCCAAGGCCCGCCGCGCCAAGAAGGAAATGGTGGAAGCCAACCTGCGGCTCGTGATCTCTATTGCCAAGAAATACACGAATCGCGGTCTGCAGTTCCTCGACCTGATTCAGGAAGGCAACATCGGCCTGATGAAAGCCGTCGACAAGTTTGAGTATCGACGCGGCTACAAGTTCTCCACATATGCAACGTGGTGGATTCGCCAGGCGATTACCCGTTCCATCGCCGACCAGGCCCGCACGATCCGCATCCCCGTGCACATGATCGAGACGATCAATAAGTTGAACCGCATATCCCGCACGATGCTGCAGGAGATGGGCCGCGAGCCGACGCCCGAGGAACTGGCCGAGCGCATGGAAATGCCCGAGGACAAGGTCCGCAAGGTGCTGAAGATCGCCAAGGAACCGATTTCGATGGAAACGCCCATCGGTGACGACGAGGATTCGCATCTCGGCGATTTCATCGAGGATCCGGTAGCCGCATCGCCGGTCGAATCGGCGACGACCTCGGGGCTCAAGGAAACGACCGGCGACGTGCTGGCCGGGCTGACGCCGCGCGAAGCGAAGGTACTGCGCATGCGATTCGGTATCGACATGAACACCGATCACACGCTCGAGGAGGTCGGCAAGCAATTCGACGTCACGCGCGAGCGGATTCGGCAGATCGAGGCGAAAGCGCTGCGCAAACTCCGGCACCCGTCGCGCAGCGACCAGCTACGCAGCTTCCTGCTGGAGGAATAGTCCAACTCTCAGGCGGATAGCCGCCTGAGAGTTTTCAGCAGGCGGCTAACCCGGGTAAAGCTCATCGAGCGGCAGCGACCGACCGTTCGGCATGACCATGCGGCAGTGCTTACGCCGCAGGCAGCGCGCCTCGGGTACGCCGCATGAGTGGGCTATCATGCCGACCTCCTTCTCCATCGTCTGCTGGTAGCGCATGACGCGCAACGCCTTGTCGGCCGGCACGAGCCCCCGCTGCAGGCGCCGATCATGGGTCGTGATGCCGGTCGGACACGTATTCTTATTGCATTTCATCGCCTGGATACAGCCCAGTGCGAACATGAAACCGCGCGCCGACACGACAAAGTCGGCGCCGAAGCACAGCGCGCCGGCAACCTCCGACGGATTGACCATCTTGCCGCTCGCAATCACCTTGACGCGATCGCGCATCCCGGTTTTTTGCAGCAGATCCACGACAATCGGCAGGCTCTCCTGAATCGGCAGACCGACGGCGTCCATCAACGGCTTGGGCGCCGCCCCGGAACCACCGTCACCCGAATCGATCGCGATGAAATCCGGCCCGGCATGCGGGCCGCGCGCATGCGCCTCGCGAAATAATTCCTCGAGCCAGCCCCAGGCGCCGACGACCGTCTTGAAGCCGACCGGCTTGCCGGTAATCGTCCGCACGCGGTCGATAAAATCCAGCAACTCCCCGCAACTGCCAATGTCCGGATGCCGGTTCGGGCTGATCGAAGCCTCGCCGATCGGGATGCCGCGCACGGCCGCGATCTCTTCTGTGACCTTGGCGCCCGGCAGTATTCCGCCCTTGCCCGGCTTGGCGCCCTGGCTCAGCTTGATCTCGAACATCCGCACGGTGCTGTGCGCGGCGATTTCCCTGAGCTTGCCCTCGTCGAGCCGGCCTTCTTTGTCGCGCACGCCGTACTTGGCCGTACCGATCTGAAAGACGATATCGGCGCCGCCTTCCAGATGATGAGAGGACAGGCCGCCCTCGCCCGTATTCAGCCAGCAGCCGGCCATCTGCGCGCCCCGCGACAACGCCTTGATCGCCGGCGCAGATATTGCACCGTAACTCATGCCCGAGACATGAAAAATCCGGTCGGTCGTAAACGGTTGTTCGCAATACGGCCCGACGGTCACGCTCGACGCGGCCGTAGAATCCTCATCAAGCGTTGGCCACGCGCAATTGACGTAAATCAGCGTACCGGGGCGATGCAGGTCTCGCGTCGAGCCGAAAGCCATCGTCGAGTCGATCCCCTTGGCCGCCCGATAGGCCCAGGCGCGCTCGGCGCGATTGAACGGCATTTCTTCCCGGTCCATGGCGAAAAAATATTGTCGAAAGAACTCGCCGAGTTCCTCGAAGAAATAGCGAAATCTCCCGACGACCGGGTAGTTGCGGCGGATCGCGTGTGTCGTCTGGGTGATGTCGATCACGTACATGGCGCACACTGCGACGATGCCTGCGGCGAGCGCGAGGACAAACAGGTACAGCAACAGGTTCAGGAATTGCCCAACGACATCAAGCATGAACGTCCCTCGCTAAGGAAAAGAATAAGGTTGAGTGTGCATGGTCAGCGCGCGCCGTGTAAGACCGGCGAAACCCGGACCTCGAGCGGATAATGATCCGATCCGAGTTCCGGGCCGGTTCGCACCCGGGTCATCAACCGCGCCGCATCGGCGAAAGCATGGTCGATCGGTATCCATACCGGCCACACCGATACGGGCCAGGTGAAATGAAATCCATCGGCACGTCGCGCATCGCGCAGCCCGGTAGCGCGGATAAAGCGCCGAAAGACCGGCGAAAACGGCGTCAGGTTCATGTCGCCGATGACGAGACGGGCATGCGTGGAATTGCCGACGCGGCGCGCCAGATCGTCGAGTTGCCGGTTGCGCCCGTGTGCGCGCCGGGCCGAAGTCGGCGAGAACAGGTGCACGGCAAAGACCTCCAGCGGCGATGTGCCCGCCGAGATGACGAAGCGCGCATGGACCGTATCGGTGGCCGCCAGGTCGATCAACTCCGCATCCGCGAACGGCAATCGCGAGTAGACCCCGAGGCCCCACTGGTCGGTACGCGCCACACCAATGTGATAGGGATAAGCATCACGCAACGTGGCGAGCCCGTCACGCCATGCCGGCGTAAATTCGGCGATCACGGCGATGTCCGGGTCGCGTTCGCGCAGATACGCGGCCACGCGCGCCACATCCCTGTTCCGGTAGTTGACGTTCAACGCCACAATATCGATGCCGTGCGCTGCGGCTTCCGCGGCGCTGCCGCCACCGATAGTCGGCACCAGGTATGGCCCGACGATCCAGGCGTTGGGAACGGCCAGCAGCAGCGTGGCAACACACAACGCGCGGCGACCGGAATGCATGAAGACCAGCATCAGCGAGGCCTGGATCAACAAGTAGTACGGACGGAAATGCGTGAACAACTCGGCCTGCCAGGCCAGTGACCCGAACATCGCGATCAGAGTCGCCACGGCGGTAACGGCAAACACCGCCCGGATCAGGACATGGAAGAAGCGTCGCTCGTCCGCACTCGTTACCATGTTTCAAGCCTACAGTTTATGCACCAATTCCGGTAAGGTCTTCACCATGCCGGCGAACCGATTCAACCCGATCGCCACCCGGTGCCGGGTGCGGGCAGCCGTGCTGACCGTGGCCGTTTTCCTGCTGGTCATACTCGGGGCCTGCGACGCCACGCCCCCGCCCGTAATATCCGCCGATCCCGGCCACATCGCCCGGCAGGTGATTGCCGAATTCTTGTCTCTGCCGATGACCGAGGTGACATTAGTATCCCTCGAGGCGCGGGAATTCAACGATTCGAGTCTCGGCTGCCCTGAACCCGGCATGTCCTACCAGCAGGTCTTGACCGCCGGCCACCGCGCCGTCGTCGAAGCCGAAGGCCGGCGCTTCGATGTGCGCGTCGCAGGCGCTCACGGCCGCATCTGCCGCAACGGCAAACGCAGGCCGCAGGAGCCGTCACCCGGCCGAGAGGGTTCCGACCGGGATTCGGCGATCACGGCGATGGCCGAAAGCGCACGCATCGATCTTGCGGCCCGCCTCGACGCCGCGGCGCCGGACGTTCGCCTGATCGACATCCAGCCGTTTGACGGGCAATCCGCACCAGCCGGTTGCACGCCCGAATGCCTGGCCGGAGAGAGTGCTTGCGGCTGGCTGATCGGGCTGTACTACGACGGTCGTCGCTATGACTATCACGCGGCGGGCGACGTGGTCGTCCCCTGCCCGGCATTCTCAAGGTCGTGAACGCCGCCGCCGGCGCGCCTTGCGCCACTGTCGCGCCGTTAGCTTGCGCCAGGCCCGACGCAGCGGCCGGCTCCCGCGCTCAATCAACGTCGGGCGATAGAATGACGCATCCGCCGCGCTGACCTCGGCATAACGACCCAGATACTTGTGCTTGACCCAGGCGTTCAGATCGATCTGACAGGCCTGACGGAACAACCACGCGCGCACCCCCCCACCGGTGTCGGGTCGCACGACCGCCGAACCGAAATCAATCAGGCACGGCAGGCCGGCAGGCGTCACGAGAATATTTTCCTTACGCTTTAAATCCGCATGCGCGACGCCGGCGCGATGCGCCGCCTGCAGCAACTCGAGCAACGCGGCGAAGAACTGCTCACGATCGTCGAGTTCGTCGCTCGACAGTTTCAGCGGCTGGCCCTCAATGAACTCGAGCAGCAGGCGATCGCCGCGCTCCAGACCCAAACACCGCGGGATCCCGGCGATACCGGCCAACCGCTCGTAGATACGGTGCTCGCGCCGAATCATCCGGCGCCGGAACCAGCGCACGGGCGCCGAACCCATAGCTTGCTTGACGATCAGGTAGCGAACGCCGGGATGTTCGGGACCGGCCGCGACCTTGTAGACGATGCCCTGATAGCCGCTGCTAAGCAGTTCGCCGCTTTGCTCGACGCCTGCCATGATCAATCGAATCGGTTACCGGTGCGCCGGCCCGGTCAGGCGAACTGACGGCCGACATAAACCAGCCAGAAGATCGTATAGATCACGATGAGCGCTTCGTAATTCTGTTTCCAGCTCGTCTCGAATGACCAGCCGCCGCCGTCACGAATGCGTATGGTGCGCGGGATTACCGCCGGCACCGTCGCGCTCCATGCCTCCCACTCGGCGCCGAAAATCTTGTGCAGCTTGCGATCCTCATAGTCGATCGCAGCCGGATAATAGAACCACCAGAACGCGGCGGCCACGATCAACGCCCACCACTGACCGCAGGCAAACGTGAAGCCGATGACCAGCAACAGGTTGCCCGTATACAGCGGGTGGCGGACCAGCGAATAGGGCCCGTTCGTGGCCAGTTGCTTGTTCTTGACGATGAACCCGGACGCATACAGGCGTATCAGCATGCCGACGATCGCGATCACGCCGCCGATCAGAAAACCGGGCGTCGTCGGCTGCGCCAGCCACGCAAACACGGGAACCAGCAGCAACCCGAGGGCCTGACGAAAGAATTCGTTGTAGCGCATCTCGCGCAGGATGCGAGGCAGGCCGGTCAACGGGGGCAAATCAGCGGTTCTTTGACTCATGTATCCAGTCTGTTCAGGCGCCCGTGCCGGACACGCGTGGAAAAATCAGCAACAACGCGCGGTAGTATACCTGCACGCACCCCCCCGGTGCTGCTAGAATCCCCGCCCCGGATGCCGGTAACGCGGGCCTGTAGCTCAGTTGGTTAGAGCAGGGGACTCATAAGAATCCCATGGCCCGTTACAGTATAGATCTCATGCGGGTTTGAACCCAGCGCCGGGGCAGTATAAAAGGAATATAAAGACGGGCCTGTAGCTCAGTTGGTTAGAGCGCGCGACTCATAATCGCTCGGTCCCAGGTTCGAGTCCTGGCGGGCCCACCACTTTCAGCTGTTTTGGCCTCCCGCGAATAAAAACGAGAGATCGAAACTGGCGACAATCGCAGATAACACCTGCAGCCAAAAAATTGATTTGACTCTGAGTCAAATCTGAGTATAGTCGCCCTGACCGCATGATTCATGCGGGTGCTCTTTAACAATGTATCAGTATGGCTGGACCAGTTGTTGGCGTGCAATTTGTGCGCACGCCGGCGCGTTGAGCGCCAACTTTCCTGCCCACAACCATGATGATCGTGCTGTCTACGGCACCTAGTCACTGGGACATGGGACGGGACGGGGAACCTGTCGGTTCTGGGGTATGGGCTCGTAGCATCGGATCATTTCAGACGGTCCAGTTTGTGTATGCCGGGACGGGGCGCAATCCGCGTCCGTCTGATAGAGGCATAAGCCATGTATACATTGAATACTGATATGTTGAAAGGTGTGCGTGAACAACTTTTAGTATGTCGCGCATTAATGCACGATGATCCCGATGCTGCAGCGATTATTGAACTGGAAAAGGTAATCGCAATTATTGACGGAATTCTTGAGTCTGATGAACAGGTAGTTTCTGTTGTTTGGATGATTGAATTACTGGAGAAGGTAATTAAGTTATTACCTGTAATTGCAGATTTTATTGACAGTTTGAAATAGCTAATCGAGCCCCAATACTCCTGATGAATATCCAAGAGATCGGACAAAAAATTCGGCAATTGCGTCTGGCGCAATCAATAACGCTAGAGCAATTGTCGGACGATCTCCAGATTTCTATTTCTCACCTATCTCTAATTGAACGCGGTAAAAGAACACCGAGTTTTGAAAATTTGTCAGCGATAACGGTATCGCTCGGTCTACCTGTTAGCGTTTTTATTTTATTGTGTGTTGAAGATAACGACGCCCGAAAAAACCCAGTGATAAAAGAACTTAAGTCTGTTCTGAAAACCACTTTGTCGCGAGATGAAAAATTTCGATCTATTCTATAAAGGCCCACATTTTGGCAGCGAAGTATCATTGGGCCGATACCTATCATTTTCCGCAAAGCGACTAAATCTTGTTGCAGAAAATATAGAGAATCATTGGCGCCCAGGGCAAAGGAAAATTAAGCCGAACGGCGATATTCGGATAACTCACAGCGCATCCGAAGAATTGAAGAAATTACATAAGCAAATTAATAGGAAAATTTTCAGGAATATAGATTTTCCGTTTTATCTAAACGGCGGGTTACCAAAAGGATCAGACGGCATAGTTCGTAATCACATTAGAAATGCAGGTCTACATCTGAATAAAAGAGTAGTTATAAATACAGATATTTCGAATTATTTCCCAAGCATTACAGCCAAAACTGTTCATTCTCTTTGGCAAGGATTTTTTTGCTTACCGCATTCAGTTTCTGAGTTACTAACATCGCTAACGACATATCATGGAGCTCTCCCTCAAGGTTGGGGTTGCAGCAGTTATATTGCTCAATCGGTTTTCTGGGATGTTGAGCCAAAACTTGCGCATTCTTTGCGAAATCAGGGCATAAATTATTCAAGGCTCATAGATGATATTACTCTTTCAACGAATAGAACCTTTACAGAAAATCATCTGACCGAATTATTCTCTGACATTTCAAAAATGATGAGATCGAAAGGTGTTCGGAAAAATTACCGAAAGACAAGCATGAGCACAAGAGGTAGAAGGCAGTCAGTAAATAAGCTCAATCTTAACGCAGGCCGATTGACCGTACCCAAAGATTATAGAAATCGCTTAAGGGCACAAATTCATTGTTATAAAGAGAATAAAAATCTCGATGAAGAAAGCAGGAAAATAGAACTCCAAAGCATCATGGGAAAGATCAGCTACATAAGAATCTTAAATCCCAAAGTCGCAAGAACATTTGAGCAGTATTTGAATAGCAGCTAATATTCTGAGCTCTATCTATTGCTTTCAAATTGCAGGCTTACAATAAATTTTTGTCAAATGCGATCCTGATAACTCTATAAATCCGCCACTTTCTCCCATCGGCGATTTTTGGCCGTTAGTCTAAGCTTGGCCACATGGAGAAAATGCAGATCAGCGTGCTGAGCGTGCGTCAGAAACAAGGCCAGGTGGTTGCCCGAGCGCGAGCGGAGGTTCAGGATGCGACGATCCATATACAGGTGCGATTCACGTCGACCCCGGATTGTGGGCAGGGCGAACTATGGCAGGAGGCGCGGGATCAGGTTTTGCGGTATCTGGATCCGGCATAAACCTCTTGGGTACAGACGCAGATGAATGTACATTCCTCGCATGACGCCTGAAGAATTTATTGCAAAATGGCTAGGTACCACAACTACGGAGAAGGCCTCCGCGCAAGAGCATTTCATCGACTTGTGTTGGTTGCTTGAAGAAAAGACGCCTAACGATGCCGACCCGA
The DNA here is from genome assembly GCA_021773815.1 of Gammaproteobacteria bacterium. Lineage (GTDB taxonomy): Bacteria > Pseudomonadota > Gammaproteobacteria > Steroidobacterales > SMWD01. The sequence continues at coordinate 29,551 of JAJFJS010000012.1, forward strand.
CGGGGGAATGGTATGCGTTTGAAAAAGGAGTCGAAAAGACCGGCTCGGGACGGGGCTGGGCAGACGTCTGGAAGCGTGGTCATTTTGGCTGGGAGTACAAGAGTAAGAGTGCTGGTCGGCCGTCAACAATGGCGAAGGCGCTGAAGCAACTCCAGCAATATGCACTCGCTCTTGAATCACCCCCATTACTGATCGTCTCAGACATTGATACGATCGAAATTCATACTGCGTTTCAGAATGCGGTACAGGATATTCATATCCTTCAACTTGAGGAGTTGGCTGAACCAGAAAAACTCGGCCTCCTTCGGTCAGCGTTCAAGGATCCAGAACGATTACGACCAAGTAGGACGCGGGATCAAATCACAGCAAAGGCAGCTGGCCGGTTCGCAGATCTCGCGTATGCGCTTAGAAGTGATGGCCATGATCCGCAGGCAGTCGCGCATTTCTTAAACAAAATTCTATTCTGCATGTTTGCCGAAGATGTCGGAATCCTAAAAACCGGCTTATTTACCAAGATAGCTGAGAAGGGTGTCGAGCATCCAGAACATTTC